>DASYGA010000242.1:0-19341 GCA_036000265.1 Steroidobacteraceae bacterium | reverse complement strand
ACGCCGGACATCCTCACCGAGTACCTGCAGTTCGGCGGCCGGCCGGCCTTCGTGACACGCCTCATCCTCGCGGCGACGCTGGGCGCGAGCTATGGGATCTATGGGCCTGCGTTCGAGCTGCTGGAGGGCCGCCCGCGCGAGAGCGGCTCGGAGGAATACCTGGACTCGGAGAAGTACCAGCTGCGCTCGTGGAACCGTGACGATCCGGCGAGTCTGCGCGATCTCATCACGCGGGTGAACCGCATCCGCCGCGAGAACGCGGCACTGCAGAGCGATGCGACGCTGCAGTTCCATGCCATCGATAACGAGGCGCTGGTCGCCTACAGCAAGACCAGTGGCGAGGATTCCGTGCTCACGATCGTCAACGTCGATCCCCACCACGCGCAGACAGGCTGGGTGGATCTGGACCTGGCCGCGCTCGGGCTGGCGGCGGATATGCCCTATCAGATGGACGACCTCCTGTCCGGAGCGCGTTTCCTGTGGCGCGGATCGCGCAACTATGTCGCCCTCGACCCCTGGGGGACGGCGGCCCACCTCTTCCGTGTCCGCCGCAAGGTCCGCACCGAGCGCGATTTCGATTATTTTCTCTAAATGAACGCACTGGCCGAGCCGCCGCCCTTCACCGGCGATCCCCTCTGGTACAAGGACGCGGTCATCTACGAAGTGCACGTCCGTGCGTTCTTCGACAGCAACGACGACGGCATCGGCGACTTCCAGGGCATCACGCGCAAGCTGGACTACATCCAGGAGCTCGGTGTCAACACCATCTGGCTGCTGCCCTTCTACCCCTCCCCGGGGCGCGATGACGGCTACGATATCGCCGACTACCACAACATACATCCGCAGTACGGCACGCGCCGCGAATTCCGCACCTTCGTGCGCGAGGCTCACCGCCGGGGGCTGCGCGTCATCACGGAGCTGGTGATCAACCACACCTCAGATGCGCATCCCTGGTTTCAGGCGGCACGGCGCGCGGCGCCCGGCTCGCCGAAGCGCAACTTCTATGTCTGGAGCGATACCCCCGACCGCTACGCCGGCACGAGGATCATCTTCCGCGATACGGAGAGCTCCAACTGGAGCTGGGACCCGGTGGCGAAAGCGTACTACTGGCATCGCTTCTTCGGCCACCAGCCCGATCTGAACTTCGACAATCCGCACGTCGTGCGCGCGGTCACCCGGATCATGGAGTTCTGGCTGGCTCACGGAGTTGACGGCTTCCGGCTGGACGCCATCCCTTATCTGGTCGAGCGGGAAGGCACGAACAACGAGAACCTGCGCGAGACGCACGAGATCATCCGCCGCATCCGCAAGGTGATCTCGACCCGGCATCCCGAGGGAATGCTGCTGGCCGAGGCGAACCAGTGGCCGGAGGACGTGCGCGATTACTTCGGCGACGGCGATGAGTGCCATATGGCCTATCACTTTCCGCTGATGCCGCGCATGTACATGGCGATCGCCCAGGAGGACCGCCACCCCATCGTCGAGATCATGGATCAGACCCCGGACATTCCCGAGACCTGCCAGTGGGCGGTCTTCCTGCGCAATCACGACGAGCTGACGCTCGAGATGGTGACCAGCCGCGAGCGCGACTACATGTACCAGGCCTACGCGGCCGATACGCGGGCCCGGCTCAACCTCGGCATCCGCCGGCGCCTGGCGCCGCTCATGGAGAACGATCCCGAGCGCATCAAGCTCATGAACAGCCTGCTGCTGTCCATGCCCGGCTCGCCGATCATCTACTACGGCGATGAGATCGGCATGGGAGACAACTTCTATCTCGGCGACCGCAACGGCGTGCGCACCCCCATGCAATGGAGCCCGGACCGCAATGCCGGCTTCTCGCGCGCCGACCCGCAGCAGCTCTACCTGCCGCCCATCATGGATCCGATCTACGGCTATGAGGCCGTCAACGTCGAGGCGCAGACGCGCGACCGCTCCTCGCTTCTCAACTGGATGCGGCGCATGCTCGCGGTGCGCAAGACCTCGCAAGCCTTCGGCCGCGGCACCCTGCGCTTCATCCGTCCCGGCAACCGCAAGGTGCTGGTCTATCTGCGCCAGTACGCCGAGGACGTGATCCTCTGCGTGGCGAACCTCTCGCGCTCGGCGCAGCCGGTGGAGATCGATCTTTCCGACCACAAGGGAGCGATCCCCATCGAGCTCCTCGGCCGCTCGGTGTTCCCGCCCGTGGGCGAGCTGCCATACCTCCTGACGCTGCCGGCCTATGGTTTTTACTGGTTTCGCCTGAGCCGGGAAGCCGCGCCACCGTCGTGGCACGACGAGCGTCTGCCGCGCGAGGACCTGCCGGTGCTGGTGCTGGTGGAGGGCTGGAACAGCTTCTTCCCGGACAAGGTCGCCGCCTGGCGCGCGGGTCTGGCGCGGCGGCTGCGTGCGCAGCTGGAAGAGCGCATCGTGCCGCAATACATCGCCGCACAGCGCTGGTTCGCCGGCAAGGGCACACCGATCACGAGCGCCCGGCTCCTCGATCACACCGAGCGCCAGGATCCGCTGCCCCGCTGGTTTGCCGGCATCTACTGCGTGGAAAGCCAGGGTGTGAGCGACCGCTACTTCGTGCCGCTCGCCATTGCGTTCGAAGACACTGAGGAGGCCCGCTGGCGCAGGCTCCAGCCAGCCGCCCTCGCACGCGTACGCCAACAGGCAACCGTCGGTGTCCTCGCCGACGCGTGCGGCGACGACGCATTCGCGCGCGCAATCATCGACGCGATGGGCGCCTCGGCGGAGCTTCCCACTCAGGAGGGCCGCGTGCAGTTCACGCCCACGGCGGTATACGCGGAACTGCGCGGCGATCCAGCCGCGGAGCTTGCCGTTAGCCCCATGGGAGCCCAGAGCAGCAACACGACACTGCGTGTGGGCGATGCGCTCTTCCTGAAGATCTACCGCAAGCTGCAGCCCGGCCTGAATCCGGAGCTTGAGATCGGCCGTTATCTCACCGAGATCGCCCGCTTCCCCAACATAGTGCCGGTCGCGGGAGCCGCGGAGTACATCGATCGCGAGTCCGCCGGCTACACCATGGCGTTGCTGCAGGCCTTCGTGACCAACCAGGGCGACGGCTGGACGTACACTCTCGATTACCTGGTGCGCTTCCTCGAGGACCGCCGCGGCGGCGTGCCGATGCTCGATGATGCCCACGGCCTCTATCTTTCGCAGGTGCGGACGCTCGGCATCCGGACCGCGGAACTGCATCGCGCACTGGCCCGGCCCACGGACGATCCCGCCTTCGCACCGGAGCCGATTACCGCCGCGGATCTGACCGCATGGGTTGCGGCCACCCGCGCCGATGCTGAGGCTACCCTGACGTTGCTGTCGGGCCGGCTGTCGCAGCTGTCGCCGGTCATCGCGGCGGACGCTCAGGCGCTGCTGGCGCGCTCGGCCAGCCTCCTGCAGAGGATCGCCGCATGCGCGGCCGCCGCACCCCACGGCCTGAAGACACGCCGTCACGGTGACTATCATCTCGGGCAGGTGCTCCTCAAGCGCAATGACTTCATCATCGTGGACTTCGAGGGCGAGCCCGGCCGCACGCTGGCGGAGCGCCGCCGCAAACACTCGCCCCTGACCGACGTGGCCGGCATGCTGCGCTCCTTCGCTTATGCGCGCCATGCCGCACTGGAGCGCTGCGCGCTTCAGGGAGGCGATGACTGCGGCCGCTGGGAGCCGCAGCTTCACTCCTGGGAGCAGGAGACCCGCCGCGCCTTCATCACCTCGTACGACGAGGTTGCCGGCGCCGCGGGCCTCTACGGCTCGCTGCAGCAGGCGCACCCGCTCCTCACCCTGTTCGAGATCGACAAGGCGCTTTACGAGGTGCGTTACGAGCTCGGGAACCGCCCGGACTGGACCCGCATTCCCCTCCATAGCCTGCTCGGGCTCACCGAGTGAGGGCGTGGGAGGATCATTGGACCAAACATCGACTCGCCGACGCACCACGGCCATTCCCGAGGAGGGTCAAAGGATCGGGGTGGTCTGGCCGGGACAGCCCTATCCCCGCGGCGCCACCTGGGACGGCGAGGGTGTCAACTTCGCGCTCTTCTCCGCCGGCGCCGAGAAAGTGGACCTGTGCCTGTTCGACCTTTCCGGCAGGCACGAGGTGCAGCGGATCGCGCTGCGCGAGCGCACGGATGAGGTCTGGCATTGCTATCTGCCGGAAGCCAGGCCGGGGCTGCTCTACGGCTACCGGGTCCACGGACCGTATCGGCCGGAGCATGGACAGCGCTTCAATCCCCACAAGCTGCTGATCGAGCCCTACGCCAAGCGGCTCGAGGGCGCGCTCACCTGGAGCGATGCGCATTTCGGCTATCGCCTGGGCCATCCCAAGGCGGATCTCTCCTTCGACAAGCGCGACAGCGCCGCCGGCACCCCGAAGAGCCGGGTGATCGACCCCGCCTTCACCTGGGGCGACGATCGGCCGCCGCACGTCCCCTGGCACGACACGGTGATCTACGAGGCGCATGTGCGCGGCCTGACCAAGCGTCATCCGCAAGTGCCGCCGCGGCTGCGGGGGACATATGCGGGGCTTGCGACCGCGCCGATGGTCGAGCACTTCCTGCGGCTCGGGATCACCACCCTCGAGCTGATGCCCGTGCACGCGTTCGTGGATGACCGCACGCTGCTCGACAAGGGACTGCGCAACTACTGGGGTTACAACACCATCGGCTTCTTCGCGCCGGAGCGCCGTTACTCGGCCACCGGACAGATCAGCGAATTCAAGACGATGGTAAAGACGCTGCATTCGGCCGGCATCGAGGTGATCCTCGATGTGGTCTACAACCATACGGCCGAGGGCAACGAGCTCGGGCCGACGCTTTCGATGCGCGGCATCGACAATGCGGCTTACTACCGGCTGAGCCCGGAAAGCCCGCGTTACTACATGGATTTCACCGGCACCGGCAACACCCTAAACCTGCAGCATCCGCGCGTGCTGCAGCTCATCATGGACAGTCTGCGTTACTGGGTTCAGGAGATGCACGTCGACGGCTTCCGCTTCGACCTCGCGTCCGCGCTCGCGCGCGAGCTCTACGACGTCGATCGCCTCGGCTCCTTCTTCGACACCATCGGGCAGGACCCGGTGCTCTCGCAGGTGAAGCTCATCGCCGAGCCCTGGGATATCGGCAGCGGCGGCTACCAGGTGGGCAACTTCCCTCCCGGCTGGAACGAATGGAACGACAAGTACCGCGACAGCATGCGCGCCTACTGGAAGGGCGATGCGGGGATGATCGGCGAGTTCGCGCGCCGCTTCACCGGCTCCGCCGACCTCTACGAGGCGAGCGGCCGCAAGCCGCACGCCAGCATCAACTTCATCACGGCCCACGACGGCTTCACACTCGAGGACCTGGTAAGCTACAACGGCAAGCACAACGAGGCGAACGGCGAAGGCAACCGCGACGGGGCGAACGAGAACCGCTCGTGGAATTGTGGGGTCGAAGGGCCGACGGACGACCCATCGGTGCGCGCGCTGCGCGCGCAGCAGAAGCGCAACCTGCTGGCGACGCTGCTGCTCTCGCAGGGCTCTCCCATGATGCTCGGCGGGGACGAGATCGGCCACACGCAGAGCGGCAACAACAACGCTTATTGCCAGGACAACGAGCTCTCCTGGCTCGACTGGGAGCTCGACGCGGACCGACGGGCATTTCTCGAATTCGCCTGCGGGCTGATCGCGCTGCGCCGCCGCCATCCGGTGTTCAGCCGCAGGCGTTTCCTCCAGGGTGACACCGTCACCGCCGAGGGCACGCGGGAAATCATCTGGCTGGGCCCCGACGGACGGGAGATGACCGAGGCGGAATGGGGCGTGCCGTTCGCACGCTGCCTGGGGCTCTATCTCGCCGGCGCCGCCATCGAGCGGCGCGACCGCCGCGGACGGCTGGTGACCGACAGCAATTTCGTGCTGCTCTGCAATGCGCATCACGAGCCCATTCCGTTTCAGCTTCCCGGGCTGCTCGCACAGAAAGTCTGGTGGACCGCACTCGACACTTCGGCCGCCGATGCGCCGTTCGCGCAGCACCGCATCGAGACGGGAACACGATACAACCTGCAGGGGCGCTCGCTGGCGCTCCTGCGGGAGACCCCGTACCGATGACCAGGCGTCGCCATGAGATGCCCTTCGGAGCACAGCCCGTTGCGGATGGGCGAGTGCGCTTTCGTCTGTGGGCACCCGCGGCCCGGCGGGTGGAGTTGGCGTTGGAGAATCCGGGAGAGCCGCCGCGGCTCCTGGCAATGCACCGTCCGGCGTCCGCTGACATCGCAGAAGCCGGCCTGCGCGGCGGCGAGACTGCCCGGGAGACATTCGAGCTCGTCACTGGCGAAGCGCGCACCGGCAGCCGTTATCGCTATCGCATCGATGGGGAAGCGCTGGTGCCCGACCCCGCCTCGCGTCACAACCCGCTGGGAGTCCACGGACCGGCCGAGGTCGTCGACCCGGAAGCCTTCGATTGGACGGACGAGGAATGGCGCCCCCGCCCCTGGCGGGAGTTGGTCATTTACGAGCTGCACGTCGGGACATTCACGCCCGAGGGGACTTTCGCGGGTGTCGCGCGCATGCTCGAGCATCTTCGGGGGCTCGGGGTAACCGCCATCGAGCTGATGCCCATCGCGGAGTTCCCGGGCGCGCGCGGCTGGGGATACGACGGCGTGCTGCCTTACGCTCCCGCAGCGGCGTATGGCACACCGGAGGAACTCAAGTCGTTGGTGTGCGCCGCACATGCGCACGGCATAGCCGTGATGCTCGATGTCGTCTACAACCACTTCGGCCCCGAGGGCAATTTCCTCCATCTTTATGCGCCGCAGTTCTTCACCGATCGGCATTCGACCCCCTGGGGGGCGGCCATGGATTTCGAAAGCAAGCGGGCAGTGCGCGATTTCTTCATCCACAACGCGCTCTACTGGCTGGAGGAATATCACCTCGATGGCCTCAGGCTCGACGCCGTGCACGCGATCCTCGACTCGGGCGAGCCGCACATCCTCACGGAAATAGCCGCGGCCGCACGCAGCGGACCGGGGCGGGAGCGGCCCATATATCTGGTGCTCGAGAATCTGGCCAACGAGGCGCAGCGGCTCGGCCCGCCCGGCGGCGACAGCACCTACGATGCGCAGTGGAATGATGACTGCCATCACTGCCTGCACGTCCTTCTCACGAGCGAATCCGACGGCTATTACGAGGACTATCGGGAGCAGCCTCACCGGCTTCTCTGCCGGGCGCTGGCGGAGGGGTTCGCTTATCAGGGCGAGAGCTCCCGCCATCTCGGCCGCCCGCGTGGCGAGCGCAGCGCGCACTTGCCGCCCTCGGCGTTCGTCAACTTCCTGCAGAATCACGACCAGGTGGGGAATCGGCCCCGCGGCGAGCGGCTGTCGCAACTCGCTCGCGCCGAGGCACTTCGAGCGGCTGTGGCCGTGCTGCTGCTCGCCCCCTCGCCGCCGATGATCTTCATGGGCGAGGAGTGGGGTGCGCCCGAGCCCTTCCCCTATTTCTGTGACTTCGAGCCGGAACTCGCCGGCAAGGTGCGCGCCGGACGCCGGCGCGAGTTCGCGCATTTCCAGGGCAGCATGCCCGATCCATGCGAGGCGGCGACATTCGCCGCCGCGCATCTGGACTGGACCCGGCTCGCCAAGCCCCCGCATGCCAGGATGTTCGATCACTACCGCCGACTTCTCGCCATTCGCCAGCGCGACATCCTCCCCTTGCTGCCGCGCATCGCTGGCGGCGCGTGCGTCGCCTTCGATCCGGGAGGTGCATTCGCAGTCGACTGGAGACTGCGCGATGACGGAGTGCTGCACCTTCTCGCCAACCTGAAGGACACCGCGGCGCCCCTCGTCGGCCGCCCGGCCGGCCGCATGATATTCGCCACCCATCCGGGGATCCGGGCGGTCCTCACCCGCAACGAGCTGGCCCCGTGGAGCGTCACCTGGCTCCTGGAGCGCGGCCGTGCAGGCCGGTAACCAGACAAAGCCCAACGGCCCCGCGCTCGGGCGGATCCCGCGTGCCACTTATCGCGTGCAGCTCAACGCCGGATTCACCTTCAGGGACCTGACGGCAATCGTCCCTTACCTCTCGGCGTTGGGGATCAGCCACGTTTACTGCTCACCGTACTTCCGCGCGCGCGCCGGCAGCACGCACGGCTATGATGTCGTCGATCATAACTCCTTCAATCCGGAGATCGGCACCCGGGAGGATTTCGAGCGCCTGGTCGCGGAGCTGCGCGCGTACGGCATGGGCCACATCCTCGATATCGTCCCGAACCATGTCGGCATCATGGGATCCGACAACGCCTGGTGGCTGGATGTGCTCGAGAACGGCCAGGCCTCGATCTACGCCGATTATTTCGACATCGACTGGAACCCGGCGAACGCGGCGCTGGCGGACAAGGTGCTGGTACCGGTGCTGGCCGAACCTTACGGCGTTGTGCTCGAGCGCGGCGACCTGCACCTGCAGTTCGAGCGCGAGCTCGGCTCGTTCGCCATCCATTATCACGAGCATCGCATGCCGCTCGATCCGCGCACCTATCCGCGCATCCTGGATGCGGTGCTGGCTCTGGAGCGCTGCTCGAAGCTAGAGGAGCTGCGGCGGCTCTTCGGCGCATTGCCCGACCGGCGCGGGGCGACACCGGAGCAGGTCACCGAGCGCAACCGCGACAAGGAAGCCCACAAGCGGTCTCTGGCCGGGCTCATCGCCGCCGCCCCGGCAGTCGCCGGCGCGCTGGACCGTGCACTCGCCGGCTTCGCCGGTGATCCGGCCGATCCGGCGAGCTTCGATCCGCTGCACGAGCTGCTCGAATCGCAGGCCTTTCGCCTGGCCTTCTGGCGAGTCGCCTCGGATGACATCAACTACCGCCGCTTCTTCGATGTCAACGATCTCGCGGCGCTGCGGGTGGAGAACGAGGCCGTGTTCGAGGCGACGCACCGCCTCGTGCTCGAGCTCGCAGGGTCGGGCGCAATCGATGGCCTGCGGATCGACCACGCCGACGGTCTGTACGATCCACTCGGCTATTTCCGCCGGCTGACCGGCAGGATCTCGCAGGTAACTGCGCCCGGCGGCGGGCGCTCCGTCTATCTCGTGGCCGAGAAGATCACGGCATCCTTCGAGCACCTGCCGCCCGATTGGCCGGTGGACGGCGAGACCGGCTATCACTTCGCCAACGTGGTCGGGCGTCTGCTGGTCGATGCAGCCAGCAAGTCGCGCATGGGCAGGATCTATCGCTCCTGGGTCGGCGAGCCGCGCCAATGGCCCGACATCGCCTATGAGTGCCAGCACCGCGTGCTGCGCCGGTCGCTCGCTTCCGAGCTCAACACGGTCGCCAACCTCCTGACGCGAATCGCCCACGATGACAGGCGCACGCGCGACTTCACACTCAACAGTCTGCGGCAGGCCCTTGCGGAGGTGATCGCCTGCTTTCCGGTCTACCGGACCTACGTGACCGACAGCGTCGCCGAGAGCGACCGGCGCTACATCGACTGGGCGATCGCGGCCGCGCGCCGCCGCGCCTCCTCGACCGAGCAGCCGGTGCTCGATTTCGTCCGCAGCGCGCTGCTCCTGGAGCTCACTGCCCAAAGCGAGAGCGCACGTGCGCGCATGCGCCGCTTCGCGATGAAGTTCCAGCAGATCACCGCGCCGATCACGGCCAAGGGCTTGGAGGATACGGCGCTCTACCGCTTCAACCGCCTGGTCTCGCTCAACGAGGTCGGTGGCGAGCCGGATCTCTACGGCTCCAGGATCGGTGCCTTCCACACCGACGCGCAGTATCGCGCCAAGCACTGGCCGCACGAGATGCTCACGACCTCCACGCACGACACCAAGCGATCGGAAGACGTGCGTGCCCGAATCAGTGTGCTGTCGGAAATGCCCGCTGCGTGGCGGCAGGCAGTGGACCGCTGGCGCAGGTTCAACCGGACGCGGCGGCGGGAGGTCGGCGGGCTGCCTGCGCCCTCGCCCGATGACGAGTACCTGCTCTACCAGACTCTCATCGGGACCTGGCCGCTGCAAGAGCCGGACGAGGCCGCGCTCGATGAGTACCGCCGCCGCATCGAGTCCTACATGCTCAAGGCCGCGCGCGAGGCCAAGACGCGCACGAGCTGGGCCGCCGTCGACCCGGAATATGAGGAGGCGCTCACGCAGTTCATCCGCGCCGCGCTCGAGCGCCGCGAGGGGAATCTGTTCCTCGGCGACTTCTGTGCCTTCAATGGCCGGATCGTGCGCTTCGGGCTGCTGAACGGCCTGTCGCAGACGCTGCTCAAGCTCACTGCGCCCGGCGTTCCCGACATCTATCAGGGCAACGAGAGCTGGCAGTTCTCACTCGTCGATCCGGACAACCGCCGGCCGGTCGATTACGACGCGCACAGGCGCGTCCTGGAAGCGCTTACGAGCGAGGCGGCCCGGGATTCGCTCGCGCGAGCGCTCGCCGAAGAGCTTGCCGATCCGCGCTGCAAGGCCTTCCTGCACTGGGAAGCGCTGCGGCTGCGGCGGCGCGATCCGGACCTCTTCGAGCACGGCGAGTATCTGCCGCTCAAGGTGACGGGGCGGCGCGCGGCTCACCTCTGCGCCTTCGCGCGGCGGCTGGAGGGAAGACTTGCCGTGGTTCTCGCTCCACGCCTCTATCTCAAGCTCATGGGTGCCGCCAGTGCGACCGATGACGGCAGGCTGCGCCCTCCCGTGGGGGCCGAGGTCTGGCTGGACACGGCGGTGCAGCTGCCGTCCAGGCTCGACGCTCCGCTTCGCGGTGTGCTGGACGGGGCGGAAATTCCGCAGGCGAGCGGCGACGGTGTTCCCGCGATCAGCGCGGCAGCAGCTCTGCAGTCCTTCCCGGTAGCACTGCTCACGAGCGCGCATTGACGAAATCGCCGTCAGGTCAACTTCGGGATGGGTGGCGCGTTGCATAATCCCGCGGGGCAGATGGAGCCGTACTCTCATGTCACTTTCGAAATCCTGCATTCGAGCCGCCTGGCTGCTCGTCGGCGCGGCGCTGCTCGCCTCCTGCTCGGGCATTCCGCTGCGGCAGCGGGAGGCGGCTGAGCGCAACCGCTTCGAGGCCTATGCCGGCAAGCCGGTCGACCACTTCACCTGGCTCACTCACTACGACGGCTGGGAGCCGATCTCGCCCGATCAGCTCGTGGTCTGGACGGACATCAACCAGGCTTACCTCATCAAAGTCGCACACCCGTGCACCAATCTGATGTTTGCGCGGCGTATCGGCCTCACGTCCACCGCGGACACGGTCTATGCGCATTTCGACTTCGTCCGCGCCGAGGGGTGGAGATGCATGATTCAGACCATCCAGCCGGTCGACTACCTGCGCATGCAGCACGACCTGCGCGAGCAGCACCAGGCGGAGAAGCGCAAGAAGGCCGCCAGCGGCTGATGTCCCTCACCGTCAGCGGTAACCGCGCGCCTGCAGCGCGAACAGGCGCGCGTACACGCCATCGACGCGCATCAGCTCCTCATGGCTGCCGCGCTCCCCGATCCGGCCGCCATCGAGGACCACGATCTGATCGGCCATGCGCACCGTCGAGAAGCGATGGGAGATGAGGATCGTGATGCGCTCGCGCGCGAGCTGGCGGAAGTGCTCGAAGACCTCCGACTCCGCCTGCGCATCCATGGCCGCCGTCGGCTCATCCAGCACCAGCACGTCCGCCCGCGTACGCATGAAGGCGCGCGACAGAGCGACTTTCTGCCATTGACCGCCGGACAGCTCGCGGCCGTCCTGGAACCACTTGCCGAGTTGCGTGTGATAACCGCTCGGCAGCGTCTCGATGAACGCGCTCGCCCTGCCTTTGGCCGCGGCCTCGCGCCAGCGCGACTCGTCGTCGAAGTAGCGCTCGTCGCCCGCCCCCACGTTCTCGCCAACGCGCATCTGGTACCGGGTGAAGTCCTGAAAGATGACGCCGATCCGCTCCCGCAAAGCGCCTTCGTCGAAGCGCGCCAGATCCGCGCCGTCGAGCAGGATGCGGCCGCTCGTCGGCGAATACAGCCGCGTCAGCAGCTTGATCAGCGTCGTCTTGCCGGAGCCGTTCTCGCCCACCAGCGCGAGGCTGGTGCCGGGTTTCAGGTGCAGCGTGACATTCTCGAGCGCGGGGCTCTGCGCACCGGGATAGGTGAAGCTCACATTCTCGAAGCGGACGCCGTCCTCCGGTTGCGGCCCGCGTACGACCGTCCCGGTGGGGGGCGGCACCTCCGTCTCGAGGTACTCATACAGCGTCGAGAGGTAGAGATTATCCTCGTACATGCCGCTGACAGCCGACAATATCGCGGTCACGGCCGATTGTCCCTGGCGGAAAAACGCCATGTACATCGTCATCTGACCCAGGGTGATCGCCCGCCTGACGGTGGTGACCGCAATCCATGCGTATGCCGCGTACAACGTCAGGGTCGCGATGAGTCCCAAGGCGAAGCCCCAGGCGTCGCGGCGCACGGTAAGCGCACGATCCTCGTGATAAAGCGTGTGGAAGATGTCGCGGTATCGCTGCAGCAGCCGGGGCCCCAGTCCATAGAGCTTCACCTCCTTGGCATGATCCTCGCGCGCGAGAACCGTCTCGAGGTAGGTCTGCATCCGCGTCTCGGGCGAGCGCCAGCGAAAGAGGCGGAACGCGTCCCCGGAGAACTTCGCCTCCGCGATGAAGGCTGGCAGACCGGCGAGCAGCAGTACCGCCACCGCCCACGGGGAGAAGCGCGCCAGTCCCACGGCGTAAGTCATGAGTGTGATCGCGTTCTGTGCGAGGCCAAAGGTGCGCGTGACGAGGCTCAGCGGGCGGCTGGATGCCTCCCGCCGGGCGCGTGTCAGCTTGTCGTAAAACTCCGAATCCTCGAAGTGGCGCAGCTCCAGGGTGAGTGCCTTCTCGAGGATCAGCTCGTTGATCCGCTGTCCGAGCTGCACGCGTAACAAAGACTGCGCAAGCGATATGCCGCGCTGCGCACCGGCAACGGCGGCCCCGAGGATGCCTTCCAGGATGACGAGCTCGATGACGCGGCGGGTATCGGCACCCCCGGAGCGGATCGCGCCGACGACTGCATCGACGATGAGGGCGCCGACGTAAGCGACTGAGGCGGGCAGCACGCCGGCAATGACGGTAAGACAGGCAAGAGAGATCGTCAGCGGGCGATTGGTGCTCCAGACGAGCTCGATCGCGCGCCGGCTGTAGCGAAAGACGCCGAAGAAGCCGCGGAAAGTGAGCTTTTCGTGAGCGGGGGGAGGGATGTGGCGGATGCGTCCGGGAGAGGCTGCTGACATTGAGGGTCAGTTTGGGGACGTTTCATCCGGAATCCAATAGCCGTTGTCCTGCAGCCGCGCTCGGTCTACGAGCGCATCACAAAATGCCCCCTGGCTAGAACGCCGTCAGGCGCGTCGTTCTGGCCATCCATGGCGGCAGCGCACCCCTGGAGGCTCGCGGATCGCCGTCCTGGCGATCAGCGTCTGTCCAGGGGGCATTTTGCGCTGCGCTCTCTGCCACGTTCGCCCGATATGCGCGACCGTTGCACTAGAGAGCTCTGCGCTGTCTGCCACATCCGGCGGCTATTCGAGGACGTTGCGCTGCTCGGCTACGGCGCGCTCGGCCATGAGGAAGGCGGCGGCATTCCAGGATTGGCCGGGCATGCCGCGGGGGGTAGCCTTGGTGCCATGCAGCCACTCGGCGAAGCGCCAGTTACCGAGCGCACAGGCGCGGGCCAGCTTCTGCAGCTCGAGCCGCGCCTCGGGCAGCCGGCCGGCGGCGGCGAGCGCGAGCACCCAGAAGCCGCCGAGCATGGGCCAGATGCCGCCGTTGTGGTACTGCCAGGCTTCGTTCTGGCGATGCCTGGCCATGTAGGGGCGCCAGAGGGCGCTGCGGCGGCGGATGGGGCGTGTGACGGCGCGCACGGGATACAGACGGCTCACCTTCGCCTGCTGCAGCGCGTCGAGCGTACGGCGGCTGGCGCGGGAGTCGGCGAGGCCGCAAAGCACCGCGAGGATGTTGCCGAACACATCGCCTTCCTCGCCGAAGAACGAGAAGTTGACGAAGCTCAGATACAAATCGCGGGTGCGCGCGCCACGCAACACGTACTCATTGAGCAGGCGTGCGCGCCGATAGCGCGGTAGTCCTGCGGAGAACGGATGGAAGAGGCCGTTGAAATTCTCGCGGGTCTCCTCGATGTGATCCAGCCCGTAGCGTCGCTTGACGGCGTACCACAGCGCGTTGCTGTAGAGGACGAATCCCGAGCGCGGCATGATGTCGGCCCAGTCGCTGGCCTCGTTCTGCTGCAGCAGGAAGAATCGCTGATGCTCCTGGGCGAGAAGCCACTGCAACGCCAGCTCGACGCGCCGCGGGCGCCCGCGGCGGACCGGAGGCGCGCGGCGCTCGAGGAAGTCGCGCGCGAGCAGCCACCAGAGGGTCGAGTCGATGCAGCCGAGATACCAGAAATCGGCTTCCCGGGCGCCCTGCTCGACGAACTTAGGGATCTGGCCGTTCGGTGCCTGATGCGCGCCCAGCGTCTCGAGACCGACCGCGGCCGCACGCTCGAGCAGCGGATCCCCGGACAGAGCCATGCCGATGGCGCAGATGGCGGCATCCCTGCCGAATATGGCCGTATAGCCGCGGGAACGCGCTCTATCGCCTGGGGACGCGGCGAGAATGCCGGCTGGCGTGAGGTTTCCCCGCAGCAAATCGATCGACCTGGCGTGACAGGCCTTGATCAGCGCCTCGCCGTCCGCGGCACCCGTCAGCTTGAGCATGGCTTCCACATAATACCGGCCCGGGCGAGGTCCTGATAATCCTGATATTATCGATGGTCTTTGCATACTTGGGATTGGGCCCCCTCGGCCTCATTCAGTCCCAGCACACCCACCGCGAGCTCCGATGCCTCAGGAAACCCCGATCCGCAATATCGCCATCATCGCGCACGTCGACCACGGCAAGACGACTCTGGTCGATTGCCTGCTGCGACAGTCCGGCACCTTCGCCGCCCACGAGAAGGTGACGGAGCGCGTCATGGACTCCAATGATATCGAGCGCGAGCGCGGCATCACCATCCTCGCCAAGAACTGCGCCATCGAATACGGCGGCACGCGCATCAATATCGTCGATACGCCCGGACACGCGGACTTCGGCGGCGAGGTCGAGCGCGTGCTCTCCATGGTGGACGGCGTGCTGCTCCTCGTGGACGCGGTCGAGGGCCCCATGCCGCAGACTCGCTTCGTCACCCGCAAGGCGCTGGCGCTCGGCCTCAATGCAATCGTGGTGGTCAACAAGATCGATCGTCCCGGAGCCCGCCCCGGCTGGGTGGTCGATCAAACCTTCGAGCTCTTCGACAAGCTGGGCGCCAGCGACCAGCAGCTCGACTTCCCCGTTATCTATGCATCGGCCCTGCAGGGCTGGGCCGGGACCGATCATCTCGAGCGCCGCCCCGACATGTCGGCGCTCTTCGAGGCCATCCTCAGGCACGTCCCCCCGCCTGCCGCCGACTCGGCCTTGCCGCTGCAGCTGCAGATCTCGACCTTGGATTACAACAGTTACGTCGGCCGCATCGGCATCGGGCGGATCCGCCGCGGCTCCATCCGGCCGGGCCAGAATGTCCTGTTGCGTCACGGCGATGAGGATCGCGGCCCCGGCAAGATCGGCCAGGTACTCACCTTCACCGGTCTGGAGCGCCGCTCCGTCGAGGAGGCGAGGGCCGGCGACATCGTTGCCATCACGGGCATCGAGACGGTCAACATCGGCCTGACGATCTGCGACCCGCAGTCGAGCGAGGGGCTGCCGCCGATCCACGTCGATGAGCCGACGCTCGTCATGAATTTCCAGGTCAATACCTCGCCGTTCGCCGGGCGGGAAGGCAAGTTCGTCACCAGCCGGCAGATTCGCGAGCGGCTCTATCGCGAGCTGCAGAGCAACGTGGCGCTGCGCGTCGAGGACACGGAAGAGCCGGATGTTTTCCGCGTGTCCGGCCGCGGCGAGCTGCACCTCACCATCCTCGTCGAGAACATGCGCCGCGAGGGGTACGAGCTCGCCGTCTCCCGCCCGCAGGTACTGACCAGAATCGTCGACGGCGAAGTACATGAGCCGTACGAGGCGCTCACCGTCGATGTGGATGACACGTACCAGGGCGCGGTTATGGAAGCGCTCGGCACTCGTCGTGCGGAGCTGACCGACATGGCCGTCGACGGCAACGGACGCGTGCGCCTCGACTACCGTGTGCCCGCGCGCGGCCTGATCGGCTTCCAGGGCGAATTCATGACGCTCACCCGTGGCAATGGCCTGATGAGCCACATCTTCGACGGATTCGCACCGGTGCGGGGCGATATTCCGGACCGCCGCAACGGCGTGCTGGTGAGCAACGAGCAGGGCGAAGCCGTCGCCTACTCGCTGTTCAACCTGCAGGAGCGGGGACGCCTGTTCGTGAGCCCCGGCGAGAAGCTCTACCAGGGCATGATCATCGGCATCCACAGCCGCGACAACGATCTGGTGGTGAACCCCATCAAGACCAAGAAGCTCACCAACATCCGCGCCGCCGGCAAGGACGAGGCGATCCTGCTCACGCCGCCCATTCCTCTCACGCTGGAGTACGCGGTCGAGTTCATCGCCGACGATGAGCTCGTGGAGGTCACCCCCGTCTGCATCCGCATCCGCAAGCGTTTCCTGAAGGAGCAGGACCGCAAGCGGGCCGACCGCCAGGACGCGGCACTCACCGCCTGAAAAGTGACTGCGACCGACTGCACCGCCGACCCCCGGGAAGCGGCTAAACGGGCTTCGCCCCCGTGATCCCGATGAATTGCAGGAACTCAGAACGCGTACGCGCATCCTCGCGGAACGTACCCGTCATCCGGCTGGTGATCAGCGACACCCCGCGCTTGTGCACGCCCCGGGTGGTCATGCACTGATGGATGGCATCGACCACAACGCCGACGCCACGCGGCCTGAGCACTTCATCGATGCAGCCCGCGATCTGCGCCGTCAGCTTCTCCTGCACCTGGAAGCGCCGCGCGTACCCGTCCACCACGCGTGCGAGCTTGCTGATGCCCACCACCTTGTCGGTCGGCAGATAGCCGACGTGCACGCGCCCGATGATCGGCGCCATGTGGTGCTCGCAATGGGACTCGAAGGCGATATCGCGCAGCACGATCATCTCGTCGTAGCCGCCGACCTCCTCGAAGGTGCGCCGCAGATAGTCGGCCGGATCGGAGCCGTAGCCGGCGAACCATTCCCGGTAGGCCGTTACCACCCTTGCGGGGGTGTCGCGCAGACCCTCCCGCGCGGGATTGTCCCCCGCCCAGCGCAACAGGGTCCGCACGGCCTCCTCGGCCGCCGCGCGAGTCACGGGACGTGTGCGTCGACCAGCCATCGGTACTCAGTCGAGCAGCCGCTCCATGCGGCCGATGATCGTCGAAGGCGCGACGCCGAGCGCCTTGCAGAGCTTCACGAGCGTCGTCAGCGTCGGCTGGCGGATGCCGCGCTCCATCTGGCTGACGAAGGACCTGTCGACATCGGCACTGAGCGCGAGATCCTCCTGGGAGATGCCGCGGGTCTCGCGCTGGTCGCGCAACACCCGGCCGAAAGCGGTTGCGATATGATCGTTTCCGTTTCCTGGTGCCATTGAATCTTGCAAAGACGGCTCTCAGAGGGGCGGGGTACCCCAAAGAATCTTTTCATCGAGACTTATAGTCCACGGGATATATCCTACGAACATGTCTACAGCTGCCGATGATGCCAACCTCGCACTGTTCTGCGACTTCGAGAACATCGCTCTCGGCGTGCGTGACGCCCGCTACGCGCAATTCGACATCACCCGGGTCCTGGAGCGGCTGCTGCTCAAGGGCTCGATCGTCGTCAAGAAGGCCTACTGCGACTGGGAGCGCTACAAGGACCTCAGGGCCGGCATGCATCATGCGGGCTTCGAGCTGATCGAGATTCCGCACGTCAAGCAGTCGGGCAAGAACTCGGCCGACATCCGCATGGTGGTCGATGCGCTCGACCTGTGCTACACCAAACCGCATGTCGACACCTTCGTCATCATCAGCGGCGACTCGGATTTCTCTCCGCTCGTCAGCAAGCTGCGCGAGAACAACAAGGGAGTCATCGGGGTCGGCGTGAAGAACTCGACGTCCGACCTTCTCATCGCCAACTGCGACGAGTTCATCTACTACGACGATCTCGTGCGCGAGCAGCAGAAGCCGCGGCGCGCGCCCCGCAAGCGGGCCCATGCTGCGGATGCCGCCCATGGCGCGGCGGAAGCCAAAGACGGCGAGCATGCTCACGGCGATCATGCCCACACGGAAGAGGACCGCAAGCAGGAGGCATTCGAGCTGGTGCTGGCGACGCTCGATGCGCTGCTCGCCGAGCGAGGCGCGGAGGATCGGATCTGGGGATCGATGGTGAAGCAGACCCTGAAGCGGCGCCGGCCGGGATTCAACGAGAGCTATTACGGCTTCCGGTCTTTCAACAAGCTGCTCGAGGAAGCCGCGCAACGGCACCTGCTCACGCTGGAGCGCGACGAGAAATCAGGCGGCTACGTCATTCACGCGGCCGAGACCACCGGCTGAGACCGGCTCCGTCCGGCGCGGCGCCCGCCTCCGACGGAGCAATGCCGGCGGAGCGGAAGAGCTCGCAGGAAAGGGGCGGCGCGGCGCGGCGCGAATCCAGACGCTCCGGCGCGTCAGTCAACCCCCGCGGACCGGCGTCGCGGTCGCTTTCCGGCCGTGCGGCCGTAGGCTCTCGTACTGGCATGCGACCATGCATGATACTCGCTGACAGGCGCAGGGGTGAGCCCTCGCTGCCCGGCAGCGAGGCAGCCAGAGTCGCTCCGGCTACTGCCGCTGTCCGTTCTCGATGATGCGGCCGAGGCATCGCCTCAGGCTCGCGACCTCCTCCGGTGTCAAGCCGGCGAGGTGGCGCCGCAACGCCCGGCGCAGGGCCGGCTGAATTTTCGGGATCAGGCTGACGCCGGTGTCCGTCAGGCGCAGGAACACCAGCCGCCGGTCGCTGGTGTCGCGCTCCCGGGTCACCAGGCCCTTATCCTGGAGTCGATCGAGCATGCGCGTCATCGACCCGGTGTCATAGTGCAGTGCGCGGCAGAGGCTCGCCGCGGTCTCGTTGTCGCTGCGCACGAGATTCTTCAACACCTCGAACTGGGCGCCCGTCACCCCGAAGGGCTCGAGCTCGGTATCGAAGCTCGTGAGCAGGGAGCTGCGCGCCCGGGTTATGAGGGTGCGCACGCCGGGCGCCTCGTCCGCCGCGGCGGCCTCAGGCGAGCGCTCGGCGCCATTCGGTCGCCGGCGTGAACGGCGTGCGGCCCGCGGCTGCGGTGAGCGGTGCGCGCTGCGCGCCGCGGCGCCCCCGCCGCGCGAACCTGTCGGGCTGTCGACCATTGCTTGCTATTGAAAGCGC
>DASYGA010000195.1:0-16560 GCA_036000265.1 Steroidobacteraceae bacterium | reverse complement strand
CGCGCGGGCGGATGAGCGCGATGGTCCGGATACCATCGCGCTGCAGGCCGGAGCCCCGGCGCCCGGAGCCCTGACGGATCTCGAGCTCTGCTTGCCCTATGTGGTATTCGCACAGACGCTCGCGGTGCTGCGTTCGATCTCGCTCGGCCTGTCGCCAGACACTCCCAACGCCGCCGGCACGGTGAATCGCGTGGTTCAGGGCGTATCCATTCATCCGTTTCCGGGCTAGTCGTGAAGACCTTCCTCGGCGTCGACGGCGGAGGCACCAAAACACGCTTTCTGCTCGTAGACGAGGCGGGCAGCGTGCTGGCCTCTCACCTCGAGGGTCCGGCCTATTACCTCGAGATCGGGCTGGACGAGCTTCGGCGGATGCTCGCGCGCGGGATTGCGCAAACCCTCCACCAGGGTCGGGTGAACGAGGCACACCTCAGTTATGCGTTCCTGGCTCTGCCGGCATACGGAGAGGACAGCAAGCTGCTGCCGGCTCTGGACGCGGCGCCTCTGGCAGCGCTGCCCCACCGGCGATATCGCTGCGATAACGACATGGTGTGCGGCTGGGCGGGCGCGCTTGCGGGCGCCGATGGCATCAACATTGTGGCCGGCACGGGCTCGATAGCGTACGGCGAGTACGCCGGCCGCAGTGCCCGCGCGGGCGGCTGGGGCGAGCTCTTCAGCGATGAGGGCTCCTCCTACTGGCTGGCACGCGAAGGGCTGCGCCTCTTCTCGCGCATGAGCGATGGCCGCCTGCCGCGCGGGCCGCTTCACGAGCAGGTGCGGCAGCACTTTGCGCTGGAGAGGGACCTGGACCTCTGCGCAGCGATCTACGGCAAGGATATCGCCCAGCGCAGCCAGTTCGCCCAGTTATCAAAGCTGGTAGCCGCGGCCGCGGCGCAGGGCGATCGGGCCGCGCTCGGGCTGCTCGAGGCCGCCGCGCATGAGCTCGCCGACATGATAGACGCCGTCCGCGGCCAGCTCCAGATCCCCGCGGGCGCTTCCATCCTGGTGTCCTCTTCCGGAGGGATGTTCCAGCCGGGCAACGGCCTGCGTGAAGCGCTGAGCTGCGAGCTACAGCGGCGGTCCGACCAGTACGGGTTCATGGAGCCCCGATTGCCGCCCGACATGGGAGCGGTCATCCAGGCCGCCAGACTCAACGGCACTCCGCTCAGCCCCGAGAGCTTGGCGGCGCTCGCGCACGCCGTGAGGTGATCGAGAGACCCGTGATCCGAAGGACTTTCCTCAAAACGCTGATGGCGAGCGCCGGCGCGTCCATGGTCGACTCCGGCATCAGGCAGGCGGCTGCCGCAGCGAAGAAGTCCCGTGCCGCTCGCCCGACGCGAAGGAAGGTCGTGATCGGCGGTGCCGGCATCACAGGCCTATGTTGCGGCTACGAGCTCATGAAGGCCGGCTTCGACGTCACGATTCTCGAGGCCGCCGGCCGCTACGGCGGCCACGTATTCACCGGCAGAGATGGCCTATCTGACGGACTCTATGCCGATTTTGGCGCCGATCACATCACCAAACCGGGTTATGAGCGGCTCCTGGAGTATGTCGGGGAATTCGGCCTCTCGCTGGTCGCCTATCCAAACGCCGAAGGCTCCTGGCTCCCTTACAATGAGAATGACGTCAGGATGGTCGGCGGCAAGCTGTATACCAACAGGATGCTGGCCGACCCCAAGACGCTCGCCGGGCTGGGTTTCAACAGCCGTGAGGTCCGGTTCCTGTCGAAACATCCGTGGTACGAGCTCGAGACCCTGTATCTGCGTCCCTACGTGGACCGGATCAAGGATCCATATCACCCCTTTGGCGCCGGCCTGGATGATCTCGACAGAATACCCGTCAGCGCGATCTACAGGAAAGAAGGCGCCTCGCAGGCGGCCATCGGTCACATGGGAGACGACGAGAGCAGCGCGCTATACCGCATATGGCGGCTGGCGGCCGAGAGATCCCGCGGCATTCCACCGTCGCAGGGTGAGATGTTCCGCTTGCAGGGCGGCAACGAGCAGCTCCCCATCGCCTTCGCCAGGCGGCTCGGCTCGCGGGTCAAGCTGGCGCACCCGATCAGCGCTATCCAGCAAAGCGACGCGGCTGTCAGGGTGAGCTACCGTGAGTACGGGTATGACGGCGACAAGACCATGGACGCGGATTTTTTCGTCAACTGCATCAGCCTGACGGTGTCCAGGAACCTTCCCATCACGCCGCCGCTCTCGCCGGCAAAGCGATATGTCGTGGACAACCTGGCGTACACGTCGCACCCGTTCTATGTCTTCGAGGCCAGCTCCAGGTTCTGGCTCGACGACGGACTCAAGAGCATCAACCTGGAGTTCGACCATCCCCTCATCTCCTCGATCTGGGAGGTTCCGACCGAGCTGAAGACACCGCGGGTCATCCTGAAAGCCTACGGCCCCGGAGGGCTGTCGCCGGAGCGGGTGCTGGCTGCATTTCGGCAGGTATACCCCGGAAAGCGCGACACCATCGTGCAGGCGCTGACCAGGGACTGGACCCAGGACCCACTTGCGCCGAGCTGCGAGATGCTGCCGTTTCCGCTCGGGCAAATGCACAAGTTCTGGCCGCAGATCCTGAAGCCGGAGGGGCGAATCTACTTTGCCGGAACGTATGCGGATCTGCTCAGCCGCGGGATGGAATCGTGTATCCGGTCCGCGCAACGCGTGGCGCGGGAGATCGAGGAGGCGGCCTGATGTCGGGAACCAAGGGTCTACGCCTGCTCGTGCTGAGCGCAGCCTGGCTGCTGGCACTGAATTCGCCGGCCGTGCGCTCGCAGGAGCGCTATTACTCGGCTACAGACTTCGGGCGTGTGGAAAAAGTCGACGCTCACGTGCACGTCTACGGACCAGCCAAGCTGCTCATGGCACAGGCGATCCGCGATCACTTCCACTTGCTGACGATCGATGTCGATTCTCCGGAACATGGGCCGGTTGCGTGGCAGATTCACGACAGCGCGTCGCTGCGGAGGCGATATCCGGGTGTAGTCGCCTTCGCCGGGACGTTTTCGGCCGACGGTTTTACCAAGCCGGGTTGGTCGCGCCAGGCGGTGCGGGAGATTGACGACGCGCTGTCACGGGGCGCGGTGGGCGTGAAGATCTGGAAGAACTTCGGCATGGTCGTACGCGACAGCAACGGCCGGTACGTGATGCCGGACGACCCGAGGCTCGAGCCGATCTACTCCATGCTGCAGCGCGAGCACATCGTGCTGCTGGGCCACCTGGCCGAGCCGCTCGATTGTTGGCTCCCCTATTCGAAGATGATCGTCAAGGGAGATGCCGAGTACTACCGCGAGCATCCCGAGTACTACATGTACTTGCATCCGGACATGCCGCAGCACGATCAGATCCTGGCAGCCCGGGACCGGATGCTGGCAGCCCATCCGCAACTGCGCTTCGATGCGGTTCACCTGGCATCCCTGGAGTGGGACGTCGATCGGATCGGCGCCTTTCTCGATCGGTTCCCCGAGGCGGACGTCGACATGGCCGCGCGCATCGGTCAGCTCGAGTACCAGGCGCAGACTCATCCCGACAAAGTCAGGCAGTTCTTCATCCGCTACCAGGACCGGATCCTCTACGGCACCGATGACGAGTACGGACCGTCGGACGATGACCCAAAGGCGGTCGCCGAGATCGCAGCCGATTGGCGCCGCGACTGGCGCTTCCTCGTCAGCGACGAGAAGATGCGCTCGCCGGATCTCGACCGCGCATTCCGCGGCATGCATCTGCCGCGCAGCGTCGTGGACAAGATCTATCGCAGGAACGCCGTCGCGCTCTTCCCGCGGGCCTGGCCGGGCCTGCACTGAGGCCGCGGGCTGCGGCCCAGAAAGCAGCTACGCGGGAAGCCGCTACAACAGCTCCTGCACGGCCTTCTTGATCCCGGCCGGGTCGAGCCCCTGATGCCCCATCTGCTGCCACAGGCCGCCGGAGCCTTCGCGGTAGGTTCCGATGTGGTCGTAGCGGCCCTTGAAGCCGGCCTGCAGCAGATAGCTGCCGAAGCGGCTGCCGAGCCCCGTGCGCACATTCCAGGCCTCGGCGACCAGCACGAAGGGGACGCCCGCCAGCCGCTGCATCGTCTGCCGGTCGACCACGTTCAGCGTCGGCTTGTTGATGAGCCCCACCTTGACTCCCTTCTCCGCAAGATCGATGACCGCATCGAGGGCGCGGTAGACGGTCTCGCCCACCGCGACGATGTACCCGCCGCCGGGGGGCGCTTCGCGCACGATGTAGTCCTTCCCGGGCTCGAATGGCTTGCCCTGGTAGAGGGGCTTGCCGTCGGCATCGAGGATGTCCGGCACCGGCGCGCGGGTCGTGAAGATGAATCTCAGGCCGGGATCTTTGAAGATGCGCTTGAGGCATGCCGCGAACTGGTGTTGATCGACCGGAAAGTAGAGTCGCGTCGTATCTTCGCCATGCACGGGCGTCAAGCCGCCGTCGGCAATCATGCTGTTGATGCCGAAGTGGCAGGTGTTGTCAGCCATGTCGTCGACGCCGCTGTGGCTGAAATGCGCGAGCACGTTGGAGAAGTTCAGACGCGACATCGTGATCTCGCTCAGGCACATCTCCAGGAAGGCGCTGAAGGTGGCGAAGATCCCCTGTCGGCCCGGCTCCGAGCCGAAACCCGCGGCGGCCGAGAAATTGCCCCGCTCCATGATGCCGCCGCGGATGAACACCTCCGGATGCTTCTTGCGGATGTGGTGCAGTCCGCAGGAGCCCTCGAGGTCGCTGTCGAACACCTTGACGCTGGCGAGACGCTCCTTCTCGCTCATGCCGTCGAGGATCTCATTGATGATCTTGCCGAAATCGTCGCGGTTCTTGCCGGCGCCGGCGGAGCCGCGGTAGGTGAGCGGGCTCTTGTCGGGACCCGCTGCCTTGAGCATGGCGATGGACTGCTCGTAGCCGCCGCGCGCCTCCAGATAACGGATAGCCGTCTCGGTCTTCAGCACCTCGTGCGCGTGGGGACTGCCTTCAGCTCCCGCGATTCCCGGTGCCATGAGGCGCTTGACGACGACGCCGTGCGGTATCGCATCCGAGAACGCGCGCGCGAGATCCACGTACAACGCATCGAGATCCTCGCCGAGCGTGGTCGCGATATTCAAGCCGTAGCCGGCCAGAGTGCGGCTGAGATCATATCCGACCATGTACTCCTGCGGGTGTCCGGCGATCGTGACGTTGTTGTCGTCGATCAGCACCTTGATGTTGAGCTGCTGTCCAACGGTCAGGCGCGCGGCCTCCGCGTTGTCGCCTTCCATCTGGCTGCCGTCCGAGCCGAGCAGGATGACCGCCTTGCCGGGATTGGCCATCGCGACGCCATTGCAGAATGCCCACATATGCCCGAGGCGGCCCGAGCTGAACTCCACGCCGGGCGTCAGCATCTTCTCCGGATGTCCCGGCAGACCGCTGTCGAACTCCCGATAATGCAGCAGCCGCTCGGCGGGCATGGCCCCGTCCAGCACGGAAAGCAGATACTGAGTGGCGACGCGGTGTCCGGCCTCGTCGTAGAAGACCGGCACGATCGGTGCGCCGTTCGCGATGAACGCGCGGATGATCATGACCTCCGGCACCGTGTCGTATGCGCCGCCGGAGTGTCCGGAAAGACCCTTGGCGCCCGCCAAGGCGGTGAAGAACACGATGGCGTCGCGGCACAGCTGGATGTTGTGGCGCAGATCCGCCTTCTGTGCCTCGGTGAGGGTGCCCAGTTTCGGATCGAGCTTGAGCGGCCGCAGCTGCTTGAGGTCGATCGGAAATTTTTCTGCCGCCATGTGTCGCGCCGCCTCGAGAATCTATGGTTTGAGGGGACATACTAGTTCCCCATCGATCGGCAGTCGACCCCGGGCATTGGCGGGGTGCGAACCTGCCCGGCTTGACCTTCCAGTGGGGGGAGGCTCTATATAGGTTCCAGTGAACTGGAAGGAGTGGCTCGATGACCGCTGGAAAACCGAATGAGAGCGCCGGTCCGATCGTGCTCGCGATCTCGGGAATGACGTGCGCAGGCTGCGCGGGCGCGGTTGGGCGTGCGTTGTCGGCGGTCCCGGGCGTGGTCGAGGCCCGGGTGGACCTTGCCGGCGAGCGGGCGACCATCAACGGCTCGGCGCGCGCAGAAGATCTGATCCATGCGGTCGAAGCGGCCGGCTTCACCGGGGCGCTTGCCTGAGCGATCGGCTGGAGGAGAGCACCGTGAGCGTTCCCGATATCGCCGTCGATGAGCCGGCGCGTCTTGCCACGCCGGAGCCGGGGCATGACCGCTCGCAAGCTCCTCGCGAGAAGCACGAGCTCTCGATTTCCGGGATGACCTGCGCAACCTGCGCGTTGCGGGTCGAGCGGGCGCTCGCCGCCGTTGCGGGCGTGGTGCGCGCGGAGGTGAATCTCGCGGGCAACCGCGGCTACGTCGAAGGCACCGCCGGCGCGCCGCGGCCGGCGGACTTGATCGCCGCCGTCAGGCGCGCCGGATACGAGGCGCAGCTCCTGACGGGGGACACGGAACAAGATCGGGCGATCGCCCTCGCCGAATCGAAGCGGATGCAGGCCGAGAGCCGACGTCTGGTGATTGCCGTCGTGCTCGGCTTGCCGCTCCTGGTCCCAATGCTCGGAGTCATGCTGCCCGGATGGCTGCAGCTCGGTCTCGCGACGCCGGTACAGTTCCTCATCGGGGCCCGCTTCTATGCCGGTGCCTGGAAGGCGCTGCGCGCACGCGTCGGAAACATGGATCTCCTGGTGGCGCTCGGCACCTCCGCGGCCTACTTCTACAGCCTGTACCTGCTGCTCGCGGGCGCGGTCGGAACCCACCTTTACTTCGACTCGGCGGCCGTGGTGATCGCGCTCGTCACCGCGGGCAAATGGCTCGAAGAGCGCGCCAAGCGCTCGACGACCGCACAGATCAAAGCGCTGCTGTCGCTGCGGCCGCAGACTGCGCGCGTACGGCGCGGTGGCGAGGAGATCGAGATCCCCGCGAGCGCTGTCGGCGTGGGTGACGTCGTGGTCGTGCGCCCGGGCGAGCGGCTTCCGGTCGATGGCGCCGTGATCGCGGGAAACAGCGAAGTCGATGAAAGCTTGCTCACGGGC
The DNA here is from genome assembly GCA_036000265.1 of Steroidobacteraceae bacterium. Taxonomy (GTDB): domain Bacteria; phylum Pseudomonadota; class Gammaproteobacteria; order Steroidobacterales; family Steroidobacteraceae; genus 13-2-20CM-66-19. The sequence goes on along the minus strand of DASYGA010000195.1, from coordinate 9,499 downwards.
GAAAGCCTGCCCATTGCGAAGGTGTCGGGTGACCGGGTGATTGGCGGCTCGATCAACGGCAGCGGGCTCCTGCACATCGAGACGACGGCGGTCGGGAGCGAATCGACGCTGTCGCGGATCATCGCGCTCGTCGAAGGCGCGCAGGCCGGCAAGGCGCCGGTGCAGCGTCTGGTCGACCGCGTGGCCGGGGTCTTCGTGCCCGTGGTGGTGGCCATCTCGTTCGCGGCGTTCCTTGGATGGTGGCTGCTTGCCGGCGACTTCACGGTCGGGCTGATAGCGGCCGTGTCGGTGTTGGTCATCGCTTGCCCGTGCGCCCTGGGACTCGCCACGCCCACGGCATTGATGGTCGGGACGGGCGTGGCGGCGAGGGCCGGCATTCTGATCCGCGACGCGCAGGCGCTGGAGCGCGCGCACCGTCTGGATACCATAGTCCTGGACAAGACCGGAACGGTGACCGAAGGCAAGCCGGCGGTGATGGAAGTCATTCCCAACGGCATTTCGGAGCCTGCTCTGTTGCAGCTCACCGCGGCGGCGCAGAGGGGTAGCGAGCATCCGCTTGCCCGTGCCGTCCTGGCACGAGCAAGCGAGGCAGGCTCGGGAGCCGCGACACTTTCGACCCTGCCGCTCGAGGACTTCAAGAGCCATGCGGGCAAGGGGCTGACGGCGCGCGTCGGCGGACAGCGTGTCGCCATTGGCAACCGGCGCCTGATGCAGGAGCACGCCATCCCGATCGATGATGGCGAGGCCTTGGCGGCTCAGCTCGAAGAGCGGGGGCATACCGTGATGTGGATCGCGGCGCTCGATCCTCGGCCGACCTGGCTGGGCTTGATTGGCGTGGCGGATCCGATCAAACCGCAAGCGGCCGCAGCGGTGCGGCATCTGCACGAGATCGGGATCGAGACCGTGCTGCTGACGGGTGACAATGAGCGCACCGCCGCGGCGGTGGCCGTGCGGCTCGGCATTCGCCGGGTAATCGCCGGCGTGCTGCCGGAACAGAAGGCGGCCGAGCTGCGGCGTCTGCAGGCGCAAGGCCGGCAGGTCGGAATGGTGGGCGATGGCGTGAACGACGCCCCGGCTCTTGCGGCGGCCGATGTCGGCTTCGCAATGGGTACGGGGGCGGACATCGCGATGCAGACGGCGGGAGTGACGCTGATGCGAGGCGATCCGCGGCTCCTGGGAGATGCCATCGCCGTGAGCCGGGCCACCTACCGCAAGATCCGCCAAGGGCTCTTCTGGGCGTTCATCTACAACGTCATAGGTTTGCCGGCCGCGGCATTCGGGCTCCTGAGTCCGATGATCGCGGGGGCGGCGATGGCGCTCTCGTCAGTGAGCGTGATATCCAACGCTTTGCTGCTGCGGCGCTGGCGTGCCGCGGCTGCAACTCCTGAGGAGCACGCGGGATGAAGAGCGGCGAGGCCATGACTATCGGCCAAGCCTCCGCGCGCTCGGGCGTGCCGCCGAAGACCATGCGCTTCTATGAGCATCTGGGCCTGCTGAAGCCTGCTGCGCGGCTCGCCAATCGCTACCGGGCTTACGACGAGAGCAACATCCAGACGCTGCGTTTCATCCGCCGGGCCCGGGATCTCGGGTTTACCCTCCAGGAGATCGACAAGCTTCTCGGCCTCTATCGCAACCGGCGGCGCGCCAGCGAGGAAGTGAAGCGACTCGCGCTCGCGCACGTCGTGGAGCTCGACCACAAGATCGCCGAGCTCACGCGGATCCGCGACACCCTGACCGATCTCGCCCGCCGCTGCCGCGGGGATCAGCGGCCGGACTGCCCGATTCTGGAGGAGCTCGAGCGCTCCCCGTCGTAGCGAGCCGCCGGCGGGGTGGGACCCAGATCGGCCACCACCGTTCGGGCAATGGCGATCGCGGACGAGCCGCGGACAATCGCCGGCACGCGTTGGGCGGGTCGAGGGTCCCTCATGGCCGCCGTTATACACCCGCTGCCGCTACGGCGGCATTCCGCGACCGGCGTAACTTTTCTGGAACAGCGGTGTTATAGGGGGTGTTATAGGGCATGAACGGGTACCGCAATCGCCACGGCGATGCGCGGCACCGGATTTCGGACTACTCCAAGAGGATTCCCAGATGGTCTCGACCGTATCGAAACAATGGCTTGCGGCGCCCTTGGCCGCGCTGATCCTGCTCGCCGGAGCGGGCGCCGCCCAGGCCAAGGGCTGTCTCAAGGGTGCCGCCGCAGGCGGCGTGGCGGGACATTTTGCGCACCATCACGCGGTGCTTGGCGCGGCAGCCGGCTGCGTCGTCGGGCACCACCTCGCGAAGAAGAAGGAGCGCGAGGAAAAGGCTCGGCTGAGGGAGCAGTTGCGAGAGGAACGGCAGCGGCGCCTGGAAGCGACCACGGTGCACCAGTCCTCATGACCGATAGATATCGGGGTTCAGGCGCTCCATGTGCCGCTCCGGCTGCGCCACGGGTGTGAAGCCAAACTGACGATACAGGCCGTGGGCGTCCGCGGTCACGAGACTCCAGCGGCGCAGCCCCTGGAGCCTCGGGTCATCCGTGGTCATCGCGAGCATGGCCTTCGACAAGCCGCGCCCGCGATGCTCCTCCAGCACGTAGACATCACAGACGTAGCAGAACGTCGCCTGATCGGTAATGAGCCGGACCAGGCCGACCTGCGCGCCGGCGGCATCGTAGGCACCGAAGCACAGCGAGCCCCGGACCGCCCGCTCCACGATCTCGAGCGGAATGCCGGCTGACCAGTATGAGCGGCTCAGGTACGCCTGTATGGCGCGCAAGTCGAGGCGGGCGGGATCGTCGGAAATCGTGTACGAGCCGAGCTGGCGGTCGCGCAAGGATGCACCCTCAGATCCAGACATCGTTGGCGGCCGTGCGGTCGCCGCCCTCATCGCCGGTGTTGGCGACACCACGCGGCTCTATCAACAGCAATCTCACTTCTCCTTCGGCGCAGCTTGTGCCTGACTCCTTTTGGCACGACCAGCATCTCCCCGGCCGCGAGGCGCACCGCTCCGTCCTCGAAGTCGATCCGCAGCGTCCCCTCGAGGACGATGAACGTCTCATCCGTGTCCTGATGATCGTGCCAGATGAAGTCCCCATCGATGCGGACGAGCTTGAACTGATAGTCGTTCATCTCCGCAACCACCCTGGGCTGCCACTTCTCCGCGAACAGCTCGAATTTCCGCCGGAAATTGATTGCTCGATAGGCCATGGAAACAGCCTCCCCTCGGCGGCGCTGGACGATGGCCGCGACCGGAACAGATGTTATCATTCCGTTCCGGAGATCTCTCATGACCCCAGCAGCCACGCCTCCGTTCTCCATTGCCGGAATCGATCACATCGTGCTTCGCGCCCGCGACTGCCGGCGTCTCGTGGCCTTCTATCGCGATGTAATTGGATGTCCAGTGGAGCGGGAGCAGCCGGAGATAGGTCTCATTCAGCTGCGCGCGGGGCGCAGCCTGATCGACGTGTTGGAGACGAAGGCGCGCGGCGCCGTGGAGCCGTCCGAAGCACTGGCGAATGACGGCCGCAACGTCGATCACTTCTGCCTCACGATCGATCCCTTCGACCCTGAGAGGCTCCGTGCTTACCTGATCTCGCGGGGCGTTGCGGCGGGTGAGGTCGCGATGCGCTATGGGGCGGAAGGGGAGGGGCTGTCGCTTTATTTCCAGGATCCGGAGGGCAATGGAGTGGAGCTCAAGGCGGCGCGCACCCCAAAGTGAGCGTGTGCTCCCGCTAAAGGGGGGGGCTCAGTTCTTCACCGCCTGCCAGGCCTGCTGGGCGGCCGGGGAGAGCTTATCCATGTGCTTGAGGAACAGCGCCAGCGTCCACATCTGCTGTTCCGACAGCGTCGCCTTCCACGACGGCATGCCGGTCCAGCGGATTCCATGGGCTATCTTCCAGTAGGTGACGCCCTCCGAATCGTCTTCTACGCCCTCGGTAGCGAGTTGGGGCGGCTTCGGGTACTCACCCTTGGCGACCGGCGTTGCGGATGCGTCTCCGGCTGCGGTGCCGTGGCAAACCGCGCAGTGTTGGCCGTAGAGCTGGATTCCCGCGATGAGGTTGGCGTCGTTCAGCGGCACGGGATTCGGGGTCTGCGGCGCCTCTTTCGCCAAGGTGGCATGCAGCGACTGTCTCGCTGCCCAACTCTCCAGCGGCAGGGGCCCCGAGTCCGCGCTCGAGGGGATCACCCCCTTGACGACGATGACGTAGACGCAGGCCGCGGCCGCAAGGATCGTCAGTATTACCCCGAGAATGAACGCCTTGATCATTGGCCGATACCCCGCTGGAGTTGCTTCTTGAGGGTTGCCGGAGCGCCACCCTAGCCAATAGCATTCCGCCCTGCAATCGGCCAGCTGCCGCGCTCAAGCTGCAGTTCTCGACGCCTGCCGCACAGGCGTGCTAGGATGCGCGGCCCGGCGTAGGGCGGCCATTTCCCAGTGGCCTTCGAAGACCCCGCGCCCGGTATCTCGCGGCGCGCCCGTAGCTCAGTTGGATAGAGCGCATGGCTACGAACCATGAGGTCGGGAGTTCGAATCTCTCCGGGCGCGCCAATATTCAATTTTGCGAGTTATAGCGTCGCCGAAGCCCAGGCTCAAGCCCGTCAATATGTTCAGCCCTAGGTGAGCCTGGAAGGCTTCAGGCGTATCCTCGAGCGCCGGAGGACGGGACGGATGGAAAGCGAGCCAATCAATCGGCTGCTGGTGGTCGACGACGAGGCGACGCAGGTCGAGGCGCTGTACCGCACCCTCGAGGATGAGGGCTATTCGGTCAAGGGATTCACCGGTACCGCGGCGGCGCTCGCCGCGCTGCGGGCCGGATCCTTCGATATCGTCCTCACGGACCTCACCATGCCCGGCATGGACGGCATCACCTTCCTCAATGCTGCCAAAACGATCGACCCCGGGCTCGCGGGCATCGTCATGACCGGGCATGGCAGCATCGCGACCGCCGTGGAGGCGATGAAGGCGGGCGCTCTCGATTACATCCTGAAGCCCTTCGATCTGCGCGTCATCCTGCGCGTTCTGGAGCGCACGCAGGCGATGCTGCGGTTGCGCCGTGAGAATGCGGCCCTTCTCGAGCGGCTGTCACTGCGGACCGTGGAGCTCGAGTCCGCCAATCGCGAGCTGCACGTGGCGAATCGCGAGCTCGAGGCTTTCAGCGACTCCATCTCGCATGACCTGCGCGCGCCGGTACGCACCATCGACGGCCTGCTGCAAGTCGTGCAGGAGGACTTCGGCGCCGGTATTCCGCCGGCCGCGGGCCGGCACATCGAGGCCATCTCCGCGCAGGCGATGCGCATGGGCGAGCTGATCGACGATCTGCTGCGCCTCTCGCGCCTCGGTCGCGAGCCGCTGCGCAAGCAAGCGGTCGATGTGCGCGGTCTGGTGCAGGGAGTTGTCGGCGAGCTGCGCGCCGCCGAGGCAGCACGCCGCCTCGACATCAGCATCGGAGAGCTGCCGGCGGCGCAGGCCGATCCATCGCTGCTGCGTCAGGTGTGGGTGAACCTCGTGGCCAACGCGCTGAAGTTCACGCGCCGACGCGAGCACGCCGTGATCGAGATCGGCGGCGCGGAGCGCGCCGCGCAGGCAATTGCTTCGAGCGGCTCGGGGCAGCGCACGGCGCCGGACCCCGACGGCCGCCGCCCAGGATGGGCCGGGCAGAAGCTGTACTGGATCAAGGACAACGGCGCGGGTTTCGATCCGCAGCAGGCCGCGCGGCTGTTCGGCATCTTCCAGCGCCTGCACGCCGCGAAGGATTTCGAGGGAACGGGGGTCGGCCTGTCGATCGCGCGCCGGATCATCGAGCGCCACGGCGGCAGCATCTGGGCGCAAGGCGAGCCGGATCGCGGCGCCGCGTTCCACTTCACTCTTCCGTGACTTCCTCGGGCGTGAGCCGCGCCGGGATGACATAATTTCCCGCCTCATGCCGCATCGCTCACCGCTTTCCCGCTCCGGGATACTCTGCCTCCTCCTCGGCACCGCTGCCTCCCTCGCGCTTCCAGCCCGTGCGCAGCAGTGGCGCGCGCTTCAGGGGCTCGAGCAGCGTGGGGCACTCGTATCGGCCGCCGCCATGGATCTCGACGACGGCAAGGTCATCGAGCAGCTCAATGCCGCGACCCGCCTCACGCCGGCTTCGCTGACCAAGCTCACCACAGCTGCGCTCGCGCTGCAGACATGGCCGGCGGACAAGATGTTCGACACCCACGTTCTCGCCAATGCGCCCATTGTCCGCGGGGCGGTGGCAGGCGATCTGATCCTGCAGGGCGCGGGCGATCCGTCACTCGACGACCAGTCGCTCTGGCAGCTGGCCGCGCAGGTGCGCGGCGCGGGCGTGAAGGCCGTGAGCGGCGACCTCTTCGTCGATCCGGAGCCTTTCGGCGTCGTGACCTGCGAGACCCAGGACCGCTGCCACGCGCTCGAGAGCAGTGATTCGGCATACAACGCGCCGCTCGCCTCGGTCGGGGTCGATTTCGGCAACTGGTGCGTCATCGTGCGGCCCACGGCTGCGGGCGTTGCCGCGCTCGTGCGTGGCTGCGGCGTCACGCAGCTACCCATCGCCGTACAAGGAGTCGTCCGCACCGTAGCGCGCGGCCGACGGCAGACCTTCTGGGTGGAGCGTCGTACGACCCCGGCAGGCGGCGACATGCTGCAGGTCGGCGGCGATATTCCGCTGGGCGACGACCAGACGGTTTATCGCTCCATGTCCAACCCGTCGCGCGGCGCCGGGCTGTTGCTGAAGGAGACGTTGCGCGAGCTCGGCGTCGACGTGGCTGGGCCGGTCGTCGTCCGCGCCAGCCGTCCGCCGGCTGGCAGCTATTCGCTGGGCGATGTGGAGGGACTCAGTCTGCGCGAGCAGCTGGGGCGCATGCTCCGGTTTTCCAACAATTACATCGCCGACGTCCTCACCATGGACATGGCGGCGAGCGTGGACGATCAACCGCCGCAGGCGCTGGCCTCGGCCGGCCAGTTGCTGTCGCAATTCGTGCAGCGTGTCGACGCGCGGTACAGTGCGGCTTCCCTGGTCGCGCCGCCCATCTACAGCGGCAGCGGGCTCACCACCGATAACCGCCTCTCCGCCAATGACCTCGTGCGCCTGCTGGCGTATCAATATCACGATGCGCGCCGCTTCCCGGCGTTCTACGGCGGGCTGGTGGTGCCACGCGATGCGCCATTCGTCTTTTTGCGCCAGGGCGGTGCGGCCTGGCTCGATCGCGTGGCGCTGAAAACCGGTACCCTGGACAATCCGCGCTCCGTATGCGGGATCGCCGGTTACCTGCGCAAGCGCAACGGCGGCTGGGTCGCCTTTGCGGCCATCGTCAACGGCGGTCCGGGCTGGAAGCACGTGCCGCTGTTCCAGGCAATTGGCGCCGAGCGCAGCGACGTCGAATCGTTGCTCAAAAGTTACTAGGCGGCCGGCGCTGGCAAGGGGGCGGGCCGGGGTGCCCTGGGCCCGCACACCCATCATAAGCTGAAAGACAGGTCAGAAAGTTTTCAGCAATCGTTAAGCTTTGCGCTGTAGCGTCCCGCCTCAAATCCATCAGAGGGGGTGTGCATGAAGGGCCAGTTCCGCCGGATTCCCGGCACAGAAGCTGTTCTCCTGTCCGGCCTGAGTCTCATTTGCGCAACACACGCAGGCGCCCAGACAGCCGATCAGGCATCCGCTCGGCCATTGCAGGAAGTGGTGGTCACCGGCACGCTGATTCCCACGAATCCGGATGCCGTAGCCGTTCCAGTCACTACCCTCGATGCGTCCACGCTCGCGGCGACGGGCGTGTCGAGCGATATGCTCAGCACGCTGGAGAAGGCCGTTCCGGCCTTCGCCGGCCGCAGCAATGCCGGCAGCAGCAACGCACAGAATCACAATCAGTTCACGGCCGGCGGCTCGCAGATCGAGCTGCGCAACCTGCCGACTCTCGTACTGCTGAACGGCCACCGCCTGGCTCTCGATGCGGTGGCGGGACTGACGGGCAGTAAGAACTTCGTCGACGTCAGCCAGATTCCTGCCGCGGCGCTGGAGCGGGTCGATGTGCTCACCGACGGCGCTTCCTCGCTTTACGGATCAGACGCCATCGGTGGCGTGGTGAACTTCATCCTCAAGCACGACTATCACGGTGTGACCTTCGGCACCCACTACGGCACGGCCGATGGCGGCTACCGGGATCGGTCGGCGTTCGTGACCGCGGGCGGGGATGTCGGACCGGTCAACATCACCGCGACCGTGGCCTACGCGAAGACCAGCCCGCTCTGGGGGGACACTCGCGCCTTCAGCAGCCCGAACTATGGCGTCACACCGGGCAGCGCTCTGCCCGGCGTCGTTGCGGGCGCAACATACGCCCTTGCGCCCGGACTCACCTACCCGCCAGTGCCGACCGGCGCCGCCGCCACGGCGGCCAGCTACTCACAGTTCCCGGGCGTCTACTACCCCACCAACTCCTCCCAGCTCTCCAACGCATTCGATTTCTCGAAGCGCGTGATGCTCCTGCAGCAGGAGGAGCACAAGAACTTCGTCGCGAACATCACGTCCAAGCCGCTGTTTGGCGGCAGCATCGAGCTTTTCGGCGACGTTCTCCTTTCCCAAAACAACGTCGTATCGACTGCGTGGCAGACCCAGGGCCAGCCGTTCTCCAATTCCGTCGCGAGTGTTCCGGCCGGCTCGCCCTACGACCCGCTGACGACCGGCACGACTGCGACCTTCGCGGATCTGAACCGGCCCAAAGGCGTATACGACACGACCGACGCGTATCAATTCTCCCTCGGCCTCAAGGGACATCTCACGCGCACATGGACCTGGCAGACCTCCGTCGATTACAGCCAGAGCAAGCTGGCCGAGAACGATACCAATCTGATCTACAAGCCCAACCTGGCCCCCGCCGTTGCGGGCGGTTACGACGCCAGTGGCGTTGCGACGCCCGGGGGCTCCTACAGCGAGGTGTACGGCGGCTACTCGAAAGCCAATGCGCAGATTCTAGTGCCGGCGCTCAATCCCTTCGCGGTAACCGGCAACCCGGCCGCCACGCTTGCGAACATCTTCGGCACCGAGATGCTGCACGGCGACAGCAAGCTCTATTCGTGGGACGGACATGCGGTGGGCAACCTCTTCAGACTGCCCGCAGGCGCTCTGAGCCTCGCCGTCGGGGCGAGCTGGCGCCGCGAGGAAGTATCGGGTCATGCGGACCCGAATGGCCGCAATACCGACCCCGTCACCGGGCTCACCACCGGCAACGATCAGAACTGGCAAAACGGGGTGTCCACGGACCCGTTCAGCCACGGGCGTGACGACAGCGCCGTGTACGCCGAGACACGCCTTCCGGTCTTTTCCAGTCGCATGCACATAACAGGTCTGGACCAGGTGGAGCTCACCGCCGCCGGCCGCTTCGAGCACTACAGCGACGCCGGCAGCGCCACCGATCCGAAGTTCGGCTTCCGCTGGGCGCCGTTCGACAGCCAGTTCGCCTTCAACGGAAACTACACGAAGTCCTTTGTCGCACCGCCGCTGTTCCAGGCGTACGGCCCGTAT
>DASYGA010000186.1:0-8203 GCA_036000265.1 Steroidobacteraceae bacterium | reverse complement strand
AACATCCGCATCACCGCCGGCGGCGACAACTGCGAGCTTCCGTACGGGGACGCTGTATTCAACGGTGTCATTCTGAACCTGGTGCTCGAATGGTGCGGCTGGCGCGCCGGCGTCTCGCATATGGAGATGCACCGTAAGCTTCTCGCGGAGGTGTCGCGGGTCCTGAAGCCCGGCGGCTTCTTCTACCTCGCCACCAAGAACCGATTCAGCCTGCGGCTGCTGACCGGCGGCCGGGACGAGCACATGTTCCAGATGCGCTTCGGCAGCGCCTTGCCGCGCTGGCTGAGCCGCCTGTTGCTTCGCGGACGGCGCGCCCCTGGCCACCTGCATTCCTACCGCGAGCTGCGCGGGCTGCTCGGCAGCGCGGGCTTCGGCGGCATCGAGTCATATTGGGCTACGCCGGAGATGCGCTGGCCCACGCACATGCTGCGTTTCGAATCCGGCGACTTTGCGCAGAAGCGCCGCAACGTCCCCCAGGGCGAGAGCCGCCGTATCCGCGCCATTGCCTCCTTGCTGCCGAGTGCCACCATCAAGCACGTGGCGCCGGGGCTCGCTTTCCTCGCCCGGAAAAGCGCCGCCGCCTGAAACGGCGCGGCGCCGCGGAGTGCTCGTGAGCAGCCTGATTCACCGGCTCTTCGAGGAGCGGGTAGCCGCGGCCGGCCAGTCGGTCGCGCTGCTCCATGAAGGGGAGACCCTCACCTACGCCGAGCTCAACGCCAGGGCGAACCGGCTTGCCCGCCATTTGCGGGCGCAGAGTGTCGGTCCCGACCGGCTGGTCGGAATTTATCTGGAGCGAAGCGCCGCCATGGTGGTCGGGCTGCTCGCCATCCTCAAGGCGGGCGGCGCCTACGTGCCTCTCGACCCCAATTATCCCGCCGAGCGGCTCGCGCACATGCTGGAAGATGCCGCGCCTTGCGTGCTGCTCACGCAGGAGAAGCTGCGCGCGCAGTTGCCTTCAGCGACCGTGCCGGTCATCGTGATGGATGCGGACTCGGATGCGATTGCGGCGCAGGATGCGGCGGACCTCGGCACCGAGGCGATGGGCCTGTCGCCCCAACATCTGGCCTATGTGATCTACACCTCGGGTTCGACCGGCCGGCCGAAGGGCGTGATGATCGAGCACGCCTCCGTGGTGAATTTTTTGCGCTCGATGCTGCAGCGGCCCGGCATCACCGCGGCGGACAGGCTGTTGGCGGTCACGACCATCGCCTTCGACATCGCGGCGCTCGAGATCTATCTGCCGCTCATCGCCGGTGCGACCGTCGTGCTGGCGAGCGCGCGGGCGGCATCCGACGCCGCATCGCTGGCGCGCCTGCTCGAGAGCCACGATATCACCATCATGCAGGCTACACCGGCGACCTGGAGGCTGTTGCTGCACGGCGGCTGGGCGGGACGCAAGGGCCTGAAGGTGCTGTGCGGCGGGGAGGTGGTCAGCGCGGATCTGGCGGCAAAGCTGCTCGAGCGGGTCGCGGCAGTGTGGAACATGTATGGTCCCACGGAGACGACGATCTGGTCGTGCGCGCGGCCGATCACTGCCACCGATGGCGTGCAGCACACGGAACCCATTGGCGGCCCCATCGACAACACGCGGCTGCACATTCTCGATGAGCATCTGCGGCCGGTGCCGGTCGGCGCGATTGGCGAGATCTACATCGGCGGCGCCGGTGTGGCGCGCGGTTATCTCAATCGCGCGCAGCTGACGGCCGAGCGCTTCGTCGCGGACCCTTTTCCAGCCGAGCCGCGCGCGCGCATGTATCGCACCGGCGACCTCGGCCGCTGGCGAGCGGATGGCGCGATCGACTTCCTCGGGCGCACCGACCATCAGGTGAAGGTGCGGGGCTATCGCATCGAGCTCGGCGAGATCGAGGCGCAGCTGGCCCGTCACGACGCCGTCAGGGAAGCGGCGGTGCTGGCGCAGGAAGACGAACAGGGCGAGAAGCGGCTGGTGGCCTACCTGGTGCCGCGCGATCCGGCCGCCCCGCCCGGCGTGGAGAGTCTGCGCGCGCAACTGGCCGGCGTGCTGCCCGAGTACATGCTGCCGGGCGCCTTCGTCGCGCTCGAGCGCTTTCCGCTGACACCCAACGGCAAGTTGGATCGGCGCGCCTTGCCGGCGCCTGATGGCGCATCGCAGCTGCGTCGCAGTTACGAGGCTCCGCAGGGAGAGGTAGAGCAGGCTCTCGCCCGGATCTGGCAGGCGCTGCTGCGGCTCGAGCGGGTCGGCCGCAACGACAACTTCTTCGAGCTCGGCGGCTACTCCATGCTCGCCCTGGACCTGCGCAGCCGGATCGAGAGCGAGCTCGGCGCCGAGCTTTCGCTGAGCGCGCTCATCGAGGCGCCGACGGTTGCACGACTGGCGCGGCTCATCGAAGGGAGCGCGCCGCGCGATTCCATGGTGCTCATCAGGCCGGGCGAGGGCGGCCCCGCGGTATTTCTCCTGCACGACGGCGACGGCGAGACTCTCCTTTACCGCAATCTCGCCTTGCGCCTGGATCGGCGGCACGCCGTGTACGGGCTCAATCCCCACACCTTGCCCGGCGTTCCCATGGCGCACACGCGGATCAGGGACATGGCGGCCGGCCACATCGGCAAGATGCAAGCGGCGCAGCCGCATGGGCCTTATGTGCTCGGGGGCATGTGCGCGGGCGGGGTGATCGCGTTCGAGATGGCGCTGCAGCTGCAGGCGCAGGGCGAGCGCGTCGCTCTGGTCGCGTTGCTGGATGCGGCCGCACCGGGGGCGGCGCTGAAACCCTGGCGCTTCGCCAAGGAGCGTCTCGACAGGATGGCGGACGAGGTCCGGCGCGCAGCGAACGGATCGGCAATCCGGCGCGCGGCAGCATTTGCGGGCAGCTTCGCCCGCAAGCTGCGCAACTTCGTGGCGTATCAGGCCGGCAAGGCCTGGCGCGAGACGCGCGACAACCTGCGCCTGCGGCTGCTGCGAGCCGCACTCGATCGCGGCCGCAGGCCGCCAGGTATCCTCGGGCCGCTGTCGGCGACCATCACGTATCTACACGCGGAGCGCGAGTACCGGCCCGACCGGCGGCTGAAGGAGGGCGACCTCGTGCTCTTCAGGGCAACACAGGGCACGGGAATCGACGCGCCCTTCATCGACTTCTACGAGGATGCTCTCCTCGGCTGGAGCAGCTTCAGCCCGCGCGGCGTGCGCGCGGTGGATGTGCCGGGCGGCCATACGAGCATGTTGCAGGAGCCTCATGTCGAGGTCCTCGCCCGGCGCCTGCAGGAGGCGATCGAGGAGAGTTTGCAGAATAGTGAGCGTGCGGGCCGCTCAGCCGTCGTGCGCGCGGTGGGGTGACCGCGGCGGATCATCGTGCCCTTCGCAGGTGCGATTGCGCGGGCGCAATACGCTGGCGCGCAGAAAATCGCGGTAGTAATGCGGGACGGATTGCTCGCGCTGCCCGAGCGCGAGGCGCTTTAAGCTGCCGAGCGGATATGCCGCGAGCACGGTGAGATCTATTGCCAGGGTGTGGGCCATGCCGAAGGCCTTGGTGAAGTAGCGGCGGCGGGAATCGAACCAGTAAGCGGGCAGGCGCTTCGGCGCCGTGTTTCGCTCCGTCACGCCGGTGCTCTGTCCGCCGACGTGCATCACGCGGCTCTGCGGCACGTACCAGGTTGGAAAGCCCGCGCGCCGCGCCCGCAGACACAGGTCGGTCTCCTCGAAGTAGAGGAAATAACCTTCATCGACCCCGCCGATCGCCTCGAGCACCGTCGCGCGGATCATCATGGCGGCGCCGCAGATCCAGTCGACCTGCTGCGGGGTCGTCTGGCTCATGTGCCGCGCCACCGCCCAGCGATCGAGCAGGCGTATCAGGGGACCGAATCCCAACGCCTGCGACAGCTCGCTCAACAGCGACGGAAAGCGAAAGGCGATCGGCCACTCGCTCCCGTCTGCGTTCTCGAAGCTGCTGCCGGCGATGCCGATCCGCGGCTCGCTCTCGAGGAAGCGCACCAGAGTCGCGATCGCCCCGGGGCGAACCTGCGTGTCCGGGTTGAGGAGGTAGAGGTAGTCCACCGGACCGCCCTGCAGCGCGTGCCTGACGCCTAAGTTGTTGCCGTAGGCGAAACCGCCGTTACGGGGCGCGAGCACCGTCGTGACCCAGGAGCCCCAGCCGTTCTGCGCCACGGCGCGGGCGATCTGTGGAAAATCTCCCGAGGCGTTGTCGACCACCACGGCGCGGATGGCGAGCCCGGCGGCCGCGCGCTCCGCCTGCACCGATCGCAGACTCTCGATCGCGAGCGCGGCAGAGCGGTAGCTCACGATGACCACGGCCACGGTCAGATCAGTCATGGCGGCCCAGCCATGAGCCTGCCTGATCGGGTTGCGCGGCGGTTGTCAACCGAGGTGTTCAGAACTGTGCTCGAGAGCGGATTTTCGGCGGCAGGCGCCGCGCGTGACTGGCGGCGGCCCGGCGTGCGATGGCGGTGCATTTTGCGGAATTTGCTTCCTGATATAGTACTTCGATAGGTTTAGGCCGCCTGGGCGGTCTGAGGAAAATCTAATCACCGCCTCGAGCACGCCGCAAGCCGCACCGCGGGGCCCGGTTGCGCTGATCATCGCGACGACGCCCTGGCCGCTGTCGAGCCGCCTGGCCGTGCGGATGATTGCCCACGGATGCGAGGTCGCGGCGCTTTGCCCGCGCGGCCACGTGCTCGGCAACGTCGCCGGCATGGGCGCACTGTATCAGTACCGGTCGCGGGACTCGGTCGCGGCGTTGGAACGCGCGCTCGCCGCTTCTGCCCCGGACATCGTCATCCCCTGTGACGATCGTGCCGTCTGGCAGTTGCACGAGCTGCACGAGCGGCGGCCGGAGCTCAGAGGATTGATCGAGACCTCCCTCGGCCGGCCGGCCGCCTTTCCGGTGCTGCGCAGCCGCAGCCGGCTCATGGAGCTCGCGCGCGAGTGCGAAGCGCTGGTGCCGGAGACCCGAGCCATCGAGACCGCGGGCGATATCCACGCCTGGTTCAAGGCCTGCCCGGGGCCCGCCACCGTGAAGGTCGACGGCACCTGGGGAGGCAGCGGGGTGCAGATCGCCCATTCGGAAGAGCAGGCGCAGCTTGCCTTGCAGCGATTCAACGCCCCGGAGCGGCGCGGATCGTCCTGGAAGCGCTGGTTGATCAATCGGGACCCGCTCGCCTTCTGGGAAGGGCAGAGCGCCGGGCGGCGCTTCTCGATCCAGCGCTTCATCACCGGCCGGCCCGCGAACTGCATGTTTGCCGCCTGGCAGGGGCGGCTCTTGGGCATGGTCGCCGTCGAGGTCCTGTGCACCCAGGGCAAGACGGGAGCCAGCACCATCGTCCGGGTGATCCGCAACGCGCAGATGACCCGCGACGCGGAACGGTTGGCCGGGACTCTCGGGTTGTCAGGCTTCCATGGCCTCGACTACATCCTCGAGGACGGGACCGGCAATCCGTTTCTGATCGAGCTCAACGCTCGCTGCACCCAGCTTGGGCACCTGGTCCTTCCCGGGCAGGGGGACCTGGCGGGGCTCCTCTGCGCGCAGCTCGGCGCGCGGCGGCACGCGGCGGCGCCCGCGGAGCTGCCGATCGATCGGGACATCATCGCCTTCTTTCCGCAGGCACTGGCCTGGAATCCCGACAGTCCGTACATGCAGCAGTGTCACCATGACATTCCGTGGGCGCAGCCGGCGCTGGTGCGCGAGCTGCTGCGCGACTCCTGGGCGGAGCGCCAGTGGGTATCGCGGCTCTATCACTGGCTGCGCGGCAAGGAGCGCAGTCCCGTGCCCAATGTCGTAAATTTTTTGCGCGTCGCGGCCGAGAACGGCTTTGCTTCGAGTCCCGTGAGAGAACTACCGGACAGGGGTTGATCTGATGCACGACAGTGAGTTGCCCGTAGCGGTGATCGGGGCAGGTCCGTATGGCCTGTCGATCGGTGCCTATCTGCGCGCGGCCGGGATTCCGTTCCGGATCTTCGGCGATCCGATGGAGAGCTGGCGCGATAGCATGCCGCGCGGGATGTTGCTGAAGTCGGAGGGGTTTGCTTCGAGCCTGTACGACCCGGCGCGCCGCTGCACGCTCGAGGCATACTGCCGGGAGCAGTCGCTGCCGTATGCGGCGGTCGGCGAGCCGGTGCCGATCGAGCGCTTCATCGCCTACGGGGTGGAGTTCCAGAGGCGCTGCGTGCCGGAGCTCGAGCAGCACAAGGTGCGCGCGTTGCGCAAAGATCCGCGCGGCTTCTCGTTGACCACCGATTCGGGTGAGACGCTGGTCGCGAGGCGCGTCGTCACCGCGACCGGAATCGCGCATTGCGGCTACATCCCGCAGGAGCTCGCGGGCTGCCCGCCGCAGCTCCTCTCCCACAGCTCGGCCCACTCGGACCTGGCTGCGTTTCGCAAGCGGCGGGTCGCGGTGATCGGCGGCGGCTCCTCCGCGATCGACATCGCAGCGCTGCTGCACGACGCCGGTGCCGAGGTCCAGGTGGTGGCGCGCCGCCGCGCGATCGCCTTCCACGAGCCGACCGTCGAGCCGCGGCCGCTGTTGCAACGCATCGCCGCGCCGCGCTCGGGCCTGGGGCTCGGGTGGCGCTCGCGACTGTGTACGGATGCGCCGCTCGCATTTCATGCGATGCCTGAATCCTTCCGCCTGCGGGTCGTGCGGCGACACCTGGGCCCCGCGCCGGGATGGTTCATGAAGGAGAGAGTGGTCGGCCGCTTTCCCATCCATCTGGGTTGCAACCTCAGGGGCATAGAGCCCAGGGGCGGCGGCGCGGCTCTGCGCATCGAATCCCACGATCACGAGCAGCGTACGATCGAGGTGGATCACGTGATTGCGGCGACCGGGTACAGGCCCGAGGTGACGCGGCTGCCGTTCCTGGCCGAGCCGCTGCGCGCCGAGATTGCCACCACCGACGGCGCGCCGCGTCTCGACCGGAATTTCGGCTGCTCGGTCCCGGGCCTTTACTTCGTGGGACTCGCCTCCGCCAACAGCTTTGGCCCGCTGGCACGGTTCGCGTTCGGCGCCGGCTTCACGGCGCACAGACTGACGAAGCACCTCGCGGCTTCTGTACGCTCCGGGAGCCGGATATACCAACCCGCTGGCGCGGCGAATGCGGCTGCCGCCGCCGCGGCTCAGGCGGACCGCTCGTGATCGCGTTTGGACCGCACCCAGTGGACCTGGCGCGCGATCAGGAACTTTGCGTATAGCGGAATCTTGGCGAGCGCGTAGATCGGCGCGAACGCCAGGGTTGCTGCGGAGATGACCTCGCGCGCGAACCGCGCCCAGGCGAGGAGGACGCTGCAGGCGAGCAGCGCCAGCCCTGCGCTGGCGAGCAGCAGCGGCGCCGCCGCGCCGGCCAGAGCGTAAGTCAGGGCCGCTGCGAGCCATACCGCAACGCTGAGCAGCACGAGGAGCGCAATCGGCGGGACACAAAGATCCAGGCCGAGCGCCAGCAGCGGCAGATTTCCCCGGGTGAGCGACCGCGCGATGAGCGCTGGCGCATCCCGCAGGAGGACACTGAGATAGCCGTGCTCCCAGCGGGTACGCTGGCTCTTGAAGCCCTCCGCAGAGGAGGGGAAATCGCTTGCCACCCGCGCCTGCGGACAGAAGAGCGCCGGTGAGCCTTCCCGGGCGAGCTCGATACCGAGCTTCAGGTCCTCCACGATGTGGCCGCTGGCAAGGTTTGCCCGCGAGATGCACCTCCAGGGGAAGGCCATCCCGGTGCCCATGAGCTGGCAGGGCAGACCCAACCTTCCCAAGCCGGTGGGCCGCGCCCGGTTCTTCAGTATCCAGGCAAACGCCGCGATGCGGCCCGTCAGGCCGGCATCGGGCGGCGCATGCATGAGGTAGAGGGCCTGCACGGGGCGGTTGGAAGCGGCGCAGGCGCGCGCCAGCCGATCGACGCAACTCTCCTCGACACGGCAGTCCGCGTCCACGATGAGGACCACCTGCGGCGGATCGGCCGTCAAGTGCCGCACCGCGAAGTCCAGCGCGTAGCCCTTGCCTCGTCGCGTGGAATCATTGCGGACCAACACTTGCGCGCCGGCGGCGCGCGCTACGGTGGCGGTCTCATCCGAGCAGTTGTCAGCCACGACGAGCAAGCGGTCGGTTGCCGACAGCTGCGGCAGGAGGGCGCCGATGGTCTCACCGATGAGGCCGGCCTCGTTGTGCGCCGGCACCACGATGGCGAGGCTGGGACGGTCGGCCGCGAACGCGCATTGCCGTTCGCGCCCCG
>DASYGA010000177.1:0-4516 GCA_036000265.1 Steroidobacteraceae bacterium | reverse complement strand
ATGAGCCGGCGACCCCCTTGGCTCCCCGGGTACCCCGTTGCTGCGGCTCCTGCGGCCGATGCTCCCGTAATCGCGGTCGCGCGGCTTGTGAGTTCGCGACGTGTCGATTGCGGATTTACGACACTTCGCGGACCGAGCCCGATCAAGGCTTCCACACGCGCCCGCGGGGCGAAAGCCGAGAATTTCTATGGACCCATCGAAAAAGGGCATGCCGTCGCGGGGTCCGCTCCGCCCGGATGCGAGCTATGCTGCCACGATCGATGGCAGAATTCGACTACATCATCGTGGGGGCCGGCTCGGCGGGCTGCGTGCTCGCCAACCGCCTCAGCGCGGATGGCAGGCATCGCGTGCTGCTCCTCGAGGCCGGCGGCAGCGACTTCAGCCCCTGGATCCGCGTACCGGTCGGCTATGCGCGCACTTTCGCCGATCCGCGTTATAACTGGATGTACCGCACGGAAGCCGAGCCGGCACTCGACAATCGTGCCGCCCATTGGCCGCGCGGCAAGGTGTTGGGCGGCTCCAGCTCGATCAATGCCATGATTTTCGTACGCGGCCAGCCCTCGGATTACGAGGATTGGCGCGCCGCCGGCAATCCCGGATGGGGATGGCAGGATGTCCTGCCGTATTTCCGCAAGCTCGAGGATCACGCCTGGGGCGCATCCGCATACCATGGTGCCGGCGGGCCCGTGCACGTTCACGACCCCTCCGCCGCGGCTCATCCGCTGTGCTCGACCTTCCTCGAGGCCTGCGCCGCGGCCGGTATCGCTATCACGCGCGATTTCAACGGTGCCGAGAGCGAGGGCGCCGGGTTCTGGCAGGTCACGATCCGCAACGGAGTACGCGTCTCGAGCGCCAGCGCCTATCTGCGGCCGGCGCTGCGGCGCGGCAATCTGGAGGTCGCGACGGGGGCGCGGGCCACCCGGGTGCTTTTCTCGGGTTCCGCGGCGACCGGCGTGCAATATCTGCGGGGCGGCTCGCGGCTGAGCGCAACCGCCCGCCGCGAGGTGCTGCTCTCGGCGGGGGCGATCGGCTCGCCGCAGCTGCTCGAGCTTTCCGGCATTGGCGATCCGCAGCTGCTGCAGCGGCTCGGGATTCCCCTGATCGCCGCCCGCGCCGCGGTCGGGAGCGGACTGCAGGATCATGTCTGCGTCTCCTATTTCTACCGATCACGGGTGCCGACGCTCAACGACGAGCTTGCGCCGTTCCTCGGCAAGGTGCGGGCTGCACTGCGCTATGCGCTGCGCCGCGATGGCCCGCTCTCCATGAGTGTCAACCAGGCCGGCGCCTTCGTGCGCAGCCGCCCGGACCTCGACCGCCCCAACCTGCACATTTACTTCAACCCTGCAAGCTATAACACCACGAGCAGCGGCCCGAGCCGCCGGCTGCTCAGTCCCGACCCCTACCCGGGATTTCTCATGTCGTTCAACACCTGCCGGCCGACGAGCCGCGGCAGCGTGCACGTGCGCAGCGCCGATCCGCTGGCGAGCCCCGCGATCGTACCCAACAGCCTCGCGACAGCGGAGGATGTGGCGGATGTGTACGACGGCGCCCGGGTGCTGCGGCGCATCTCCGCCGCGAAACCGCTTGCGGCCGTGATCGAGTCGGAGCTGCTTCCCGGTGATCGCACGCGCTCCGATGAAGATGTGCTGCGCGACTTCCGCAGCCGCGCCGGCTCGGTATTCCACCCCTGCGGCACGTGCGCGATGGGCCCGCAGGCCGCGACCTCGGTGGTCGATCCGCGTCTGCGCGTACACGGCGTAACCAATCTTCGAGTGATCGATGCCTCGGTGTTTCCGGCGGTGACTTCCGGCAACATCAACGCGCCGACCCTGATGGTCGCGGAGAAGGCGGCCGATCTGATTCTGCAGGACGCCGGCGGGTGAGCGAGACGCGCACCGCGATCGATCCCGAAGCGGCCCCTGCCGCGCCCCGCACCACACCCGAGACGACCTCGCTCGCGGAGCGCTGGTATGTCGCGATCACCATGTGCATCGTGTACACGCTGAGCATCTGCGACCGGTACTCGATCTCCACCGTTCTCGAGCCGATCCGCAGGCAGCTGCATCTCTCCGACGCCAGCATCGCCTTTCTGACCGGCGTATCGCTCGCGATCTTCTACGTCGTGTTCGGCTTTCCACTCTCGTGGCTGATCGACCGCAGGAGCCGCCGCACCATCATCGGCGCCTGCCTCATCGCCTGGTCGGCCCTCACGGTCGCGACCGGGCTGGCGCGCAGCTACTGGCAGCTCCTGCTGGCGCGCATCGGAGTCGGGGTCGGCGAGGCGGGCGGCACGCCGGGGGCCAACTCGATTCTCTCGGATTATTTTCCGCCGGCGCGCCGGCCGATGGCCCTGCAGGTGTTCTCGCTCGGGGCACCCATCGGCGCCTGGCTCGGCTCGCAGGTGGCGGGGGCGATCGCCTACCGCTTCGGCTGGCGCGCCATGTTCCTCGTGCTCGGCATACCGGGGGTCGTGGTCGGTGCCCTGGTGCTCCTGACGATCCGCGAGCCGGCACGCGGCCGCCTCGATGGCGGCCACGAGCGAGAGGCCGCCCCACCGTTCCTGGAGACCATGCGCTTTCTGCTGCGCCAGCCGTCCGCGCTGCATCTGATCATCGGCAGCTCCGTGGTCGCGCTGTGGGGCTGGGGCTTGATGTGGTGGACGCCCGCATTCCTCATGCGCAGCTACGGGCTCAACGTCGGTCAGGCGGGCGCCCTGCTCGGCCCCATCCACCTCATCGGCGGCAGCCTCGCCATGATCGCCAGCACGTGGCTGCTGTCGCGGCCGTGGCTCGCGAACCAGCAGCGCGTCCTGCGGCTCATCGGCATCAACGTCGCGCTGGCGACGGTGGTGACGGCGGTGATCTATTCAACGCACTCGCTCGCCCTCACCCGTGCGCTCTTCTGGCTCTACATTCCTTCCATCTATGTCTACATCGGCCCCGGCTTCGGCATCCTGAACAACCTGGCGCGGCCGGGCATGCGCGCGATCTACTGTGCCACCGTGCTGTTAACGGCCAACGTTGGCAACCTCATCATCGCTCCGCAGATGGTCGGCGTGCTGAGCGATTGGTTCGCGCCCCACCACATTGCCGACGCCGAGTCGCTGCGGCTGGCAATGTTGTGCCTGGTGCCGACGGGATTCTGGGCGGCATGGCATTACTTCCGCGCCGCCCGGCACTTGCCCGCTGACGAGCAGCGCGCAGCCACCCATCGCCCGACAGGTCCGTAGTCTCAGGCTGACACGAGGGCGCACGATCATTCAGCGGCACCTGGGCTTTGAAGCTCCTGAGCGCACGCTCAGCTCAAGGGCGCCGCGCCACCCTCGGCCGTGCGCCGGGCGATGAATTCATCGAGCGCCTGCGCGCAGGCAGCCGCCTGCGGTGGCGCGGCGAACTCGCCGAGGATCTGCTTCCACTTGGCATTCGCCCGGTCGGTGGCGGTGAGCGAGCCGCGCTCCGTCCAGGTGCCGAAGTTCGACCAGTCGGCGATCATCGGCTCGTGGAAGGCGGTGCGGTAGCGGGCCATCGTGTGCGCCGCCGCGAAGAAATGGCCGCCCGGCTGCACTTCGGCAATGGCGGCATACCCCAACGAATCCTCGTCCGCCAGCGGCGGCGTGCACAGCTCAGCCAGCATCTGCAGCATCTCCGCGTCCGCCACGCACTTCTCGTAGGAGTTGGTCAGCCCACCCTCCATCCAGCCGGCGGCATGCAGGCACACGGTCGCCCCTGCCAGCACGCTGGCCCAGAGCGAGAACTGGGTTTCGAGCGCCGCTTGCGCGTCCACGATGTTGGCCGCGGTGCCGGCGCCCGCGCGCCATGGCAGTCCGACGAGCCGTGCCAGCTGCCCGGCTCCCAGAGTCGCCTGCAGGTGCGTCGGGGTGCCGAAGGCGGGCGATCCGGACTTCATGTCGACGTTGGAGAGGAAGCTGCCGTAGAGCAGCGGCGCGCCGGGGTGCGCAAGCTGTGCGAGCGTGATGCCGGCCAGCGCCTCCGCATGTTGCAGCGTCAGGGCGCCGCCGATGGTGATCGGCGCCATGGCGCCCGCCAGGCAGAACGGTGTCATGATCACCGGCTGGCCGTGCCGGGCGAAGTCGATGATGCCCTGCGCCATCGACCGGTCGAGCACGCGCGGGGAATTGCTGTTGATCACCGTGTAGGTGTAGGCGCGCTTGCGGAACCCCTCCTCGGACTCACCGCGCGCGAGGCGGATCATCGCAAAGCTGTCCTCGACCTGACCCGTGCCGCGCGCCATCACAATGGGCATCTTGTCGGAGAGCGTCAGCTGCGCATGCATCATGGCGTAGTGGCGCAAATGCACGGCTACGTCCTGCGGCTCCGTGTGATTGCCCAGCACGTGCAGCACGTCGAAGTGCTGACTGAGCTTGATCAGCTCGATGAAGTCGGCCAGCGAGCCCGGACGGCGTCCGCGATCGAGATCGCTCACGTTCGGACAGCTCGATCCGCCGATGAAGACCAGGGAGCCGGCCGCGAACTCGACGTTGCGCCCCGCATCCCCG
>DASYGA010000161.1:0-12291 GCA_036000265.1 Steroidobacteraceae bacterium | reverse complement strand
AGTACTACGAGCTCGACCGGCCGGAGATCTCCGACGCGGATTACGATGCGCTCCTCGGCGAATTGCGCGCACTCGAGCGCGCGCACCCGGAGCTCATCACCGCGGACTCTCCCACCCAGCGCGTTGGCGGTGCACCCTCGGGCAGGTTCGCGAAGGTGCGCCACACGGTACCGATGCTGTCCCTCGCCAACGCCTTCGCGCCGGAGGATGTAGCCGGGTTCCTCGATCGCGTGCGCCGGTTCCTCAAGCTCGATGCCGCCGAGCCGGTGGAGCTCATCGCCGAGCCGAAGATCGACGGGCTCTCGCTCTCCTTGCGCTATGAGGGAGGTGTGCTCGCTCGCGCCGCGACTCGCGGTGATGGCACGGAAGGCGAGGACGTCACCGCCAACGTACGGCGGGTTGGCGACATTCCGGCAAAGCTGCGCGGCCGGACGCCGCCCGAGGTGAGTGAGGTCCGCGGTGAGGTGTACATGACACGCGCCGCGTTTCTCAAGCTCAACGAGGAGCAGTCCGCGGCCGGCCGCACCGTTTTCGCCAACCCGCGCAATTCCGCGGCCGGCTCGCTCCGCCAGCTCGATCCCGAGGTCACGGCCTCACGCCCGCTGCGCTTTCTCGCCTACGCCTGGGGCGAGATGAGCGCGATGCCCGCCGATACGCAATGGGGCATGATGGAATGGCTCGGGCAGCGCGGCTTGCCGACCAATCCGCTGCGCAGGATCTGCCGCTCGCTCGATGAGCTGCTCGCCTTTCATCGTGAAATCGAGCTGCAGCGCGCCACGCTCGATTACGACATCGACGGCGTCGTCTACAAGGTGAACCGGCTCGATTGGCAGCGGCGCCTGGGTTTCGTGGGCCGCGACCCGCGCTGGGCCCTGGCGCACAAATTCCCGGCCCAGAAAGCAACCACCGTCGTCGACGCGATCGAGCTGCAGGTCGGCAGGACCGGCGCGCTTACCCCCGTCGCCAAGCTCGCTCCCGTGAACGTGGGCGGCGTCGTCGTATCCAACGCAACCCTGCACAACAGACAGTACATCGATGAGCTCGGTGTACGCATCGGCGATACGGTGGTCGTGCAGAGAGCGGGAGATGTGATCCCGCAGGTCCTGGAGGTGGTGGCGGAGAAGCCTCGCGGCGCCAAATCCTATGAGTTCCCGGATACGTGCCCCTGTCCGCTCAAGACACGGGTGGTACGAGAGTTGACGGCCGCAGGGAAGGAGAGTGCCATCTCCCGCTGCTCCGGCGAGCTCGCCTGCCCGCACCAGCGCATCGAGCACCTGCGCCACTTCGTCTCCCGCCGCGCCTTCGACATCGAGGGCCTGGGGGAGAAGCAGATCAATCTCTTCTACGAGCAACGCTGGATCAAAGAGCCCGCCGACATCTTCGCCCTGGCGCGCCGCAACGATGCGATCCAGCTGGAGCAGCACGAGGGTTTTGGCGAAGTCTCCGTTCGCAACCTCTTCGCCGCGATCGAAAGCCGTCGCACGATCTCGCTCGAGCGTTTCATCTATTCCCTGGGCGTGCGCCACGTCGGTGAGACCACGGCGCGCGCGCTTGCCCGCGGTTACGGCACCTATCAGGCCTTTCGCGAAGCCTGCCGGCATCTGGCCGCAGGCAGTGCCGAGGCGCGCCAGGAGCTCGATGCCATGGATCAGATCGGCGATACCGTCATCGACAGCCTGGCCGCGTATTTCTCCGAGCGGCACAACACGGGCATGGTGGATCGTCTTGCCGGCGAGGTTCGCATACTCGAAGCCGAGCGTCCGGCGACCGAGTCCCCCATCGCCGGCAAAACCATCGTGTTCACCGGCCGGCTGGAGCAAATGACGCGCGATGAGGCCAAGGCGCTCGCCGAGCGGCTGGGTGCCGCAGTGAGCGGCAGCGTGTCAAGGAAGACCGATCTGGTGGTGGCCGGGCCGGAAGCCGGATCAAAGCTCAACAAGGCCAATGACTTGGGAGTGAGAGTTCTCGATGAAGCTCAATTTCTTGAGCTGATCAAAGAACCCGGGCGCAAGTCATCGCAGTAGGTGAGGCCGCCTCGGGGCTCCGCTTCCGCAGAGCCCCAAGGTGCCACATCACAACGATCAGCTGCCTTTACCCGAGGAAGGCGCACCAGCAGCAGGCGCCGCCGCACCGCTCTTGCCGCTTCCCTGGCTGTCGGTCTGCGCATCGAGGAAGGTCTGGACCTTCGCCTGCTTCATGAGGTCATCCGTGTAAGCACGGAATTTCTTGGCCTCGATGACCTGCACCAACCGCTGCTTCACCGTGTCGAAGGCCGGCGGGTTGACCGGCCGGGTGCCGAGCAGCTGGATCACGTGCCAGCCATATTGCGTCTGTACCGGGTCGGTCGTGTACTGTCCGACCTTGAGGGTGCTCACCGCGTCGGCGAACGGCTTCACCATGTGATCGAGCGTGAACCAGCCGAGATCGCCGCCGTTGGTCTTCGACGAGTCCATCGACTCGGCCTTGGCCAGGTCCTCGAACTTCTCGCCCTTCTTCAGGCGCTCGACGATTTTCTGCGCGAACGGCTGCGTCGCGACGAGAATGTGCCTGGCGTGGTACTCCGTCTTCGGCAGCTTGGCCACCTCCGCGTCGTACTCCGCCTTCAGCTCATCGTCGGTCGGCGTCTTGCCGGCGAGAAACTTCTGCGAGAGCGCCTGCTCGAGGACGTTGAGCCGCTCCATCTTGAGGTAATGCGCGGTCTCGGGCTGCTCGTTGAGGCCTTCCTTCACCGCCTGATCGGCGATGAGCTGCGCGCGAACCAGATTGTCGAGCGCCTGCGTGCGCTGCTGCGGCGACAGATCGCTCGAGGTCTTGCCGGTGATCCCCTTGATGTAGAACTCGTAGAAATCGCGGCTGATCGGCGTGCCGTCGACGGTCGCGACCGCCGGTGACGAGGAGGAGGGGCTCTCGCTCGCGGCGCCGGAGGGGGACTTCGACTGCTGGCAGGCAGCCAGCGCCACCAGGGCGGCGGTGAGGCAGAGGATCCTGAAATGCTTCATGGGGCTCTCGTTGGGGTTGAAGACGATGAGGTGCGATCGGGCCCGCATGGCGGGCAAGGATTCAGTGACTTTGAGGCTCGTCGGGCGCGTATGCGAGGATGCTCAGGGCATGGATACCGCGGCCCATCAGCGGGGCGAGCGCCGTATAGATCATCCGGTGCCGCTCGAGCTGCGGGCGACCGGCAAATGCCGAGGCGACCAGCATCACCCTGTAGTGTCCGCCCTCGCGGGCGCCGGCATGACCCGCATGGCTGGCGCTATCATCCACCACCTCGATGGACGAAGGCGCGAGCGCCTGCTCGAGGACGGCGCGAATCTCGCCGGCGGTGGGTTTGCGCGTGGCGTTTTCCTGGCTCATGCAAAAGGTCGCGTATCATAGCGTTTCCCGCGGATGATCGTTACCATTGAGTCAATACTTCGAGCTGCATCCGGTCACACCCCAGGCGCGCCTCATCCGCCAGGCTGCGGAGATCGTGCGCGCGGGCGGTGTCATTGCCTATCCGACCGATTCCTGCTACGCGCTCGGCTGGCACATCGGCGACAAGAGCGCCCTCGAGCGCGTGCGGCGTATCCGCCGGGCCGATCGGCACCACCATTACACCCTGGTCTGCGCCGATCTGGCCGAAGTGGGGCGGTTCGCGCGCCTCGACACCTGGCAATTCCGGCTGCTGAAGGCCTGTCTGCCCGGGCCTTATACCTTCCTGCTCAAAGCCTCGCGCGAGACTCCGCGGCGCCTGCAGCACGAGAAGCGGCGCACCATCGGCGTGCGCATCCCGGACCACCCCGTGCCGCAGCTGCTGCTGCGCGAGCTCGGGGAGCCGCTCATGAGCTCGACGCTGATCCTGCCGGACGAGGGAGCCCACCTGCCGCTGACCTCGGGGCAGGAGATCCAGGCGCGCCTGGAGCATGAGATCGACGCCGTGCTCGACGGCGGCGACTGTGGCATCGTGCCGACCACCGTCGTGGACTTATCGGTGGAGCCGCCGGTAATCTTGCGCGAGGGCAAGGGGTCTCTCCATCCTGTCGTCGGACATCATCCCTCCGCGACCCGCTAAACTTGTACTGACCAATCGAGGACGGCCGAGCGAAAGTGTCGATAGATTCCAACCTGGCGATGAGCGCCACGGCAGCGGGCGGACGCGTACTCTCGGGCATGCGGCCGACGGGGCGGCTGCACCTCGGCAACTACCACGGCGCGCTGCGCAACTGGGTGCAGCTGCAGTACCGCTACGAATGCTTTTTCTTCATCGCCGACTGGCACATGCTGACCACCGGCTACGAGGACACCGCGCGGCTGCCGCAGTTCGTGCGCGAGGTGTTGATCGACTGGCTGGCAGCGGGCCTCAATCCCGGTGTCGCGACGCTGTTCGTGCAGTCGCACGTGCCGGAGCACGCGGAGCTGCATCTGCTGCTGTCCATGATCACTCCGCTCGGCTGGCTCGAGCGCGTGCCGAGCTACAAGGACCAGCAGGAGCAGCTGAAGGAGAAGGACCTCGCCACCTACGGCTTTCTCGGCTATCCGCTGCTGCAGGCCGCGGACATCCTGGTCTATCGCGCGGCGCACGTGCCCGTGGGCGAGGATCAGGTGGCGCACGTCGAGCTGACGCGCGAGGCCGCGCGCCGCTTCAACCACGTCTTCGGGCGGGAGCCGGACTTCGAGGAGAAGGCGGAGCGCGCCGTCAAGAGCCTCGGCGGGCGCAACACCACGGTTTACCGGCAGCTGCGGCGCCGCTTCCAGGAGCTCGGCGAGCGCGAGGCGCTCGAGCGCGCCCGCGCGCTGGTGCAGAGCAACAACCGCATCACGGTGGCCGATCGCGAGCGGCTGCTCGGCTATCTCGAGGGCACCGGCGTCACCATCCTGCCGGAGCCGCAGGTGCTGCTCACGGAATCGCCGAAGGTGCCGGGCCTGGATGGCCGCAAGATGTCCAAATCCTACGGCAACACCATCGAGTTGCGCGAGGAGCCGGAATCGGTGACCAGGAAGCTGCGCGCCATGGTGACCGACCCGGCGCGGGTGCGGCGCACCGATCCGGGCGATCCCGACAAGTGCCCGGTATTCGAGCTGCACCGGATCTACTCCGATGAGACCACGCGCAAATGGGCGGCGGAAGGCTGCCGCTCAGCGGGCATCGGCTGTCTCGATTGCAAGCAGCCGGTGATCGACAAGATCGTCGCGGAAGTGACCGAGATGCGCCGCCGGGCACAGGAGTACGTCGAGAATCCCGAGCTGCTGCGCGACATCGTGGCCGAGGGCGCGGAGAAGGCACGCGAGGCGGCGCGTGAGACCATGGAGGACGTGCGCCGCGCCATGCATCTGCGGGCGGGCTGAAGTACCCATACATGCCGAAGCCGGAATTGACCATCGTCGTGTCCAACCCGACCCCGGAAGCTCATCAGAGCCCGCCGCAGCCGCAACAGGCGGAGATGCCCTTCGCCATCGTGAACGGCGAGCCGGTGACCGAGCTGCCGCGCGATCTTTACATCCCGCCGCAGGCGCTCGAGGTGTTCCTCGAGGCATTCGAGGGCCCGCTCGATCTGCTGCTCTACCTCATCCGGCGGCAGAACCTCAACATTCTCGACATTCCGCTCGCCGAGATCACCCGCCAGTACATGCGCTACATCGAGCTGATGCAGGGACTGCAGCTCGAGCTGGCGGGAGAGTACCTGGTGATGGCGGCCACTCTCGCGGAAATCAAATCGCGGATGCTGCTGCCGCGGCCGAAGATCTCGGCCGATGGTGTCGAGGAGGACCCGCGCGCGGAGCTCGTGCGGCGCCTGCAGGAGTACGAGCGGTTCAAGCGCGCGGCCGAGGGAATCGACGAGCTGCCGCGGCTCGAGCGCGACCACTGGGCCGCTTCCGCGGAGCTCAAGGACCGGCAGGTGACGCGGGTGCTGCCGCAGATCACACTGCAGGAGATGCTGGTGGCGTTCCAGGACGTCGTGGTGCGCGCGGAGATGTTTGCGCACCATCACATCCAGCGCGAACGGCTCTCCGTGCGCGAGCGCATGGGCGATATTCTTTCCAGCCTCGAGCGCGCCAGCTTCGTCGAGTTCGTGCGCCTCTTCCGGCCGGAGGAAGGGCGCATGGGCGTGACGGTCACCTTCATGGCGATCCTCGAGCTCGTGCGTGAGGGACTGATCGACATAGTGCAGGCGGAGCCGTACGCGCCGCTGCACGTACGGGCCGCGACGCCGGGTCGCAGGCTGCGCGTGGTCGCCGACAATGAGGAGCCGAGCTCGAGTGGCGAGCCGATGACCGGCTCGAGCACCGCGTCGCCGCCCGCGGAGGATGCTCCCGGGACGACGCTTGAGAATGACGATGAAGATGAAGATGACGAGCATGGGACAATCGACTAACGTCTCCTCTGCCGCGAGGGAGAACGGATGAACGAGCACTATCTTCGCAATGTGATTGAAGCGGCGCTGCTCGCCGCGGGCCGGCCGGTGCAACCGGCCGAGCTGATCCAACTCTTCGACGAGAATGTACGGCCCGCGATGGAGCAGCTGCGTGCCGCTCTCGATGAGCTCGCCGCCGAGTACACCGAGCGCGGTATCGAGCTGAAGGAGACCGCGAGCGGAGTGCGCATCCAGGTGCGCCGCGAGCTCGCCGGCGAGGTCTCGCGCCTCTGGCCCGAACGCCCGGCGCGCTACTCGCGGGCGCTCCTCGAGACGCTCGCCCTCATCGCGTACCGCCAGCCCATCACGCGCGGCGAGATCGAGGCGGTGCGCGGCGTTGCCGTCAACCCCAACATCGTGAAGACCCTGCTCGAGCGCAACTGGGTGCGTGTCGTCGGCACTCGCGACGTCCCCGGGCGCCCGGAGCTTCTCGGCACGACGCGGGACTTCCTCGACTACTTCGGCCTGAAGAGTCTCGATGAGCTGCCGCCGCTCTCGGAGCTGAAGGCGGTGGGTGACTTCAATCTGCAGCTCGACCTGCAGGGCGAGGCGGGCGAGCCCGCGCCGGCCGGCGGCGAGGCGGCGCCGGACTCTGCCGCCGCCGCGGAGTCTGCCGCATCCGCAGAGACAGCCGATGCAGCCGAAGCGTCGCTCGAAGAGCGGTCCAGCGACGAAGCGGCCGACGACGGGATTGCCGACTCCGACAACGCTGCGGACGATGAGGAAGACGGCGACGAGGCAGAGGAGCTGTCCGCCGAAGGCGGCGACTCGCAGGAGCTCGTTGCCGCACCTCGCGACAACGACGACTGATTGCCATGCAAAAGCAGCGTGGCGAGCCCGAGCGCCTGCAGAAGGTCCTCGCCCGCGCCGGCCTCGCCTCACGCCGCGAGGCCGAGGCCTGGATCAGAGCCGGCCGCCTGACAGTCAACGGACAGGCCGCTTCCCTCGGGGTGCGTGTCAGTGCCGGCGATGAGGTCAGGCTCGATGGCCGTGTGATCCACCAGCGTGCCCCGCAATCGGGCGGCCGCGCCTACATCTATCACCGCTCCCCGGGTGAGAGCCTGGACGCGCCGCCCGCGGGCGCACCGGACACCGTGCCGCTGCTCGCTCGCCTGCCGAAACGCGCGGGGCGCCGGTTCGTGGTGGTGAGTCCGATGCCCCGGATCGACGGCGGCCTGGAGCTCCTCTGCGGCGACGGCGAGCTCGCCGCCCGGCTGCAGCGCTCCGTACGTGGACTCGCGAGCGAGCTCAGTGTCAGGGTGCGCGGCGAGCTCACGGAGCAGCAGCTCGCTGCTGTCATGGGCGGCGTGCTCGACAGCGGCGAGCGGTTGGCCGTGCTGAGCTGCGAGCCCGGGGGCGGGGAAGGCGCCAACCGCTGGTATGCGATCACGGCGCGCGGCGCGAGCGGCAAGGACATACGGCAGCTCTTCGAGCGCCAGGGAGCGATCGTCAGCCGCGTGCTGCGCACCCGGCTGGGCTCGATCGCGCTGGATCGCGCGCTGGCGCGCGGTCACTTTCGCGAGCTCGAGCGCGAGCAGCTGCAGGCGCTCGTGTCGGCGGGATCGCCCGCGGCCGTCGATTCCGCGCCGAGCACCGCCGAGCGTGCGCCGGCCGCGGAACGGAAAGGACGCCAGTCACCCCAATCGCAGCCTGCCGGCCGCCGCGGCCCGCGCCGCCCGCCAGGCGCACCAGTTCGCCGCGGCCGCGCTCGCAAGTGATGCCGTGGATGAGCGTGGCAGCGCGCGCTCTGCCCGGATGGACCCCTGCCATGCCAGCGCCGCCCAGACGAGCAGGCCGCGGGCGCTCTGTTGGGCCTGGGGCGAAAGGCTCGCGACGGCCGCCGCAAGCTGCTGCCGCAAGGCCCGATGGCGTCCGCCGATGATTTGCGCCAACTCCGGCGGCCAGGGCGGTGAGGCGAGCGCCTGCGGCGCGACCGCGGCCCGCTCGAGCTCATCGAGCGGCAGGCGCAGCCGCCCCGAGCGGGCGTCGTGTGCGAGCCGGCCCAGCAGCTCCAGCTCGCACAGCGTGGTGCCGAGCTCGTCGGGAGGCCCCCAGGAAATCGGTGCCACCATCGCCTCCGCCCAGCGCCGGCAATAGGCGGTGAGCTCCTCCCGGCGCGCGAACGTCGCGCTCGCGAGATCCCACGCGGCGGTGTCCACGAGACCCGCGACTCCGCAGAGCAGGGAGTGGGCTCGGTCCGCCGGAGCGAGTTGCTCCACGTGCATCCGCAGCTCCCGCGTCAGCGGGTGCACGGGATTGCCCGCAGCGCAGCGGGCGCATTCCGCGCGCCACCACTCGAGCCGCGTATGCGCCACGTGATGATCGACGCCCGGCCGCAAGCTCGCGCCGACTTCGCGCTCGATGCCGCACAGGGAGGCGAGTACCGGCTGTTGGGATGGCGTCGAGTAGAGCCAGGCGAGAAAGCGAGGAGTGCGGGCCTCAGGCTTCTCTGACATCGCTCGGCTCGGCGGCAGCGACGGGGCGCACCGACTCCTCGATGGCCTCGAGCCCGGGCAGCCGCGCATCGGTGGTGACGCCGAGGTCGGGGAAGCGCCGCGCCTGCGGCAACACCTGGCGCTCGAGCGAGCCGACCGCCGAGTTGTACGCGGCCACCGCCGCGCCCAGGCGTGCGCCGAGCCGCTCGAGATGACCGGTGAACGCCGCGAGCCGGCGATAGAGCTCCTGGCCGAGCTCCCGGATCAACTTGGCGTTCTCCGTCATGGCGGTCTGGCGCCAGCCGTACGCTACGGTCTTGAGCAGCGCGATCAAAGTGGAGGGCGTGGCGATGATCACGCCCTGCTTGAGCGCTCCCTCGAGCAGATCCGGCCGCTCCGCGAGCGCCGCCCCCAGGAACTGATCGCCCGGCAGGAAGAGCACCGTGAATTCCGGGCTGTGCTCGAACTGCGCCCAGTAGGTCTTGGATGCGAGCTGGCGCACGCGGGCCTCGACCTGCTGCGCGTGTTTTTTCAGCGCCTGTTGCCGCTCCTCGTCGCTGGGCGCCTCGAGCGCCTCGAGGTACGCATCGAGCGGTGTCTTCACGTCGACCACGAGGTCGCGAGAGTCCGGCATGTGCACGACGAGATCGGGACGCAGCGCCCCTTCCTGGCCTACCAGGTGCAGCTGCTCGGTGAAGTCGCAATGCTCGCTCAGGCCGGCAAGCTCGACCAGCCGCCGCAGCGTGAGCTCCCCCCAGCGCCCGCGCACTTCCGGGCGCCGCAGCGCGGTGACGAGATTGCGCGTCTCGCGCTGCAGCTGCACGTGCCCGCTCGCGAGCGATTCGATCTGCGTGCGCAGCGCGCTGTAGGTCTCGCGCCGCTCGCGCTCGAGCGCCTGCGCCTGCTGCTCGGTGCGCTCGATCGCTGCGCGCAGCGGCTCGACGAGCTGCGCGATGGCGGTCTCGCGCTCCTTGAGAGTGCTCTGCGCGAGCGCCTGGTCGCGTCCGAGCGACTCGCGTGCGAGCCGCAGGAAGAGCTCGCTGTTGGCGCGCAGCGTTTCCGCGGCGAGCGAGTCGAACGAGGCACGCAGGCGCGCTTCCGACTGCTCGAGAAACGCGATGCGCTCCGCGTCCTGACGCGCGCCGGCCTCGAGGCGCACGCGTGCCGTTTCCAGCTGGATGCGCAGCGACTCCAGGGTTGGAGCGGCGCGCAGGCGCCCGAGAAGGAAGCCGAGGGCCGCGCCGAGGACGAGCGAGGCAACCGCCACTGTCGACAGCATGGGCACGAGCGGCATCGGTCGTTACGCCTGCACCCGCTCGAGGTGCACCAGGTAGTTGACGGAGGGATCGTGCGTAAGGCGGCAGGTCTCGGTGTAGGGGTTGAACTCTATGCCGGCGATGGCGCGCGGCACGAGGCCGGCGGCGCGTGCCCAGCGCGCGAGCTCCGAGGGCCGGATCAGCCGGTCGTATTCGTGCGTGCCGCGGGGCAGGAGCTTGAGCACGTACTCGGCGCCGACGATGGCGAGGAGGAAAGCCTTGAGATTGCGGTTGAGCGTCGAGACGAACAGCGAGCCGCCCGGGCGTACCAGCGCGGCGAGCGTGGCGAGCATCCGCTGCGGCTGCGGGACGTGCTCGAGCATTTCCATGCAGGTGACGAGATCGAAGCCGCGCTCGAGGCCGGCGGCGAGATCCTCCGCCGCGGCCACCT
Organism: Steroidobacteraceae bacterium; assembly: GCA_036000265.1. GTDB lineage: Bacteria > Pseudomonadota > Gammaproteobacteria > Steroidobacterales > Steroidobacteraceae > 13-2-20CM-66-19. Next base: position 1,754 of record DASYGA010000161.1, on the reverse strand, counting down.
GGTAATCGACCTCGAGAGCTTCCTCGGCCGCGTGCAGCCGCGCCACCTCGATCATGCCGGGGGCGAGGTCGATGCCGGTGACCGTGGCGCCGCGGCGCGACAGCGCCTCACTCAGCAGGCCGCCGCCGCAGCCGACATCGAGGGCGCGCGCGCCCGGCAGGCGCGCGTGCTCCGCGATGAAGCCGAGCCGCACCGGATTCAGCAGATGCAGCGGGCGAAATTCTCCGCGCGGGTCCCAGAAGCGGTGCGCCAGCGCGTCGAATTTCGACAGCTCGCCGCGATCGGCGTTCGGTGGCAGCTCCATGGACATGCGCATCATGGTCATATGCTAACATTACCGGATGTCCGAGATCGCCCGAGAAATCCTGCCGGTCAGCCTCGAAGACGAGATGCGGCAGTCCTACCTCGACTATGCCATGAGCGTCATCGTCGGTCGGGCGCTGCCCGACGTCCGCGACGGCCTCAAGCCCGTGCATCGGCGCGTGCTCTTTGCCATGCGGGAGCTCGGCAACGAGTGGAACAAGCCCTACAAGAAGTCCGCTCGCGTGGTGGGCGACGTGATCGGCAAGTACCACCCGCACGGCGATACGGCGGTCTACGACACAATCGTGCGCATGGCGCAGCCCTTCTCGATGCGCTACCTCCTGGTGGACGGGCAGGGCAATTTCGGCTCCGTGGACGGAGACATGCCGGCGGCGATGCGCTACACGGAGGTGCGCATGTCGCGCTTTGCGCACGAGCTGCTCGCCGACATCGACAAGGAGACGGTCGACTTCGCGCCGAACTACGACGAGTCGGAGCACGAGCCTTCAGTCCTGCCGACGAAGATCCCGCACCTGCTCGTCAACGGCCAGACGGGCATTGCCGTCGGCATGGCGACCAACATCCCGCCGCACAACCTCACGGAGATCGTCAACGCGTGCCTCGCGCTGCTCGATGATCCGGCGCTGTCGCTGGCGGCGCTGATGCAGCACGTGCCGGGACCTGATTTTCCGACCGGCGGCATCATCAACGGCGCGCAGGAGATCGCGACCGCCTACCGGACCGGCCGCGGCCGGCTCTCGGTGCGCGCGCGGGTCAGCATCGAGGAAGTCGGCAAGGGCGATCGCCAGGCGATCATCGTCACGGAGCTGCCTTACCAGGTCAACAAGGCGCGCCTGATCGAGCGCATCGCGCAGCTCGTGCGCGAGAAGCTGATCGAAGGCATCGCCGCCGACGGTCTGCGCGACGAGTCGGACAAGGACGGCATGCGCATCGTGATCGAGTTGAAGCGCGGCGAGGTGAGCGAGATCGTCCTCAATAACCTCTATGCGCAGACGCCGATGGAAACGGTGTTCGGCATCAACATGGTGGCGCTGCAGGACGGGCAGCCGCGGCTGATGGCCCTGAAGGAAATGCTCGATGCCTTCATCCGCCATCGGCGCGAGGTGGTCACACGCCGCACCATTTTCGATCTCGCCAAGGCGCGCGAGCGCGCCCACATCCTGGAAGGGCTGGCGGTGGCGCTGGCCAACATCGACGAGGTCATCGCGCTCATCAAGGCGGCGCCCGCGCCGGCCGAGGCGCGCACGGCCCTGATCGCACGCAGCTGGCCGCCGGGCGTGGTCACCACCCTGCTCGAGCGCGCCGGCGCGGTGTCCACCCGGCCCGCCGGCCTCGCGGCGGGCGCCGGCCTCGGCGACGGGCCCGGTGCGCAGTACCGGCTGTCGGAGGCGCAGGCGCAGGCGATTCTCGACATGCGCTTGAACCGCCTC
>DASYGA010000074.1:0-16091 GCA_036000265.1 Steroidobacteraceae bacterium | reverse complement strand
TCGGGCGGACCTGGCGTCGTTCCTGCGGAGCCTGCCTGCCGAAGTGCCGGTGTGTTGGATCGGCCTCGGCAGCAACCTGCTGGTGCGCGACGGAGGCATCGCCGGCGTCGTTGTCAGCATGCACGGCACCTTCGATCGGCTGGAGCGTGCCGCTTCCGACAGGGTGTACGGCGAAGCCGGTGTGGCCTGCGCGCGCATCGCCAGGCAGTGCATCAAGTGGGGCCTGGGGCCGGCGGAGTTCTTTGCGGGTATTCCCGGGACGCTCGGCGGAGCGCTCGCAATGAACGCCGGCGCCTTCGGCGGCGAGACGTGGCGGCATGTGGTCGAAGTCGAGACGATCGACCGCGGCGGCCGCGAGCACTGCCGGCCCGCGGGCGAGTACCAGGTGACCTACCGCCACGTCGAGCTGCCGGCGCCGGAGGAGTGGTTCCTCGCCGCGCGCATGTGTTTCGAAGCACGGCCGCCCGAGCATCGGAGCGAAGTGAATGCTCTCCTCGAGCGGCGCAAGGCGACGCAGCCGATCGGGGAGTGGAGCTGCGGCTCGGTGTTCACCAACCCGCCGGGCGATCACGCGGCCCGCCTCATCGAGGCCGCGGGCCTCAAGGGCCTGGCGGTGGGCGACGCATCGGTATCGACCAAGCACGCCAACTTCATCATCAATCATGGCGCGGCCAGCGCCGCCGACGTCGAGAGCCTGATCGCGCGGGTGCAGGATGAGGTCGAGCGCGCGCACGGCGTGCGGCTGCATCCCGAGGTACGCATCGTGGGCCAAGCCGCAGGAGCGAGACCCTGATGCGGCTCGTGCACGATCCAGGACTCGCCCGCCGCGCCGCCGATGCCACGGAGTTTGGCCGGGTCGCCGTGCTGATGGGGGGCGACTCGAGCGAGCGGGAGATCTCGCTGCTCTCCGGCAACGCGGTGCTCGCAGCGCTCGTTCGCCGCGGCGTGCAGGCGGCAGCATTCGATCCGCGCGAGCGCTCCCTGCCCGAGCTCACTGAGCAGCGCTTCGATCGGGTGTGGATTGCGCTGCACGGCCCGGGTGGCGAGGATGGCACCGTCCAGGGCGCGCTCGAGTATCTCGGCATCCCCTACACCGGCAGCGGCGTGGCTGGCTCGGCCACTGGCATGGACAAGCTGCGCACCAAGCGTCTGGCGCAGGCGATCGGCGTCGCATCGCCCGCAGCGATGGAGCTGCGCGGCCCGCAGGATTTCGAGCTGGCGCTCGAGCGGCTGCGGTTGCCGCTCATCGTCAAGCCCGCGACCCAGGGTTCGAGTGTCGGAATGACCAGGGTGCAGAGCGCAGAGGCGCTTCCCGTCGCCTACGCCACCGCGGCCGCAGTCGACCGGAGCGTCTTCGCCGAGCAGTGGATCACCGGCCGGGAGTACACCGTGGCGCTGCTGCAAGGGCGCGCGCTGCCATCGATCCGCATCGAGACGCCGCGGAGCTTCTACGATTACGAGGCGAAGTATCTTCGCGACGACACGCGCTATCTGTGTCCCTCGGGCCTGTCGCAGCCCGCGGAGCAGCACCTGCAGAGCCTGGCGCTCGCCGCGTTCGATGCCGCCGGCGGCGAAGGCTGGGGTCGGGCGGACTTCATGATGGATGCGGCCGGGCGCGCACTCCTCCTCGAGGTGAACACCGTTCCGGGCATGACCAGCCACAGCCTGGTGCCGATGGCCGCAGCCGCGGCCGGCATCGACTTCGACGAGCTCGTGTGGCGGGTGCTCGAGACGAGCTTCGTGCGGAGGAGAGCCTGAGCATGCGCAAGCGGGCCCGCAATCGCATCACGTCCCGGGTGCCCCCGCGGCTGGTCCACGAGACCTCGGCGGCGCGGCCGCTCGTGCCGTGGCGCGCCGCCGCCCGCGCGCTCGCAATGAGCGGCGCGTTCCTCGCCACCGTCTGCGTTGCGTTCTGGGCCCTCAACCAACCGATCCGCACCGTGCGGGTGACGGGCCGATTCCAACACGTCTCGCCCGCTGAGATCGAGCAGATCGTGGCGCGGCAGGCGGGCGGCCAGGGCCTGCTCACGGTCCGCCTCGCGGCGGTGAGCCGTGCGATACACACCCTCCCCTGGGTCGATGCCGTGAGCGTCGAGCGCGACTGGCCCCACGGTCTGTCGGTGCTCGTGGTGGAGCAGGTCGCCGCCGCGCGTTGGGGACGTGATGGGCTCGTCAACAGCAGCGGTGTCCTTTTCGCGACCGGGATCAACCGCTTCCCGGCGGGTGCTTCCGGGGCCTCTGCGGCGTCAGGAGACGACTCTGAGGGCCTGGCGCGCCTCTCGGGGCCCGAAGGCTCCGAAGCCGAGGTGACCCAGCGCTACCTCGCCATGCAGCGGCGCCTTTCGCAGGCATCACTGGAGATCACGGCGCTGCGGCTCGATGCGCGCGGAGCGTGGCAGCTCGATCTTGCCAACGGCATCACCGTGCGGCTCGGGCGCTCCCAGGTCGATGAGCGGTTCGAGAAATTCATGAGCGCGGCGCTCGGTGTGGTCGCGCATCGTGCCGCGGATATTTCATACGTGGATATGCGCTACACAAACGGGTTTGCGATCGGCTGGCGATCAGGTGCAAGTCATGCTTAAACGCTCGGACAGAAATCTCATCGTCGGCCTCGACATCGGCACCTCCAAAGTGGTCGCGCTGGTGGGTGAAGTGGGCGTCGACGGCGCCATCGAAGTGCTCGGCGTCGGGTCGCAACCCTCCCGCGGCCTGAAGAAGGGCGTGGTCGTCAACATCGAATCGACAGTGCAGTCGATCCAGCGCGCCGTGGAGGAGGCCGAGCTCATGGCCGGATGCGAGATCCACTCGGTGTTTGCCGGCATCGCCGGCAGCCACGTGCGCAGCCTCAACTCGCACGGCGTGGTGGCGATCCGCGACCGCGAGGTCACACATGGCGACGTCGAGCACGTGATCGACGCCGCCAAGGCGGTGGCGATTCCGGCCGACCAGAAGATCCTGCACGTGCTGCCGCAGGAGTTCATCGTCGACGGCCAGGAGGGAATTCGCGATCCGATCGGCATGTCGGGGGTGCGCCTCGAGGCCAAGGTGCACATCGTCACCGGCGCGGAGAGCGCCGCGCAGAACATAGAGAAGTGCATCAAGCGCTGCGGCCTCGAAGTCGATGATGTCGTGCTCGAGCAGCTCGCCTCGAGCTTCTCGGTGCTCACCGACGACGAGAAGGAGCTCGGCGTCTGCCTGGTGGACATCGGCGGCGGCACCACCGATCTCGCCGTGTTCGCGCACGGGGCGATCCGTCACACGGCGGTGATCCCGATCGCCGGCGACCAGGTGACCAACGACATCGCGGTCTCCATGCGCACCCCGACACAGCATGCCGAGGACATCAAGATCCGCTATGCCTGCGCGCTGTCGCAGCTGGCCAATCCGGACGAGAGCATCGAGGTGCCGAGCGTCGGCGACCGCCCCGCGCGGCGGCTCGCGCGCCAGACCCTGGCCGAGATCGTCGAGCCTCGTTACGAGGAGCTCTTCGGCCTCGTGCGCGAGGAGCTGCGCCGCAGCGGCTTCGAGGAGGTGATCGCCGCGGGCATCGTGCTCACCGGCGGCAGCGCCAAGATGGAGGGCGCGATCGAGCTGGCGGAGGAGGTCTTCCACGTGCCGGTGCGGCTGGGGCTGCCGCAGCAGGTGAACGGGCTCACCGACGTCGTCAGGAATCCGGTTTTCTCCACGGGCGTGGGGCTGCTGCTCTATGCCCGCGACAACTTCCTGCCCGCGCGGCGCGGGCGGTCCCTGGGCAACGCCAAGACGGCGCTCGACCGCATGCGCGCCTGGTTCCAGGGCAACTTTTGACGCTGACAGACTGAACGACTCCCATAAAGACAGACCAACCATTCCAACCAACAGACTCATTTTCGAGGAGCACGCGCAATGTTCGAATTAATGGACGCCTACAGCCAAAGCGCTGTCATCAAGGTCATCGGCGTGGGCGGCGGCGGCGGCAACGCCGTGGCCCACATGGTCTCCACCGGTATCGAGGGGGTGGAGTTCATGTGCGTCAACACCGACTCGCAGGCGCTCAAGCATGCGAAGGTGAAGACCGCCCTGCAGATCGGCACCAACATCACCAAGGGGCTGGGCGCCGGGGCCGACCCGGAGGTCGGCCGCCAGGCCGCGATGGAGGACCGCGATCGCATCGTCGAGCTGGTCGAGGGCTGCGACATGCTGTTCATCACCGCGGGCATGGGCGGCGGCACCGGTACGGGCGGCGCGCCGGTGGTGGCGCAGGTTGCCAAGGAGCTCGGGATCCTGACGGTGGCGGTGGTCACCAAGCCGTTCGAGATGGAGGGCAACAAGCGCGGCTACGTCGCCGATCACGGCATCGCGGAGCTCGGCAAATACTGCGACTCGCTCATCACCATTCCCAACCAGAAGCTGCTCACCGTCCTCGGACCACAGACGACGCTGCTCGATGCCTTCAAGTCGGCGAACCAGGTGCTGCAGGGGGCTGTGCAGGGCATCGCGGAGCTCATCACCCGGCCGGGGCTCATCAATGTCGACTTCGCCGACGTGCGCACGGTCATGGCCGAGACCGGCATGGCGATGATGGGCTCGGGAGCCGCCAGTGGCGAAGGGCGCGCGCGGGCGGCGGCAGAGGCCGCGGTATCGTCCCCGCTCCTCGAGGACATCAACCTGGCGGGCGCGCACGGCATTCTCGTGAACGTCACTGCGGGCATGGACCTCTCGATCGGTGAGTTCCAGGAGGTCGGGCAGATCGTGAAGCAGTTCGCATCCGAGGACGCCACCGTGGTCGTGGGCACCGTGATCGACCCGGAGCTCACCAATCAGGTGCGGGTGACGGTCGTCGCCACGGGTCTCGGCCGGCCGGCTGCGATGGCCCGTCCGCAACCGATCGGGGGGTTCCGGTCGGGCGAGGGCGGGCCGATCCGCGCGGAGCAGCCTCCCCGCGAGCGGGAGGGCCGCGAGCCGCCCATGCGGGTAGTGCGGCGCAGCCCCCTGTCGAGCAGCGACTACGCGCAACTCGATAAGCCGACGGTCCAGCGCCAGCGGGCCGTGGGCGACGGGTTGCGGCCGGACGTGCAGCCCGATGACCTGCTTGACATTCCCGCGTTCCTGCGCCGCCAAGCTGATTGAGCGCAACTGGTCAGCTTGTGATACGGTAGCGCGCCGTTTCGCGCCGCGGACCCCAAAGTCCACGGCAGCCGTTCTGACCTTCAGGGTCGTACGGCAGCCGCCACAGCCCCGGGGCGGCGGAGTGCGAAGCGGCGCGCCGCGGGGCAGGTCATCCGTGGCCCCCTCGGTTCGTTGAGAGACAAAGGACTCACGCAGCTACAAACATGGTCGGTCAGCGGACGCTAAAGAATTCGATCCGCGCCACTGGCGTCGGGCTTCATACGGGTAAGAAGGTCCTGATGACGCTCCGTCCGGCCCCTCCAGACACAGGAATCGTGTTCCGGCGGATCGATCTGCCGCAGGCGGTGGACGTGGTGGCGCATGCCGAGAACGTCGGCGATACGATGCTCGGCACCACACTGTGCCGCGGAGCCACGCGGGTCTCCACGGTGGAGCACCTGCTGTCGGCTTTCGCCGGTCTGGGAATCGACAACGCCATCGTGGAGCTGTCGGCGGCGGAGGTTCCGATCATGGACGGCAGCGCCGGACCTTTCGTCTTCCTGCTGCAGTCGGCGGGCATCGAGGAGCAGCGCGAGCCGAAGCACTTCATCCGCATCAAGAAGCGGCTGCGGGTGGAGGAAGGCGACAAGTGGGCGGAGTTCAGCCCCTTCGACGGCTTCAAGGTCAACTTCGAGATCGAGTTCAATCACCCGATTTTCAAGCGTCGGGCGCAGAAGGCGTCGATGGACTTCTCGACGACTTCGTTCCTGAAGGAGGTGAGCCGGGCGCGCACCTTCGGGTTCATGCGGGATCTCGAGTCGCTGCGCGAGCGCAATCTCGCGCTCGGCGGCAATCTGGACAACGCCATCGTTCTCGATGATTTCCGGGTGCTGAACGAGGATGGGCTGCGCTACGAGGACGAGTTCGTCAAGCACAAGATTCTCGATGCGATCGGGGATCTGTACCTGCTGGGGCACAGCTTGATCGGCGAGTTCAGCGGGCACAAGTCGGGACACGCGTTGAACAACCGGCTGTTGCGCGCGCTCATCCAGGACGCGACCACCTGGGAGAAGGTGGCCTTCGAGTCCTATGCGGATGCGCCTATCTCGTATATCGAGGCGCCTGCATTGCCCGGGTCCGGCGGCTAAAGCTCACTTTGTTCGGGGTTCCGGGGCCTCGACCGCAAAAGCTTTTCCGGCCAGAACGCCGCGAGTACGTCCCGGTAGGCTGGCGGATCGCCTTTTTTCGCTCCCGCTATCCCTGCTCCGCGAAAAAAGCCGGGGTTTTGCCCTCCTGGCAAAACCCGCTCGACGCATGCGTCGAGCCCGTGGCGATCAGCTTCTGGCCGGAAAACTTTTGCGGCCGAGGCCCCGGTCTCACATGCGGGACTGTTTGGCTGAGCGGGGCATCACCCGGACACTGACTTCCTTGATGTCCGGTTGGCTTTCCTGGATCTGGGCGGTGAGCTCCTGCAGGGCATAGCGCAGGCGGGCGGACCAGGCGGGGGAATCGGCGAAAACCACCAGGCTGCCGTCACGAGCGGTGATTCCGGTGATTCTGGGGGGAAGCTCGGCGGGCAGGCGGGCCTCGAGCCAGGGGCGCCAGAAGGCTTGGCGGGCGGTTTGGTCTGCAGCTTGCGACAGAACGGGAACCGCACGGGCCAACAGGTCTTTGACAGAATGCGCGCCTCGCAGCCCGGAGGAGGGCCGGCGGGACGCCAAGTGTGAGCGGGTTCGCAGTGATGGCCTCTGAGTGCCGTTGTCGCGAGGGTTGCTGCCTGAGGAAACGGCCGGTTTGGGGACGCTGCGCTTGTGCTGACGATGCTTATTGGGCATATTCTGACCGCTGCCTGAGGGCAAACTCGTCGAAAGGCGGGGACGCAAAGCCACCGGTCTAAAGCGAGAGAGCCATGACAGCGGGGTTGCCGGCAAAGAGCAAGTGTTTTCGACCAAGGGTTTCCTGGCGCAGGCCCGGAATCCATTCGGCTGGCTCGTGCGCTCGGCTCCCTGAGACCCGCTCACGCGAGTATCAGATGCACCGGGAAGCGGTAATGCACTCGGAGCGCAGGGCATGAACATCATCATTTTTTCCAAGCGTGACGGCCGCGCGCGGCAGCTCAGCTTGCCGCCGCTTGCGATCGCCTGCGTGGGGCTGGCGGTGCTCGCGATCGTGGGCGGTGCCTTCGGGGCGGGCATGAGTCTGGCGCATGGTGGCGATGGCAGCGGGCTTTCCTTCGCGCAGACCAGCCACTGGTCGCAGGTCCTGGCACGCCAACGCGAGGAGATCACCGACCTCAAGCGGCAGATGCAGGTGCGCGCGGATGCGTTCGCCATTCAGCTCGGTGACATGAAGGCGCACGTCATTCGTCTCGATGCCCTGGGCCAGCGCCTGACGGCCATGGCGGGAATCAAGAGCAGCGAATTCAACTTCGGCCGCGATCCGCCGCAGGGGGGTCCGGAGGCCGACATTCCCGGCGCGCGGCCGGACGTATCCGACATCTCCAACATGCTGAAGAGCCTGCAGGGCCAGATCGACCTCAGCGGCTCGCAGCTCTCGGCGCTGGAGAACGTCATCCTCTCACGGCAACTCGGGCAGGAAATCCACCCCGAGGGGCGTCCGGTCAGCACCGGCTACATCTCTTCGGGGTTCGGTCAGCGGGTGGATCCCTTCACCGGCGGGGCGGAGTTCCACGAGGGCATCGACTTCGCGGCCCCCGAGGGTACGCGCATCCGCGCGGTGGCCGCCGGCATCGTGACTTGGGCAGGTCCCCGGGGCGGCTATGGCAACATGGTGCAGATCGACCACGGCAACGGCTACGCGACGCGGTACGGACACGCCTACAAGGTGCTGGTGCACGTGGGTGAGACCGTCAATCGCGGCGACGTTCTCGCCCTGGTAGGGGACACCGGGCGCTCGACCGGGCCGCATGTTCATTTCGAAGTGCTGAAGAACGGCCACGAGGTGAATCCGGCGCGGTTCGTCGCGCTGCGGGCGGCCTCGACGGCATTTGCGGGCACGGCGGCCGTTCACGTGGCGGCGGAGAAGGCGCCGCTCAGCGCCAGCGCGAGCGGACAGGACTGAAGCGCTGGCAGCGGTTTATTCGGCGCTTCCTGCGCCTCGGCCCTGCGGGCCCACCCAGGGCAACCAGCCGCCACTGCGGCCGTTCCAGCGAGCTTGATATCCGCCCGGCGGGAACCCATTGGGGACTCAGCCCCGGGTGCGTAGAATACCCCGTTTCCCAGTGCCCGTTGCCCGGTGCCTGAGGCCCCGCTGAGGCGGGTCGCAGAGATTCCCGCGGCGGCGCCTCAGGGCTGTTTTTCATTAGGACCCTCAAGTTGCTCGACACTCTCAAGCGCATTTTCGGCAGCCGCAATGACCGGATGGTCCGCGGTTATGGGCGGTACATCCGCGCGGCGAAGGAGCTCGAGCCCGGGCTCAAGGCCCTGACCGACGAGGCCCTGAGCGGCAAGACGGCGGAGTTCCGGGGACGGCTGCGGGACGGCGCGACCCTCGATGATCTGCTGCCCGAGGCCTTCGCAGTCGTGCGCGAGGCTGCCTGGCGGACGCTCAAGATGCGCCACTTCGACGTCCAGCTGATCGGCGGCATCGCGCTTCACCAGGGCAAGATCGCCGAGATGCGCACCGGTGAAGGCAAGACCCTGGTATCGACGCTGCCCGCCTACCTCAATGCGCTGAGCGGCGAGGGAGTGCACATCGTCACGGTGAACGAGTACCTGGCGCAGCGCGATGCCGACTGGATGGGACCGGTGCATCGGTTCCTCGGGCTCACGGTGGGGGTGATCAAGAACTCCCAGTCGCCGCAGGAGAAGCGCGCGGCCTACGCCTGCGACATCACCTACGGAACCAACAACGAGCTCGGCTTCGATTATCTGCGGGACAACCTGGCCTTCAGCCTGGAGGATCGGGTCCAGCGCTCGCTGACCTATGCCATCGTGGACGAGGTCGACTCGATCCTGATCGACGAGGCACGCACCCCGCTCATCATCTCGGGGCCGGCCGAGGAGAGCACGGAGCTCTACCTGCGCATCAATCAGCTGGTGCCGAGCCTCACGCGCCAGCTCGAGGAAGACGGGCCGGGCGACTTCGCGGTGGAGGAGAAGACCAAGCAGGTCCATATCACGGAGGACGGCCACGAGCGCGTCGAGGCCCTGATGCTCAAGTCAGGCCTGCTGCGGGAAGGCGAGAGCCTGTACGATCCCGCCAACATCCGCCTGATGCATCACCTCAATGCCGCGCTGCGGGCGCATGCGCTCTACAAGCGCGATGTCGAGTACATCGTGCGCGGCGGCGAGATCATCATCGTCGATGAGTTCACGGGGCGCACCATGCCGGGCCGGCGCTGGTCCGACGGCCTGCACCAGGCGATCGAGGCGAAGGAGGGTGTGCGGGTGCGCGAGGAGAACCAGACGGTCGCCTCGATCACCTTCCAGAACTACTTCCGCCTGTACAAGAAGCTCTCCGGCATGACCGGCACCGCGGATACCGAGGCGCCGGAATTCCTGGAGATCTACGGCCTGGAGGTCACGGTCATCCCGACCCACAAGCCGATGATCCGCAAGGACATGGCGGACTTCGTGCACCTGACGCAGAGCGACAAGTTCAAGGCCATCATCGAGGACGTCCGCGAGTGTGTCGAGCGCGAGCAGCCGGTGCTCGTCGGCACGACTTCCATCGAGACCTCGGAGCTGGTCTCCGGCGTGCTGGAAAAGGAGGGTATTGCGCACCAGGTGCTGAATGCGAAGCAGCACGAGCGCGAGGCTCACGTGGTCGCGCAGGCCGGACGGCCGGGCGCGGTGACCATCGCCACCAACATGGCGGGCCGCGGCACGGACATCGTGCTGGGCGGCAGCATCGAGGCGGAGCTTGCCGCGCTGGCCGAGGAGACTGCCGAGCAGATCGACGAGGCGACGCGCGAGCGGGTCAGGGCCGACTGGCGGGCGCGGCACGAGAAGGTGCTGGCGGCCGGCGGCCTGCATATCATCGGCACGGAACGGCACGAGTCCCGTCGCATCGACAACCAGCTGCGTGGCCGCTCGGGGCGCCAGGGCGACCCCGGATCGAGCCGGTTCTATCTCTCCATGGAAGACAACCTGATGCGCATCTTCGGCGATCCGGTGCGCACGCAGCGGCTGCTGAAGATGGCCGGCATGAAGGAGGGAGAGGTCATCGAGAGCGGCATGCTGAGCCGGCAGATAGAGAAGGCGCAGCGCAAGGTCGAGGCGCACAACTTCGACATCCGCAAGCAGCTGCTTCTTTTCGATGACGTCGCCAACGATCAGCGCAAGGTGGTCTATCAGCAGCGCACGGAGATCATGGGTGCGGCGGAAGTGTCGGCGGCGATCCGCGGCATCCTGGACGAGGCGATCGGCGTGCTGGTGGATCAGTACCTGCCGAAGCACGCCATGCCGGGCGATTGGGACCTGGAGGGCCTGAACAAGGCGCTCGAGAGTGATTTCAACGTGCACGTGAATGTGAAGAGCTGGCTCGAGCAGGAGCCGGAGCTCGAGGAGCCGACGCTGCGGGAGCGCCTCGGCAGCGAGGTGCAGCAGGCATACGAAGCCAAGGTTTCCCGCATCGATGCGGTGTTGATGCGCCACATCGAGAAGGACGTCATGTTGCGTACGCTCGATGCGCACTGGCGCGATCACCTGGCGGCCATGGATTATCTGCGCCAGGGGATTCACCTGCGCGGCTATGCCCAGCAGGACTACCGCACGGAGTACAAGCGCGAGGCCTTCCAGATGTTCACCGCGATGCTCGATCGCGTGAAGTTCGAGACGGTGACGCGCCTGATGCAGATCGAGGTTCGCACCCAGGAGGAAGTCGACCGCGAGGAGGAGGAGCGGCGCCGAAGGTTGATGCGGGCGTTGCAGGCACAGCATGCAGAGGCGATGTCCGCTCTCGCCGGAGGCGGCGAAATGCCGGAGGAAGCTGCGATCCCCGCGGCTGCGCGCGCGGCGATGATGGGCGGCGGCTTGCGTGGGCTCGGCGGGACGGACCCGCATGCAGCGCCGCCGGCGGACCCGCAGGGAACCTTCGTGCGCGGCGAGCGCAAGATCGGCCGCAACGAGCCCTGTCCTTGCGGCTCCGGCAAGAAGTACAAGCACTGCCACGGGGCCCTCTCGAGCGTCGAGTGACTTGATCCTCGTCGTTGCCGCGGCGCTCCTCGACCCCTCGGGCAGAGTGCTCATTGCCGAGCGCCCGGCGGGCAAGCACATGGCCGGCCGGTGGGAGTTTCCCGGCGGCAAGGTCGCTCCCGGCGAATCGGAGGACGCCGCCCTGGCCCGCGAGCTCCAGGAGGAGCTCGGCATCGTGGTGGTCGAGGCAACGCCGATGATGCGGCTGACCCATAGCTATCCCGACCGCGTCGTGGAGCTTTCCATGTGGGTCGTGGGCCGGTACCGCGGCGAGCCGCAGGCACTCGATGGCCAGCGCCTGAAATGGGTCGAGCGCTCGCAGCTTGCCCGCGAGGACATTCTCGAGGCGGACCGTCCCTTCGTGGCCGCACTGGTACAATGGGCATCGCCTCCCCAATGAAATCAGACAGGGTCCTCCCATGGCAGCGAAGAGTGAGCTTCCGGATGTACGCCTCGACTCCGCCGGTCTTTACCGGGAGGAGATCTTCACCGATCGCCGGGCCGGTACGATCCGCAGGCTCACACCCGTGACCGTGGACGGTGCTGCCGATCCGAAGCGGCCGGTGCTCTTCTCCGGGCAGACGCAGCTCCTGACCCCCGCGGGGGTGCTGCCGCTGGCCTTCGAGATCGAGGCGGCCACTTTGGAGGAGGCACTCCTCAGGTTCCCGGATGGTGTCAACGCCGCGTTGGAGCAGGCCATCGAGGAAGCTCGCGAGATGCGCCGGGAGTCGGCCTCGCGCATAGTCGTGCCGGAGGTCGGCGCGGGCGGCATCGGTCCCGGCCCCGCTGGTCCCGCCGCCGGCGGTGGCAAGATCAAATTTCCTTAGGGCGAAAGAAAGCGCCGCAGGCGACTTGGAGCCTGATCTAGGGCTGGAACGTAAAGTGCTGGTCGCGCGTTGAACCCTTCCCGGCGCAAGGCGCCGTGCGATAGCGTAAGGGGACGTGATGCGCCAGGCTTCCGAGTCCGCGGCCGGGTTGCCGCTGGTCAGCGTAGGACTGCCCGTGTTCAACGGGGAGGCCTTTCTCGAGGATGCCATCCGGTCGACCCTCGCGCAGACGCTCGGCGACCTGGAGCTCATCCTTTGCGATAACGCTTCCACCGACCGAACGGACGAGATCTGCCGCGATTACGCCGCCCGCGACCCGCGGGTGAGCTACTTCCGCAACCCGCAAAATCTCGGTGCCGCCGCCAACTACAACCTGGCGTTCAGTCATGCTCGCGGCCGCTACTTCAAATGGCTGGCCCACGATGACAGCATGCAGCCGACGTTCCTCGCCAAGACCTATCGCATCCTGGAGGAGCGTCCCGCAGCCGTGCTCTGCAACACGGTGATCTCGTACATCGACGCCAGCGGCACGCAGCTCGGCCTCTACGACAGCAAGCTCGCTGGCGCGGACTCGATGTCACCGTCCGAGCGCTTTGCGTGGATGGTGCTCCGCTCCCACACCTGTGTGGACTTCTTTGGGCTGATCCGACGGGAAGCGCTGCGCGGGTCGCTGCTGCACGGCAACTTCCACGGCGCGGATCGGGCGCTCCTCGCGCAGCTGGCGCTGCGCGGCCGAATGGTGCAGCTGCCGGCTCCCTTGCTGGCCATCCGCGAGCATCCCAACCGCTACACCCGGGCACAGCGGCGCTCCATCGACCGTGCCTCATGGCACGACAGAGCCCATGGCGGCCAGGTGAGTTTTCCGACATGGCGGCTCTACGGCGAGTACCTGAATATGGTCCGGCGTGAGGCGCTGACGCCCGCGGAGCGTTCACGTTGCTACGGGGTGCTCGCCCGGTGGTGGGCGTGTAACTGGAACACCGCGCGGGCGGTGGTCGATATCTTGGCGGTTGCCGTGCCCAGTGCGCCGGGGCGCGCCGAGGGGCTCAAGGTCCGGCTGTTTGGCGCCGCCCCCGGTCATCTGGTTACAGACCGGCGGCAGTGAGGGAACGGGGGGCCGGCCTCCCGGGCTCACTGCTTGCTGCGGCTTCGGTCGCGCATGCGATGCCGCCAGGCTGAATCTCCAGGGTCCGAACTATGCCGACGCAATCCGTGACGAGCCGGCGCGTCCTCGTGGTGACGCCCCAGCCGTTTTACCAGGATCGCGGCACGCCGATCGCGCTCGGCCATACGTGCCGCGCCCTCGGCCAGCTCGGGTACGAGGTGGATCTGCTCGCCTTTCCCATCGGGCGAGACACACTCATTCCCGCAACCCAGATCCATCGATGCGCCAACCCGCTGGGCATCCGCGCCGTGCCGATCGGCTTCTCCGCCGGCAAGGCGCTGCTCGACCTGACGCTTGCGCGCTCCTTCTGGCGCCTGCTCAGGACCCGCGATTACAGTGCCGTTCACGCGGTGGAAGAGGCCGCCTACCTTGCAGCTGTGCTCTGCCCCAGGGCCGGTAAGCCGTTCGTTTATGACATGGCATCGGCTATTCCGGTCGAGCTGCGCCGCCACAGGGTCCTCGGCACGGCGCTCGCGCAGCGCGGTCTCGGCGCATTCGAGCGCCTCGCCATGCGGCGTGCGTCGCAGATCATTTGCAGCACCGGACTCGCGGATTACGTACGCGGGGTGGTGCCGGGGGTCTCCTTCACGGAATGGCGTTTCCCGCCGCTGATCGACGCTGCCGACGAGGGTGCCGTTCGCCAGCTGCGCGCGGAGCTCAACATTCCGAGGGATGCGCATGTGGTGGCGTACACCGGCAGCTTCGCCGCGTATCAGCGACTCGATCTGTTGTTCGAGGCGTTTACGCAGGCGCTCGCCGTCGATCCGAAGCTCTTGCTGGTGTGCGTCGGCGCGAGCGCCGAGGCGCGTGCAGCCGCACTCGCGCAATTCACGCCGCAGGTTCGGGAGCGCGTGCGCATCCTCACGCGGGAGTCGCGAGACCGCATGCCCGGGTACCTCGCCATGGCCGGTTGCCTGATCTCGCTGCGGCCATCCAGCGACAATCTGCCGCTCAAAGTGCTGGACTACATGGCCGCAGGCAGGCCGATCGTCGCGACCAGGGGACGCGCGCATGAGCCGGTGCTGAACGGGGAGCGCGCCTTTCTTTGCGAGGCGTACGCCGGGAGCGTGAAGGCAGCGATCCTCGAGGTATTCAGCTCTCCGCGGCGCGCCGCTGCGGTCGCCCGTGCGGCACGCGAGCACGCATTGCAAAACTACGGCTGGGATCACTTCGTACAGCTGATCGACGGGCTCTACGGCAACATCACCGCCTTGCCCCCGAGCCGCACCGGCACAGGGAAGTGCCCCGCCGCCGCAGATGGCGGAGCTTTGGGCAAGAACCACGCTTTTTGACCAAAGCAACGCAGGGCCGGGCAGGAGGCCCGGATCCGGCGCCTTAAACGAGTGCAATCAGCTCCGGGTAAAGAGACCGGGCCGCGAGGTCATGCCTGATCTCGTCGCTGTAGATGGAGTTCATGACCAGCACGACCTCCGGCCGCAGCGACCTGAGGGTATCCGGGGAGACGATCTCGATGCCGCTGCCGGCCAGGAATTTGCCATGCTTGTGCGGATTGATATCGACCACGGCGGCGAGCTCCGGCCCGAGGCCCTTTGCCAGGCCAAGCGAGCTGATCAGCGACACGCATTTCGAGCCCGATCCCCAGATGGCGACACGATTGCCGCGAGCGCGATGCCGCGCCAGGACATCGCTCAGGGATCGCAGCCGCTCGCCCACCTGACGCTCAAAGCGCGCAACCAGAGAGGCGATGGTCGCCAGATCGTTCTCCTGCGGAAGCAGGGCGTCGGTGGCGTGCGGTGCGGGCTGCGCCTCCAGCATCAAGTACTGATCGTCATACGCCTTGTAAAGGCGATGGACGTCGAATGTCGCCGAGCGGAAAAGCCGTGCGAGCGAACCGCGCGTGAAATACGTGCAGTGCTCGTAGTAGATATCCCAGAACGCCCCCTGCTGCAGCACCCGTTCCATGTCCGGCAGCTCGAAGAACACATTGACGTGACTGCGCCCGCCGATCGTCTCCCGCACCAGCCGTACGAAATCGAGCACCGGCGAGATGTGCTCCAGCGTATGCCGGCAGCAGACGTAGTCAGCCTGCAAGTGCCCGTACTTCGGACCATAGAAGTCACGGATGAACGTCATCCGCTCCGCCGCGCTGCTGTGCGTGCGCTCCGGCCGATAAGCCGGATCGAGGCCGATGCCTGTGCAGCCGCTCCGCTCGCACAGCCCCACCAGGAACTCGCCCTTGCCACATCCGATCTCGAGCGCCGTCATCCCCGGCCCGAGCTCGAACCTCTCGATCTGATCGTCCCAGACCTCGTCCAGAAACCGCAGAAACCGCGGCGAGTAAGCCTGCGTCTCCTCATAGAGCGCCGAGTACCGGTTGAGCGCCGGATCGAACCGCGTGTTCCCAATGAAGCCGCAGCCGCGGCAAAATCCGAGCTCGATGTCCCCCCGCGGAAACGCCAGCGCCTCCTCCCGGGACCGCAACATCAAACAGCTGTGCGCCGGCACGTCCTTCACCTTATAGAAGCACTGAATGTCCATGCCTCCACATGCCTGACATGTGATCGGGGCCGCGCTTGCCAAGGGATTTCCCGGGGCTTGCGGAGACAGGGATGTCGCAGCAGAGGCTCCAGGGATCAATGAGCGGGCGGGAGCCCGCGCAATCGGATTCACGCCGTCCCCGGGAAATCCCTTGGCAAGTGAGGCCCCGTGTGCCGGATCTTGATGCATGTCGGTAACTCCGGACGTCAAACAATGACCGGCTCGGGAACAGGCACGATGAACCTCCCGCCCCGCCGCCGATAGTCCGCCTCCTGCCGCATGATCTCGTCCTTGAAGTTCCACGGCAGTATCAGCAGATAATCCGGCTGCGACTCCAGGATCCGCGCCGGTGGC
>DASYGA010000054.1:0-10865 GCA_036000265.1 Steroidobacteraceae bacterium | reverse complement strand
TTTCCACGCGGAGTCTCCTTCCTGCCTAAGGGGCCGCCACCGGTACCGTGATTGCGGAAGGATGACTTGCGTCGCGATAGACAGTCAGCGTGACCGGTTTGCCTCCGTCGAGCGGCGGCGCCTGGAAAGGCTTACCGAGAGAGGTTGCCAGGCTGACTCTCAAGCGATCACCGGCGCGAACCACGTAGGACGTCGGATAAAAGTCGAAGACCAGCTCAGTCGGCTTACCAGGCGTAAGCGCTGCGATGTCTTGCGCATACCCGGGATGCCAGTGCTCGGGACTCTGTCCCCACGGCGGGGGACCAAGCCTCCGCCATGACGCACGTAGACGCCCGTCCGTGACATACGTCGAGCGTCCACTGGGCGAGACATCCTCCAGCACTGCGAAGACATTCACGTCCGGCCCGTCGGCGCTGATCCATAGATGTGCGACCGGCGTGCCCATGATTTGGGTATCGGCAGCGAGGGACGCAGATGTTTCCGCGAGGCTTTCCGCATCGGTTGCACTCATGTCCCCATTCCAGGACCGCCCGAGCGCTTGATAGCGGCCGTCGAACCAACGCACGTTCCGCGGTGCGTAGACGGCGGGCGCGGCATCGGCCCTCGAAGGCGCGGTCGCGAGCCCTCCTGGAGTCAAATAGTAGGTCCGGGATGACCGGCCTGGCGGCGGCCAGTGGCTCACCCATTGCCAGTTCGAGCCCTCACGAGCATTGACGGTGTAGTAGAGGACGCCGCTGCGACCTGCGCCATTGTCGATGCCCTTCGCGAAGTGATCGAGCCAGCGCAGGGTTTCGGCATCGAGGTTGCGCGTGCCATCGGGGAAATCGAGACCTGGCGCGATGAAATTGCCATGGACCCACGGACCAAGAACCAGCTCACCGCCCCAGAGCCGCTGCCCCTCGAGCTGTCCGGCAGGGGCGGCATCGTACCAGCCGCCTAGCTGCAGGATCGCCACGCCGGAGCGGCCGATTTGCGCGGCGTAGGAAATGGGGCTGTCGACAATACCGGGTCGGTATCGGGCATAGGAGTCGTTGCCATCGCGCGGCATGTTGAGCCAATACTGCCCGAGAAAGGGCGCGTCGCATCGCTGCTGTTTTCGAGCTGCGGCGAGCAACGTGCCATTCACATCCGCATCCACGGGCTTTGCCACTGGGGCCGGCCTTTCATGTTCGGGCAGATGGTTGCCGGTGGCGCCGCACTCACCCGAATACGGCCTCGCCGCTGCCGGAAACAACGGAATGCCGTTGCGGGAGATCCCGTCGTCGAAGAATTGCGGGCTGGCGCAAGCCGGTGCAATGGCCACCAGATATTTCGGATGCAGCGCGGCAACCCCATATTGCCACAGCCCCTGGTTGGAGCATCCGAGCGTCACGACCTTCCCATTGCTGAAGCGCTGAGCACCGGCCCACTCGATGACCGCGGCAGCATCGCGCAAATCCTGGCGAGTCACGAATCCCGTCTGCACGCCAAACGAGGCGCCCGTGCCTCGCCGGTCCTGCGAGACCCACACATAACCGCGATCGGTGTAATAGCGCATCCTTTGCGCCGTCCCGAGAGGCGCGTCCGTTCGGTCCTGAGTGACGATGACCGGCATGCGCGTGTCGACGGGCTGCCCGCCCGTCGTCGGTCGCTGCACGGTGATCGCCAAACGCGTGCCATCATAGCTGCGGATGTAGAGAGACGAGTCGGCAACTCCGCCATAGCGCTTCGGCGGATCGTATGAGGCGCTGGCCAGCGGGGCCAACACAGGATCCACCGCCGGCCGGCTGACCCCCGGCGACGCGTGGCCCGCCTCCACCGGAGCGCAGAGCTCATGCTGGGTGCAGGGCCTGAGGAACGGCGCCGAGCGATGCTCGATGAAGGCGCTCGCACCCAGTCCGGTGCGCTGGGCGCGCTCGTTGAGTCGCCGGGCGGAAGCCTGCCAGCTTCCCTCATCGAGGCGGTTCGTGAGGGTCTCCAGGGCGGCTATCTGTTCCGCCGGCGTGAAATTGCAATGGCCGGCTCGCTGCACCCACGCCATGGCCAGATTCGCGCCATGGCCCGTCGCTCTCACGGCGGTATCGTAGGCATGCTGCTGGGAGGGCACCGTCATGCCATCGCCGAGCGTGTGCATGCTCAGCATGGGAATCCGTAACTCGCCGCTGGGCGCATAGTGCGCGCGCATGTAGGCCACCGCACCCGGCGAGGCCGGGATGCGCGGCGCGGCCTCGAGAGTCGCCAGGTCACGATCGAGATCGAGTCCCGCCTCGCGGTACCAATGCCCCACCCAGGCGCGCCGTCCACTCAGTGCGAGTTGCCGCCGGTAGCCGATCCCGGCGTTCGAGCTGAATACTCCGCCAGCGCGCTTCTCCTGATCGGCTCGAGGCAGAAACACACCCATGGCGAAGGCCGCAGCGATCTGCGACAGTTGCGCCGGGAAATCACCGGGCGGAGGCTCCTTCGCATCGGGCACGGTCCAGGGCGGAATCTGCGCGAGCGCCGCGGCGAGAGCAACGCGCGCACGTCCCTGCGGTGTTTGCAGCGCGGTCTTCAGTACCGCTTCGACCCGGGCGGTGTTGGTCCGGTCATCGCCGCTATCGACCAGCCTGATGGCGCTGTGGGGCGCCAGAAGCGTCTTGAAGGCGAATGCGCCGTCGAGAGCCTCGTTCATCATTCCCATGCTGCCCGCGAGCGACCCGCATTCTGAAAGAGCAGCGGTAAAGCGCTGCGGATGGGTTTCGGCGAGGTCCACGGTGACCAGGCCTCCCATCGATGCGCCCCAGGCGATCGTGCGCTCCGGCTTGCCGAATCTTGCGCTGAACGCATCCAAAGCGGCGATCTGATCGGGCACCGCCTCGGCCAATGCCCAGCCGGGCTTGGAATACGACGAGGCCAGCAGCGCGTAGCCATGTCGAAGCAACCAGCCCTCGACTCCGGGAGGGGCAAGCTCGGGCGGGCGCAGCCGCGGCGCATAGCCGTGGCTGAAAAGCAGCACCGTGCCGTTCCACTGCGGCGGCACTCCGGCTCTCCAGAGGGCTCCATCGGCGAGCTTGCCCTCAATGGCTCCGGTGGCACGCGGCGCAGCATGCAAGAGTCCGACGGGCAGCATCCCTGCCAGAATCATGACTACCCGCAAAGCGCGACCGGCGACGCGCAGCCTCCTGAGGTAGTTAGCCATGATTCCCCCGATATTGAGTGGACTTCTTCACGCTGGGAGCGCAATCGGAGTCTATATGCAAGCGCTTACATTCTCAATCCGATCGGGGCATCGATAAAGAGGAGCTGAGCGCCTGCGGCAACCTGGGCGCTCATTCCGCCGCGACTTGCACGGTTGGCGGATTGCAGACATGATCCTGCCATCCATATGCCGACAAGTAAGTCCCAAGCGCGGACCCGGACGAGCCGAACGAAAAAGCCCCAGCCCGTCCCGCGAGAAACGGAACTCGCGCCTTCCGTTGCCACCCTGGATGCGGTTGCGCGCGCGGCTGAGGTCTCCTCGGCCACGGTGTCACGATTCTTCAATTCACCTGCGATGCTGTCTGCTCGTACCGCTCAACGGGTTCGCGATGCAGTGGAGCGCCTGGGCTACATCCCGAACCTGCTGGCGGGCGGTCTGGCCTCGAGCCGCACGCGCCTGGTGGCAGCGGTCATTCCCGAGATCTCGCAATCGTTATTCGCCAGCACCATCCAATCCCTCAGCGATACCCTCGCCGAGAAGGGCTATGGGGTGATGCTGGGGTTGACCGGTGCGCGCGACGAGCATGTCGAGCGGCAGATTCTCTCGATCATCGGCCGCCGGCCCGAGGGCATCATCCTCACCGGCGCCAATCTCTCCCTCGAGACTCGGCGGCGGCTGAAGAGCTCCGAGATCACGACCATCGAGACCTGGGATCTACCGCCCGAACCGGTCGATCTGGTGGTCGGTTTCTCGCATGAGGCCGTCGGCCGTGCGGTTGCCCTTCATGCTCTGAAGGCAGGGCGGCGGCGCGCCTTCGTGGCCTCGGCGACCGGCGTGCGGGCGCTGGCGCGCCGCTACGGCTTTGCCAAAGCGATGCTGGAGGGAGGAGCTTCCGAGCCCGTCGTGGCGGCGTTTGCCAGCCCCACGACCTATCGCTACGGGCGGACAGCGGTCGCCGCACACCTCGAGGGTGGCGGGCGCCCCGACATCATCATCTGCTCCTCGGACTGGAGCGCGCATGGCGCGCTCGATGAGCTGCGCTCGCGGGAGATCAAGGTACCTGATGACATCGCGGTGATCGGATTCGGCGATCTGGAATTCGCCTCCGACATCGAGCCGAGTCTCACGACCGTTAAGATCGACGGCCATGTGATCGGCCTCAAGGCCGCAGAGTTCCTCCTGCGCCGCACGCAGGGGCAGCGGATCGACGAGCCTGTCGTGGACATCGGCTTCACACTGGTTCGCCGCGCCAGTGGCTGAGCCCCGTATCGCGCTCGAGCCAAATGTCTCCCGAACTGATCTATCCCCTCCCATCTCCCCCGGCTCCGGGCGAGGCCGTTGAAGTCGTCCCTGGCGTCCTGTGGCTCAGAATGCCGCTGCCGATATCTCTCAACCACATCAACGTCTGGGCACTCGCCGATGGAGACACCTGGACCGTCGTCGATACCGGGATGCAGACGACGGAAACCGCGGCGGCGTGGCAGAGCGCCTTCTCGGGTGCGCTCGGCGGCCGTCCCGTCGGACGTGTGATCTGCACGCACATGCACCCGGATCACATCGGCATGGCCGGCTGGATGACGCGCCGCTTCGGGTGCCAGCTCTGGATCACCCGCCTCGAGTACCTCACCTGCCGGATGCTCGCTGCCGATACTGGCCGGGAGCCCCCTGCCGATGCCATAGGCTTCTACCGCGCGGCGGGGTGGGACGACGATGCGATCGAGGATTACAAGACGCGTTTCGGCGGATTCGGTAAGCGCATATATGCGCTGCCGGACAGCTTCCGGCGGATCACCGACGGGGAGGAGTTGGAAATCGGCGGCCGTATCTGGCGAGCCGTCGTCGGACGCGGCCACTCTCCGGAGCATCTATGTTTGCATTGCCCGGAGCTCGCCCTGATGATCTCGGGCGATCAGGTGCTGCCCCGGATCACCTCCAACGTGTCGGTGTTCCCCACCGAGCCGGAAGCCGACCCGCTCGCCGACTGGCTTGCCTCGATCACCGACATCGCGCATCGAGTGCCTGATGATGTCCTGGTGATGCCATCGCACAACGAGCCGTTTCGAGGCTTGCACCTGCGCCTCGGCCAGCTCAGCGCGCGGCACGAGGAGGCGCTCGGCGGCCTGCGGGAGGCGCTGCGGGAGCCGAAGCGGGCAATGGACGTCTTTCATGTCATGTTCCGCCGTCCAGTGGGCTTGAGTCTCCTCACCTTTGCGACCGGCGAAGCCCTTGCGCACCTCAACTGCCTGATTCGCCGCGGGCAGGTCGTGCGCGAGCTCGACCCCGAAGGAGTCGCTTGGTATCGATCTACGCCGCCGGGCTGAGAATATTGCGCCCCACAGACGCGGGCCGCGGGAGGTGCCGCGCGCTCCTTCACAATCGGCCGGCACACACGAAGCTGCTCGCACTCGCCGGATTCCCTCCCTTGTAACGGGCATACTTCGGGTACGGGCATAGCGGCCGCGTGACGCCCGGGAATGCAGCGCCATGGGCGACCATGTGCGTAGGCGCGCTGTCGTGCTCAGTCCACTGGACAATGGCGGTCAACGCATCGAACTGGTCGGTCGCAGGTCCGCCGCCGCAGTGATTCATTCCCGGGATCAGGAACAGCCGCGCCCATTCGTGTGGGCTGCGGCTTTGGCTGATCAGCTTCCGGTACCAGCCGATGATGGCGTTGGGGGAGAACACCGGATCGCTCATGCCCTGGTAGATGATCAGCTTGCCGCCCCGGGCAATATAGCTCGAGAAGAACGTGCCAGTTGCGTCGTTGATGGCAGCAGTCTGCGCCGTGGCTTGCAATGCTTTGTCGAAATCGAACGTCGCGGGCGTCACCGCTGGCTCCGGCGGCATCATGAAGTAATGGCGCATCGCATCCAGCCCCATGACGGCATCGAGCGCATTGGGAGCGGCCGTAGCCGAAGTACCGAGCTTCCACATTCGCCAGCCCGGCGTGTCAACGCCCGCATCGAATGGCCAGCTCGCGTAGAGCGCCCGTCCCGCTGAGTCGTGGGGACCTCCGAAGACCGCCGCGAGGGCCGCGACCTTGGCCTCGCTCAGGCAGGGTCCGCTCGAACCGCGCCGGCAGAGCAGTGTCCTCGGATTGAAAGCCCGCTGGCACGCCGCGATATCGTTGATCATTCCGTCACGCAGGCCGTCGAGACGATCGCAACGCTCCAGGACGGCCTGAGAAACGAGGTGGAGATCGCTCTGAGTGAGCGCTTCGCTCAAGATGGGAGCCCCGTGCGCGTCCTTCGGTGCAATCGCATCGAGGTGTGCGACGCTCCACATCTCGGCAATCGCGGCCCGCGACAGATTGAATCCCGGATCTCCGGCGATGATGCCGTTGAAGAGATCGGGAAAGCGCTCGGCCACCATCATCGCTTCCCTGCCGCCATTGGAGCACCCAGCGAAATAGGATTCCCGTACCGGCGTACCGTAGTAACGCTTTACCAACGTCTGACCCAGCAGCGCGACCGGCCCGAGGCCCGCGTACGCATAATCGAGCCGCGCCTGCTGATCGGCCGCAAAGGCGGCACTCTGCCCCTCATGGCCGCCGTCGCTCGAAATGACCGCAAAGCCCCGCGCCAGCGCCACTGCTCCGCCCGCGGGCACCAGGCCCACCGCCGGCCCCACGAAGCCGTCCAGGCCGCCACCTCCCTGAAACAGGAACCGGCCGTTCCACCGTGCCGGCATGCGCAGCTCGAAGCCGAGCCCGTACTTCACGCCGCCTACGCCGGTGCGCGGATCGAGGACGCCGCGAATCAGGCAGTGCGCGGGAAGGCGAGCATGCGCGAGCATCGGCAACATGCGCGTCGCGCCCGGCGGCAACGCTCCACTGTCTACCCAGCGCGCCGTCGATAACACGAGGTGATCGCTTCCCGCCGCCAGGAGTTGCTGGCACCGTACGGGCGATGCGGCTACGGATCCAGGCGCAGCCGCCTGCACATTCGGCGCCTGCACGCACAGCGCTGTGACGAAAAGAGCCGCGGCGAGCCGGAGAGCCACGGTCAGGTGACCTTGAAGAAGCGCACGACCACCGCATGCTCCGCCCGCGGCAGCGGATTGAGCGTACCCACGTAGAGCGCCTGATTGAGCCACTCATAGCGGCTCTCGCGCGGCACTTCGAGTTGAGGAATCGTCCTGACGTATGCCGGCATCGGCAGAGCCGAATGAGGCGTGAGCTTCTGTCCGGCGGTCTTTGGAGGGACTACGATGCCCTTGTTGATGACATAAATCAGGACACCATCGTCCGTGCGCAGCGTATAGCGCGCTCCGATTTCGGTCACGCCGTCCTCGCGGACGAGCTGCGTGTCCTCGCCCTCATTGAGAACGGTACCCGAGAGACGCGGACCGTGAAACGTCCCACCGGTGATCGGAATGATCCTGCGACGGCCGTAACTGGTGTCACCGACATCGATCACCGGTGCGATGGTCACCCGCGCCTCGAGGACGAACTGCACACCGGGAACCTGGTATGGCCAGATGGATCGGGGAAGCGCCGAGTCATCTTCCGCTGATGCGCCGACTGTCCTCGCCGAGGCCACCGCGCCTGCGGCCAGCAGTGCCCCCGCCCCGGTAAGCCAGGAACGCCGAGTGCTGACCCGCCGCGCTATTTTCTGCCCACAAACGGCACTATCAGTGCCAGCCAGCTCATCTTGTTTTACACCGCTCATCTCAGCACCTCACTTCGCCTGATTGGATGCGGCCGCAGCCGGTTGGGCCGCGCGCATGACTTGAACAAGCCGCCGCAATCATCGAGAATCGCCAGCCTCCTTTTGAGAAGCGCACCATGACGAGACGAGCCTCCGGGCACGCACGTGGCGGCCGGCAGCCGTCTCAAGACAACATGCCTTTGGCGCGTGGCCATCATCGGCCGCCGGTCACCGCTCCGAAGGAGGATCGGCTCGCGTTGCTCGAGCGGACACTGTGTCCGACGGGTGAGACCGTCCTCGGACTCTACATCTATACCGCCAGCGTCCAGCTGCTTCAAAGCCTGAACCGCCACCCGACCTACCGCGCAATCGTGCCGCATCTGATCGGCGCACCTGCAGTGGTATCGGCAATTCCCGGCATCAGTCAGACCGAGCTCGGACACTATCTCGGCGTCGAGCGCGCCACCAGCGGCAAACAGGTGGCGGCCTGCCTCAAGCGCGGCTGGATCCGCCGGGAAGTGTCGTCTCACGACAAGCGCCGCTATGCGCTCTATATCACGCCCAAGGGGCGGCGCATGCTGCACGAAGTGGCGCAGATCATTCCCCGCCACGAGCGCGAGCACACCGCCATCCTTA
This sequence comes from Steroidobacteraceae bacterium, assembly GCA_036000265.1. Taxonomy (GTDB): domain Bacteria; phylum Pseudomonadota; class Gammaproteobacteria; order Steroidobacterales; family Steroidobacteraceae; genus 13-2-20CM-66-19. Next base: position 2,423 of record DASYGA010000054.1, on the reverse strand, counting down.
CCGAGGAGGACCGTCAGCTGCTCAAGCGGCTGTTGCACAAGCTCATCGTCGGGTTCGAGAGTCAATAGAACGCCTTTCTGACTCTCACCCCGTAGACCGCGGGGTCGCTCCAGAAATTGGCGTTTGCGGTCTGCCCGGTGATGTAGTACGCGTTGGTGGCGTTGGTGCCGTATGCCGTAACACTCCAGCCGTTACGCGCATACGTCAGCCCAAAATTCAGCACTGAATGCGGCTGAAAGCGGTCGTCCGGAGTCTGGAAGATCGTCGCCCACTGGACACTGGTGTACGAGTAATCCAGGCGCGGCGTCAGGGTCGCATCGCCGGGCAGCCACGCCGCGTACTGAATGCCAAAATTCGCCGTCCATTCGGGTGAGTGCGGGTCCTGTGTTCCGTTGACACTCTTGTAGTACGGCGTGTAATCGAAGCAGCCGCTGCCCTGACCCGCCGCGCACTGCGGACCGGTGGGATTCAGGCCCTGGATCGAGTACAGGTAGGTGTCGAGCAGCGCCGGCGAGCTTCCGACCCTGGAGTGCACGTACCCGACGCTGCCGTCGAGTCTCAAGCCCCCCAACAGGGCCTGCATGGAGAACTCGGCGCCGCGAACCGAGGACTGGCCTACATTCGTGATCGCCTGCTGCGGTGTCAGTGTCGCAACGGGGCTTGGCGTCACGACTGCAAGCTGCAGGTCCTTGTAATCCATGTCGAAAATGCCAAACTGGGTTCGGGCATGCCCGTCGAGCCAGGTGGACTTCACCCCCGCCTCGTAGTCCCAAACGGACTCCGGCGCGAAATCCGGCACGCCTTCTCCATTGATCCCTCCGGTCTTCGCCCCCTTGGCAACGAACGCATAAAGGAACTGGTTGGGGCCGGCCTTCCAGTTCAGGCCGACGTTTCCCGTGAGAAAGTCATCGGACTCACCGATGTGATTCGTCTGCACCTCGAGATAGTGCGCCGGGATCACGAACACTCCGCCCGTGCCGTACGCATGATTCACGGTCTCGCGCAAGCCCAGATGAGCCTCGAGCGTGGGGGTGACATCGTAGCCGACCTGCCCGAACAGGGCGTTGGTGTCCTTGATCGTCCCCTCGTCGACGACCACGGTTGGCGTATTGGGGTTGAGGTTGATGTGCGCGGGCCAGTGCTGGCTGAAGCTGCCGGCCACCCAGTGCAGCCGCTCGCCGGACGGCGACAGCAGATTGAACTCCTGCGAGAACACATGGTCCTGGATCCGGTTGATGAATGGCGCCGAGACGGCGGTGCCGTTGCTTCCGTTCAGGAACTGCTCGTCATCGTAATATTCGTACGTATAGAAGAACCCCGAAAGGGATCGCAGCGTCACCCCGCTGTCGAAGTGATACGTGAGGGTGAGCCCCGCGCGGATCTGGTGGTCGCTGTACTGCGTATCCGCATCCGGATATGCGAGCACGTATCGCCCCTGCGGCCATCCCCTCGCAGCATTGGTGCTGAGGAAGGGAGTATGCGCCATGCCCCCGTTCTGGTCGTCCTGGTAATTGATCTTCAGGAGCGCAGAGAGCTTCTGCGTTGGTTTGTAGAGAGTCGTCAGGCGGAGGACCGCTTGATTGGCCGCACCCGGCGCCGGGTGATTTGCTGATGCCGGCAGCGTATCGCTCCAATAGCTGTCCTGCTTGTCGTAGTATGCAGCGACGCGAAACGCCAGGGTGTCGCTCGCGGGTATGGTCTTGGCTCCCTGCACGCTCAGCTTTGCATGGGTGGCGAAGTCCGCCTCGGCGTAGCCGTCGGTTGCGCCGATCAGCGGGTTGACCGTGTTGAAGAATACGGCGCCGCCGGTGGAGTTCGCGCCCACCAGGGTCCCCTGCGGGCCGCGCAGGACCTGGACATCGGCGATGTCGACAAACGGCTCGTTCGGCAGCAGTGTCGGGGCGAGCAGCCCATCCCGGTAGAGGGGAACTCCCGGCGCGACATTGGGGCTGGTAACGGACATGCCGATGCCGCGTATGTTCACGGCGCTGGTCGGCCCCTGGTTCGCGTAGGTAAACGAGGGCGTGGTGCCCGTCAACTCTTCCAGATTGGTGACGTGCTCCTCGCGCAGCTGGGATCCCGATTGCGCGCTCACGGCGACCGCGGTGGTCATCAGGTTGGTTCGCGTTTTTTCCGCGGTGACGATCACCTCCTGAAGCACCGGCGCTGCAGATTGCGCCGCCAACTGTCTCTGCTGCGCAGGGGCTGCCGTCACCACACCGATTACCGGGATCGACGCGGACATTGCCGCCGCCCAGACGAACAGCGGAGCCTTCATATTTTTCATGTACCCCCCACGATGGCATTCGTGAATAGCGCTATATGAAATAGCTGTTCACGACGCATTTGTATCACGGGCTACAAATATTGTAAACCGTGCTACAACTAAGGCAATACCAGGCCCCGGGCAAGGCCGCGGGTTA
>DASYGA010000004.1:0-6108 GCA_036000265.1 Steroidobacteraceae bacterium | reverse complement strand
AGATGCAGCTCCCCAACCTCAAGGCCCGCGTCGGCCCCGCGGAGGATTCCGACTGGGTGCGCGAAGGCTGGGATCGCCGCGGCGCCCGCTCCAGGCTCGACCGGCGCCGCTCCTTCAAGGAGCTGGTCAAGCGCCGCGGCGCGCCAGGCGCGATCCCCACGTTCACGGATGAAGACCTGCGCTACCGCCAGCTCGCCCGCCGCCGCCAGCCCGCGATCCATGCCGTGGTGTTCTTCCTGCTCGATGTGTCCGGCAGCATGTCGGATCGGGACCGGAAGCTCGCCAAGACTTTCTTCTTCTGGGTGGTGCAAGGCCTGAGGCGCGAGTACCGCTCGCTCGAGACCGTGTTCGTGGCGCACACCACCGAGGCCTGGGAGTTCACCGAGGCCGAATTCTTCCAGGTGAGCGGCACCGGCGGCACGGTCGCCTCCACCGGCTTCGGCAAGGTACGGGAGATCATCGAGGAGCGCTACAACCCGGGCCGCTGCAACATCTATCTCTTCTATGCCTCCGACGGCGACAATTCCGTCAGCGACTCCGCGGATGCCCGCGAAGGGCTGTCGGCCATTTCCGAGGACTCATGCTTCACCGGCTACGTGGAAGTGTCATCCGGCCTCTCACGGCAGCTGGCCACCGAGACCGGACGCATGTTCGGCGAGCTGTCCGCCGCGGGCTGCGCGGCCGGCAGTTACGCGCTGAACGATTTCGATGACGTCTGGGGTGCCGTGCGGCACTTCTTCACCGCCGAGAGCCGGGTCGAGGAGGGCACCTCACCGTGATGCCCATTCCAATTCATGACTGACGAGACCTGGCAGAGCTACACCCGACGCATCGAGGAGCTGGCGGCCCGCTCGGGGCTCGTGTTCCATCCCGTGGACTTCGAGGCGGTGCCCGACTCCTTCATGATGGAGATCGCGGTGTACGGCCTGCCGGTGCGCATGCCGCACTGGTCCTTCGGTGTCCGCTACATCTACCAGCTGATCCAGCGGCACATGGGCCATTCGCGGCTGTTCGAGGTCGTCTTTCCGGGCAATCCGGGACACGCCTACCTCGCCTCGAGCAATGGCCTGGCGGAGAACGTGCTCGTGACTGCGCACGTGCTCGGGCACGCGGACTTCTCGCGCAACAACCTCCTGTTCAAACGTTGCCAGGAGCAGGTCAGCGAGCACATTGTGGAGCATGCGGCCAATCACGCGCGGCAGATCCAGCAGGCGATAGAGACACATGGCGTCCAGCGCGTAGAGGCGGTGCTCGATGCCGCCTTGGCGTTGGAACAGAACATCGACGTCGACCAGTCACTGCGTCGGGTGCGATTCCCTGAATATCTACAGGACAAGCAGACGCCGGAAGAGGGCGAGTTCCGCAAACGCTTCGCACAGCTGGAGCCGGCAGTGGCGAGCGTGGGCATGGAGCCGAAGAAGCGCGCGCCCATTCCGCCGCATCCGGAGCGGGACCTGCTCTGGTTCGTGGCGGAATATGCCCCGGAGATGGAGAGCTGGGAGCGGGACATCTTTCTCGCGGTGCGCGAGGAGTCCTTCTACTTCTATCCGGTGTTCGCCACCCAGATCATGAACGAGGGGTGGGCCTCCTACTGGCACGCGCGACTGCTGCGCGAGGCGGACTTCGTGCCGCAGCAGGCCTACCTGGATGCGATCAAGTGCCACTCCGACGTGGTCCGCCCTGTGGCGGCGGACCAGCAGGTGGCGCTCAGTCTCAACCCCTACCACCTCGGCTTCGCCATGTGGGAGAAGATCGTGGAGAAGGAGGGACTCGAGGCGGCGCGCAACATCATGATCCAGGATGACGACTTCGCCTTCGTGCGCAATCACCTCACACGGGAGCTGGCCGAGGAGCTCGACCTCTTCCGCTACAGCGCGCGCAGCGATGGGCAGATCAGGGTTCTGGAGCCCGACCTGACCGCCCTGCACGAGGCCATCCTGAGTCCCAAGTACAACTTCGGCGCGCCCACCGTGTCGGCCAAGCATGTGCGTAACGACGGTACGCTGGAGCTGGTCCACGACTACAGCCTCGACGGCCGCGGGCTCGACCTCGAGCGCAGCCGCAAGGTGCTCGACTACCTGCAGCGGGTGTGGCGCCGCCCGGTGCAGCTGACCACGACCAACCAGGCCGGTCTGGCTCTGGAACTGACCGCGCCCTGACCGGTCGCGGGTTACGCTTTCCGGTCCGACGCCCCGACGTCACATGCCCCTTCCCGGGGACGCCGTGAATCCGGCTGCGCGGGCTCCCGCCCGCTCGCTGGTCCATGGAGGCTCTCTTCCGTGTTTTCCCGCTCCGCTGTCCTGCTCCGCGGAAAAACCCGGGGATTTGCCAATCCCGGCAAATCCCGCGCGGCGCATGCGCCGCGCCCCTGACTCCAGAAGCCCCGGGAAGGAGCATGTGACATCGGGGCGCCGCGTTACGAGTCCCCGTTTACTCACGCTTCCGCCGAAGGCTTCGCGTCACCCCAATCTTCTTCTTCGTGCGACGTGACTATCGAGACGGGGTCGCTGGCCGGAAAACTTTCCGCCAGTGCCTCGTCCAACTGCTTCTGTACTTTCTCCCGCTGTGCCTCGTCCGGTGCCGCGCCGCCGCCGCCGCCGCCGCCGCCGGGCCGCGGCTCGGATGCTTTGCCTTTTCCGGGGGCGCTGTGCGACTCGATCATGGCTGGCCTCGCTGGGTTATCCCAGGCAATCGTTCTCGCGGAAGATGATGCTCTCGTCCGGCTTGGACTCCGCGTCCGGATCCCGCTCCGTGAAAATGGGCGGATCGCGCTCCGCAAACACCGGCGCATCGCGTAAGGGCGGCTCCCGGCGCTGGCGGTAAGGTTCGGCTTTGGGCTTGATGTGGGGCTTCGGCGTGCTCATGGGGTTCCTTCCTGGGTGGCGCGGGGAAGAGCCAGCGACGCATTTTGCATGCCGGGCTGCAAACCGGGCCCGCCCGGGAGTACCCTTTCACACTCCGGTGGCACTCGTCCGGTGGCGCGACGGCGTACCGAGGCCAAGGAGCCTGGCTCCCTCCGACCCCGGCGGATCCCGCCACCCCCGAATCACTCCTTTGCCGGGGAGCACCACATGGGGCATACGACTCAGGGCATCCGCAACATCGCGCTGGTCGGAGCGGCCGGCGCGGGCAAGACTCTGCTGGCGGAAAGCCTACTGCTAGAGGCCGGCGCCATCCGGACCAAGGGCAGCCTCGCGCGTGGCAGCACGGTCTCGGACTTCGACCCGCAGGAGAAGGCCCTGCAGCACTCGCTCGATTCCTCCATCCTGACCTTCGACTGCGACTCGACTCGCATCCATCTCCTCGATACCCCCGGCTACCCCGACTTCCTTGGCCGCGCACTGTCGGTGCTGGAAGCCGTCGAGGCCGTCGCCGTGATCGTCAGCGCCACCAGCGGCCCGGACGCCATCACCCACCGTCTGATGGATTTCGCGCGCGATCGCGGGCTCAGCCGCCTGGTGGTGATCAACAAGATCGACAGCCGCGATGCGAAATCCGCCGATGTGCTGCTACAGATGCGCGAGACCTTCGGGGCGGAATGCCTGCCCCTTAACCTGCCCGCGCAGGGCGGCCAGTCAGTGGTGGACTGCTTCTTCCAGCCGCATGGCGCGGCGGCCGACTTCTCCACCGTGGAGACCGCGCACACGCAGCTGATCGACCAGGTGATCGAGCTCGACGAGCAACTGATGTCGGTGTATCTGGAGCAGGGAGAGGAGATCTCCCCGGAGCAACTCCACGACCCTTTTGAGCAGGCCCTGCGCGAGGGCCATCTGGTACCGGTCTGCTTCGCCTCGGCCGAAACCGGCGCCGGGATCGCGGAGCTGCTGCGGGCCATCACCAGGCTGCTGCCGAACCCGACCGAAGGCAACCCGCCGCCCTTCCTGAAAGGTTCGGGTGAGCGGGCTCAACGTGTGGAGGTCATGCCGGATGCCGGCAAGCACGTCATCGCCCACGTCTTCAAAATCACCATCGACCCCTACGTCGGCAAGCTGGGCGTGTTGCGCGTGCATCAGGGAACGGTTCGCCCCGGAGCCCAGCTCTTCGTGGGCGATGCACGCAAGCCGTTCAAGATCGCACATCTCTACAAGCTCCTCGGCAAGGATGCCGCGGAGATTCCTGCAGCTATTCCCGGCGACATCTGCGCCATCGCCAAGGTGGAGGAGCTCCACCTCGATGCCGTGCTGCACGATTCCCACGACGAGGACCAGTACCACCTGAAGCCCGTCGCCTTCCCGCCGCCAATGCTGGGGCTGGCGATAGAGCCGGAGCGCCGCGGCGATGAGCAGCGCCTCGCCGATACCCTGCACAAGCTCACCGCGGAAGATCCCTGCATCCGGATCGAGCATCATGCCGCCGTCAACGAGACCGTCCTCTACGGTACCGGAGAGCTGCACCTGCGCGCCGTGTTGGACCGCATGAGTCGGCGCTACGGGGTGCGCGTGAAGACCCATCCGCCCAGCATTCCCTATCGGGAGACCGTCACCCGTCCCGCCGAAGGCCACTGCCGCCACAAGAAGCAGACCGGCGGCGCCGGCCAGTTCGGCGAAGTGTTCCTGCGCATCGAGGCCCTGCAGCGCGGCGCCGGCTTCGAGTTCGTGGACGAGGTGGTGGGCGGTGCCATCCCGGGTCAGTTCATCCCGGCGGTGGAGAAGGGCGTTCGGCAGGTGCTGACGGAAGGGGCGCTCGCCGGCTTTCCCTTGCAGGATATCCGAGTCACTGTTCTCGACGGCAAACACCACGCGGTGGATTCCAAGGAGGTTGCATTCGTCTCCGCCGGACGCAAGGCGTTCCTGGATGCCATCCACAAGGCGAGCCCCATCGTGCTCGAGCCCATCGTGCACCTGGAGATCACCGCCCCCGCCAGTGCCATCGGTGACATCACCGGCGACCTCGCGACCAAGCGCGCCCGCATCAACGGCAACAGCACGCTCCCCGGCCAGCTCACCACGGTGTCAGCCCTGGTGCCCCTTGCGGAGATTTCCGACTACCAGACGCGTCTGAAGGCCCTGACCGGCGGCCAGGGCACGTATGCGATGGAGCTCAGCCATTACGATCCCGTGCCACCGCGCCGCCAGCAGGAGCTGGTGCAGGCGTACAGGCCGAGGGCGGAGGAGGAGTAGGCTGTTCGGTCACTCAATTTCCTGCTTGAGGTCGGCAGTAAACCCGATAGGACGTTGCCTTGGAGGCGGATCGCTCATCAGGCCGCGGATGGCTTCGTAAACCTCCTTGAACTGCTCCTGAGTCTTCAAATCGAGGGCTGCGACGGAGCGTTCGAGCGCGGCGAGCTTGTCAGCGAGGTCTTTGTTCGAGGCGAGGAGCGTACGAAGCTTTACGAAGGCGCGGACGATATAGACAGTCATTTCTGCGGCGCGTGCGCTATTCAACACAGTGGCAGCCATGATGGCGCCATGCTCGGTGAAGGCCCAGGGGAGCTTGCGACGGCCGCCCCAACTTGATGTCGCAAAATGCGACTTCAAGTTTGCGAATTCTTCGAGGGCGAGCTCGAAGAGGAAATCATCTGGGAAGCGCTTGCGATTGCGGCGCACCTGCTCGTTCAGCCGGCGGGTGGTCACGCCATACAGCCCTGCGAGTTCGGCATCCAGCAAAATCTTCCGGCCACGCAGGATCCAGATCGAGCGGGCGATGTTCTCGACGGGCCCGAGGACGGAGTTGCGCGATGAGGCCATCAGACCCACTGGCCGAGGACGGAGGACCGCTATATCCAGCCAAATGCGCGGGCTAGCCCAACAATCACCATGGCGCTCCAGAGCATCGTCACAATACGAGACCAAGCCTCATATCTTCGCGCCTCGAGGCGATTCCTGTAGTTATGGCCGCTGGCGTCGCTATTGCCATTGACTAGCTTCCCGAATTCCATCTTCAGGTCGGCCACATCTGACTCGAGCTGGGGCCAATCGCGATTTGAATATCAATTCTTGTCCCCTCAAGCAAAGCGTCAATAGCCAATCCGACTCACCGAATTTCGCCGCCTCTGTCGTTGCCGGACCAGTCATCGCCGTTCTCTATTCTACTCGCACTCTCGAGTTGTTGCGGCCCGGATGAGGCCAACGAAATTGTGGGATCCACTCATATTCAGGCGGTGCGGAT
>DASYGA010000493.1:0-12446 GCA_036000265.1 Steroidobacteraceae bacterium | reverse complement strand
CGAGACACGATCGTTCTCGATGGCGTACTGGATGGCCTTGCGGATCAGGCGCTGGCTACCCTCCTTCGATACCGGCTTGATGCCGATCGCGGAGCTCGCCGGGAAGCGGATGCCCGTCACCCCGAGCTCCTTGTGCAGGTAGGCGATGAGCTTGTGCACCTCGGCCGATCCGGCGGGCCATTCGATGCCGGCGTAGATGTCCTCCGTGTTCTCCCGGAAGATCACCATGTCCGTCAGGCTGGCGTCCTGCATCGGGCTTGCCACGCCGGGGAAATACCGGATCGGGCGCACGCAGGCGTAGAGGTCCAGGCTCTGGCGCATGGCCACGTTGAGCGAGCGGATGCCGCCGCCCACCGGCGTGCCGAGAGGGCCTTTGATCGAGACCACGAAGTCCCGCAGCGCGTGCAGCGTCTCCTCCGGAAACCACTGGCCGTAGCGGGCGTTGGCCTTCTCGCCGGAGTAGACCTCCATCCAGCTGATGCGGCGCTTGCGCCCGTAGGCTTTCTCGACCGCCGCGTTCACCACGCGCAGCATCGCCGGAGTGACATCGATGCCGATACCGTCCCCTTCGATGTAGGGGATGATCGGATCGTCGGGAACGCTCAGGGTGTTATCAGGGTTGACGGTGATCCTGCGTCCCTCGGCGGGGACGACGACGTGCTCGTATTGCATGTGTCGATTGTACCGGCAATGCGCCCTGGCATCCTGAATTGGCGTACAGGCAGAGAGTGCTCCAGGCACAGGGATGTGCCATGACTAACCGCGTTGACTGTCCCGCCGGCTCTGGCTGCGCTCGGCAATGACCATGGCGAGCTCGAGCGCCTGCTCGTGATTCAGGCGCGGATCGACGGTTGAGCGATAAGCCCTGGCCAGGTCCGCATCCGTCAGGCCGCGTGCCCCGCCGGTGCACTCCGTGACGTCCTCGCCCGTCAGCTCGATGTGCACGCCGCCCAGGTGAGAGCCCATCTGCGCATGAATGCGAAAAGCGGTCTCGAGCTCGGCGAGGATGTTCTCGAAGCGGCGGGTCTTGAGGCCGCCGGTGCTCGTCTCGGTGTTGCCGTGCATCGGATCGCAGACCCAGAGGACGCTCTGCCCGGTCTCGCGCACGGCCTCGATGGCCTTGGGGAGCATGGTGGCAATGTCCTTGGCGCCGAAGCGGTGGATCAAGGTCAGGCGTCCGGGCTGATTCTGTGGGTTTAAGGTGGTGACCAGGCCCTGCAGCCATGCGGCATCCATCGCGCTGCCGACTTTGACGCCAACGGGGTTGGATATGCCGCGGAAGTACTCCACGTGCGCCCCATCGAGCTTGGCGGTGCGCATGCCGATCCACGGCATGTGCGTCGAGAGGTTATACCAGCGGTTCTGCCGCGGGATGAAGCGGGTCTGCGCCTGCTCGTAGAGAAGGTGCAGGCCCTCGTGGCTGGCGTAGAAGTCGACGAGAGTCGCCTCGTGCACGGCCGTGCCGCTCATCCCCTCGAAGAAGTCGAGCGCATCGCCGATCGACTGGATGATGCGCCGGTAGGCGTCCTTGAGCGGCGCGTGCTTGATGAAGCCCAGATCCCAGTACTCCGGGTGATGCAGGTCGGCGAAGCCGCCATCGACCAGGGCGCGCACGAAATTGAGCGTGAGCGCCGCCCGCTCGTAGCCGCGCAGCAGCAGCTCCGGATCGGCGGCGCGGGCCGCGGCGGTGAACTCCGGGCGATTCACCAGATCGCCCCGGAAGCTCGGCAGGGTGACCCCGTTACGGGTCTCGGTGTCGACCGAGCGCGGCTTGGCATACTGCCCGGCCATCCTGCCGACCCGGATGATGGGTTTCTTCAGGCCATGCAGCAGCACGAGGCTCATCTGCAGGAGGATCTTCAGCTTCTTGACGACCACGTCCGACTCGCAGTCGGCAAAGGTCTCGGCGCAGTCGCCTCCCTGCAGCAGGAAGGCCTGGCCTCTCTGGGCAGCCGCCAGGCGCTCCCGCAGGGCCTCGATTTCCCAGGACACCACGATCGGCGGCAGCCGCGAGAGCTCCGCCACCACCCGCTGCAGGGCGGCCGGATCGTCGTAGACCGGCTGCTGCTGGGCAGGCTTGGCCTGCCAGCTGGCGCTGTGCCAGGAGGTTGTCTCGGGGGAGCGCATATCGCCACAATGCTACCACGGGCGTGCACCCCGCCGGCCCCGAGGTACGGCTGGCGCAAAGACTGACTGGAGGCGAGAATGCGCGCCCTCTTCCACCCGCTATCCAGCGAGAGAGGCTGAATGCATCGCGTACTCATCCTCGGCGCCGGCAAGATCGGCGCCCTCATCTCCGGGCTCCTGGCAAGCTCCGGGGCCTATCAGGTTCAACTCGCCGACGTCGACGGCTCCGTCGCGGAAGCCGTGGTGCGCGCGCACGGCGCCCCTGGCCTCAGCGCACACGCTCTCAATGCCAAGCAGCGCAGCGCGCTGGAGCAGCATCTGGCCAGCCATCCGGTCGATGCGGTCATCTCGAGCCTGCCGTTCTATTGCAACGTGACGGTCGCGGAGGCAGCGCGCACCGTGGGTGTGCATTACTTCGATCTCACCGAGGACGTAGAGGTCACGCGCTCCGTGCGCGCCATCGCAGCCGGCTCGTCGCGGGCTTTCGTGCCGCAGTGCGGCCTTGCGCCCGGTTTCATCAGCATCGCTGCGGCGGAGCTGATCACCCACTTCCAGGAGCTGCGCGCCGTGAAGCTGCGCGTCGGCGCCCTGCCGCAGCATCCCAACAACGTGCTCAAGTACTCGCTCACCTGGTCGACCGAAGGCCTCATCAACGAGTATGGCAATCCCTGTCAGGCGATCGTCGACGGGCGCACCGTGGAAGTCGCACCGCTCGAGGGAATGGAGGAGATCGAGATCGACGGCACGCTCTACGAAGCGTTCAACACCTCCGGCGGCTTGGGATCGCTCGCGGAGACGCACGGCACGCGCTGCGAGTCGATGAACTACAAGACCATCCGCTATCCGGGCCACTGCGAGCAGATGCGCCTGCTGATGAACGATCTGAAGCTCAACCAGGATCGCGGCACCTTGAAGCGCATTCTGGAGAACGCCGTGCCGCAGACGCTGCAGGACGTCGTGATCGTGTATGCCGCGGTCACTGGCACCCAGGATGGGGAGCTGCGCGAGGAGAATTACGTCAACAAGATCTATCCGCAGCTCATTGCGGGGCGGCTCTGGTCGGCGATCCAGGTGAGCACCGCCGCCGGGATCACCTCCGTGGTCGACCTCGTGCTCGAGCATCCGGACCGCTATCACGGCTTCGCGGCTCAGGAGCAATTCCGGCTGACGGACATCCTGGCCAACCGCTTCGGCCGCTACTACGCGGCAGGCGGCAGTAAAGACGTTTCCGGCGAGGTGATCGTGTCGGGCAAGACGGGGCACCAGCGCACACAGAAAAAGGCGGCAGCTCGATGAGCACCACTGAATCCGACATCAACGGGACCCTGGCGCGGCTCGAGCTCGCGCCCCTGAATCCCGGCGCCTGGTCCGGCTCGCAAGGCTGGACGAGCAGCCGTGACGCGGCGCTCTTGAGCGTGCGCAATCCCGCGACGGGCACGCTGATCGCCCAGGTGCGCCCCGCTGGCGCGCAGGAGTACGAGGCCGTCATCTCCTCGGCCGTCGCAACCGCCGCGGCCTGGCGCGCGGTACCGGCGCCCAAGCGCGGTGAGGTCGTCCGCCTGATCGGTGAGGAGCTGCGCCGCGCCAAGACCGACCTCGGCACGCTGGTCTCGCTGGAGAACGGCAAGATCCTGGCCGAAGGATTGGGAGAAGTGCAGGAGATGATCGACATCGCCGACTTTGCCGTCGGCCAGTCGCGCATGCTCTACGGCCTCACCATGCATTCCGAGCGGCCCGGCCACCGCATGTACGAGCAGTGGCATCCGCTCGGTGTGGTCGGCATCCTCTCCGCATTCAACTTCCCGGTGGCCGTCTGGTCCTGGAACGCGTTCCTGGCCGCGATCTGCGGCAATGTGTCGGTGTGGAAGCCCTCGCCCAAGACCCCGCTCGCCGCCATCGCGGTACAGCAGCTGTGCAACCGTGTGTTGGCCGCGCGCGGACTGCCGCCCATCTTCCAGCTCTTCATCGACGCCGGCACCGAGCTTGCCACTCGCTTCATTGATGACCGCCGCGTCGCCCTCGTGTCCTTCACCGGCTCCACGCCCGTTGGCCGCAAGGTCGGCGAGCGCGTTGCGGCGCGCCTCGGCAAGAGCCTCCTCGAGCTCGGAGGCAACAACGCCATCATCGTGGACGAGACCGCGAACCTCGATCTCGCCGTCCCCGCAATCGTCTTCGGCGCTGTTGGTACGGCCGGCCAGCGCTGCACCACGACACGCCGGGTGTTCGTCCACAGAGCCGTCGCTGCAGAGCTCGAGCGCCGGCTGACGAATGCCTACCGGCAGGTACGCATCGGCAATCCCCTGGATCCGGGGACGCTGATGGGGCCCCTGATCGATGCCCCGGCCGTCGAGCGGTTCCAGTCGGCAGTCGCCGCCGCCCGCAGCGCCGGCGCCGAGGTTCTTTACGGCGGCCATACTCTCCCGGGCGCGGGCCACTTCGTCGAGCCCACCCTGATCCGCGCGCGCGGCGACATGCCGGTCGTCCAGGACGAGACCTTCGCCCCCATCCTCTACCTCATCCCCGTGGGCTCGCTGGAGGAGGCCATCGCCCAGCAAAACGCCACCGCGTATGGCCTGAGCTCGTCCCTCTTCACCGACCGCCTGCAGCACGCCGAGCAGTTCCTCTCCGCGGCCGGCAGCGACTGCGGCATCGCCAACATCAACATCGGCACCTCCGGCGCCGAGATCGGCGGCGCCTTCGGCGGCGAGAAGGATACCGGCGGCGGCCGCGAGTCCGGCTCCGACGCCTGGAAAGCCTACATGCGCCGCCAGACCAACACGATCAACTGGTCGCGGGACCTGCCGCTGGCCCAGGGCATCAAGTTCGAGCTCGGCTGATACTCCTCCGCGGCGGCCAGGGAGCATTCCCCGGCCGCCGGGGCGCCGGTACTGCTTGGCTTCTGCCCTCGGTATCGCCGTGGCCGCGGAAGTTTCCCCGGCAGGAGGGCTCGCGCGTCTCGGCACAGATCCGGCTCTCCGCCCCGTACTGTGGTTCTGCCAGGGCGCAGCGGCCCTGGCGGCCTTCGTGCGCGCCAATCGGGCCACGCGCCCGTATGCCCTGCGGCGGCAGTCGGTCGTGACAGTCGAGTTGCCGACCCGACCGGACCCTCCATCCGGCATCGTCGCTGCCATACTCGCCGCGCCGATCGTCTCGCTGGCCGTTCTGGCCGTGTGGGTCGCCTCCTGGTTTACTTCAACCGTGCCGATCCCGCCTTCCTGGTCGAGAAGCGATTTGGCGTCGGCTATTCCTTCAACTTCGCGCATCCGGTCGCGTGGACGCTTCTCGCGCTCGTGGTGGCGATTGCGGTGCTTGCCCGCGTGCTGTAGCGGTTCCCTGAGATCAATGAAGTGATTTCCCCGGCAGCCTCAGGCAGAACCGCGCCCCTCCCAGCGGCGCCGAGTCGATCGCCAGCGTCCCGCCATAGAGCTCGACGGTATCGTGCACCATGGCCAGGCCCAGTCCATGGCCCGGCACCGTCTCATCCGTCCTGACACCTCGCTCCATGATCTTGCCGCGGTTGTCCTGTGAGATCCCGGGTCCGTCGTCCTCGACCGTGAGTGTCAGGTTGTCGCTCGCCGCGGCTTGCGCGGCGATTGCTGCGCTCACGCGTACCCGCTGACGGCACCATTTGCAGGCGTTATCCAGGAGATTTCCCAGCAGCTCCACGAAGTCTCCGCGATCGCCGACGAAATGCGCGTCCGCGGCGATGGCGAGCTCGATCGACAGGTCCTTGCGCGAGTAGACCTTCAGCAGCGCCGCCCGCAGATCCGCCGCCACCGGCGCCACCGCGACCGGCGCCTGCCCGAGCAGCGCCCCGCCCGAAGCCGCGCGTTTCAACTGGTGCTCGATGATGCCGGCCATGCGGTCGATCTCGGGGCCGATGTCGGCGCGCGCCGTCGGTTGCGGCTCGCCCGAGATGGCCGAGCGCATCACCGCGAGCGGCGTTTTGAGGCCATGCGCCAGGTTCCCCAGCGTGTCGCGATAGCGCGCGACGCGCTTGCGCTCGCCGACGAGGAGCGCATTGAGATGGCGCGCCACGCCGCTCAGCTCGCGTGGATAGCCCGAGCCGAGCAGCTCGCTGCGGCCCGCCTCCACTTCATTGATCTCGCGCTCGAGCCGCCGCAGCGGCGCCAGCACCTTGCGCAGCAGGGCCGCCAGCGAGGCGAGCAGCAGCGCCATGAGTCCCGTGAACCAGCCGAGCATGCGGCTGCGGAAGACCCAGAGCTGCTGCTCGTAGGGCGTCAGGCTCACCGCCACACTGAAGGTGAGCGCATGCCCCGGCCGCGTCGGGTTGTCCTCGAAGGAGAGGCCCCGGCTCTCGATCGCCACGCGCGTGTGACCGACGATCGAGTAGGAGAACGTCCGGTCGCCTTGCGCCAGCGGCGGGCCAAAGTCGATGGGCACCCCGGCGGTGGACGGTGAGCGCCAGAGGTGGCTGTTGGATCGGATCTGCGCGTACAGGCCGGAATCGGGCGAGGCCAGCCGCGCATCGAGACCGTTGAGCGGTGCGTCATAGCCGCCGGACGGGTTCGGCTCCGCGGCGGCGATCAGCGTGACGATCTGCGAGTCGAGCAGCGCATGCAGCTGCCGCTCCGACAGCGTGCGAAAGCCGGTGTCGAGCACCAGCATCATCACGCCGAAGAACAGTGCCAGCGGTACGGCGACCGAGACGAGCAGCCGGCGGCTTAGTGAATGCACGGTGGGCGGCGTCGCCTCTGCCTGGGCTCTGGGCTCAGGATCCCGGCTCGCGCGCGAGCGCAAAACGATAGCCGCGGCCGCGCAGGGTCTCGATGGGCTTCAGGCGATCCTCGGGATCGAGCTTGCGGCGCAGCCGCCCCACCAGCACCTCGATCACGTTGCTGTCGCGCTCGAAGTCCTGATCGTAGAGCCGCTCGGTGAGCTCGCCCTTGGAGATCACCTCGCCAGCCCGCAGCATCAGGTGCTCGAGGATGCGGTACTCGAAGCTGGTCAGATCGACCGCCTGGCCGGCGACGCTCACTGCCTGGGCGCGCGTGTCCAGGACGACAGATCCGCACCTGAGCTGCGGACTTGCCCAGCCACCCGCGCGGCGAAGCAGCGCCTGCAAGCGCGCCAACACTTCCTCGAAGTGAAACGGCTTGGCGACGTAGTCGTCGGCCCCTGCCTGCAGGCCCGCGACCTTGTCCTGCCAGTTGTCGCGCGCGGTGAGGATCAGGATGGGGAAGGTCTTGCCCGCGGTGCGCAGCTGGCGGATGACTTCCAGTCCGGCGAGCTTCGGCAGGCCGAGATCGATGATGGCGACATCGAGCGGATATTCCTGCCCCGCGAAAAGACCTTCTTCCCCGTCTTGGGCTACATCTACGGTGAACCCAGCGTCCGTAAGACGCGTTTTCAGCGTCTCGCGCAGCGCAGCTTCATCTTCGACCACCAGCACTCGCATAGGACGACTCCCCCGCGAAACCCAACCATCTGGCGAGCGTCAGAGAATCGTGCCGCTCGCCGCGTCGACCCGCACAGCAAATACCCGTCCAGCATCATCGAGCATTCGCAGGACGTAGATGGTACGGCCTGCCTGCGTTTGCGTCTCTGCCCTGACCACTCTGGCCCTGTAGCGGTGCTGGGCCAGACGCACGGCCTGGTCCAGAGAGAGACGCGCCCGCTGCACAGCCGCCGTGTGCAGCACCGCTTGTGCGGGGGCGGACGGGGTATCGTAGCCGCGGGCGATGAGCGCCGCACCCGAGAGCACCAGCGCCGCCACGGCAATCAGCGAAGTCCGAAGGGCCGTCATAATCCCGGGAACATAGCCCGATCTGCGTGAATCCGCGCTGAATAGCGCCTGCAGCCGGCCTCATTCCTCGCGCTTCGCCTGTCGCCAGAGCGCATCCCACTGTGCGGGATCGAGTGCTCGCAGCTGCGCCCCTCGGGCTGCCGCCAGTGCCTCCATGCGCCGGAAGCGGCGCTCGAACTTCGCATTCGCCGCCCGCAGAGCTTCCTCGGGATCGATTTTCAGGTGCAGGCTCCAGTTGGCCACGGCAAAGAGCAGATCGCCGACTTCCTCGGCGATCTTATCGCGGCTCGCGTGCGCCCCGGCCGCGAGTGCCTCCTCGATCTCGCGCACCTCCTCCAGCACCTTGTCCCTCACCTGCGAGGCATGTTCCCAGTCGAAGCCGACGCGAGCCGCGCGCTTGCCGAGCTTTGCCGCCCGGGTGAGGGCCGGGAGGGCGCGCGGCACATCCGCGAGCGCACTGTGATCGGCGGCCGCTCCCTCGCTTCCGGCCGCCTGGGCGCGCTCGCGCGCCTTCTGCTCTTCCCAGGTGCGCGACAGCTGGCCGATATCGGCCGCGAGTCCCGGATCCTCGAATACATGCGGATGGCGCCGGATGAGCTTCTCGCGAATGGCGGTTGCGACCGCGGCAAAGTCGAACCAGCCCTGCTCCTCGGCCATGCGGGCATGGAACACCACCTGGAAAAGAAGATCGCCGAGCTCATCGCGCAGCTTCTGCGGCTCGCCACTTTCCACCGCGTCGGCTACCTCGTACGCCTCCTCGATGGTGTACGGGGCGATCGTGCGGAAGGTCTGCTCGCGATCCCACGGACAGCCGCGCTGCGGGTCGCGCAGGCGAGCCATGAGCTCGAGCAGCGCGGCGAGGGCCGGCGCCGGCTCGCCGCCGGTACTCACCCCTCGCCCTCGATGCACAGCCGGTAGAGAGTCACGAGCATGCCCGCCGTCGCTCCCCAGATGTTGTGGTTGTTGTAGGGGATGTCGAACATCTTGGCCTCCGCATCGGCCGTCTGGAAGCGATGCAGCCGGGGACGGTGATTTCTCGGGTCGAACACGAATGCGAGCGGCACCTCGAAGGTGTCTGCCACCTCCTGTGCATCCAGGAAGAGCTTGAAGCCGGGGCGCACCATTGCCACCACCGGGGTGACCCGAAAGCCGCTGATGACCACGTGATCCGGCAGGAAGCCGACCACACCGATGCAGTCCTCTTCCAGGCCGATCTCCTCGCGCGCTTCCCGCAGCGCCGCCGCGGCGGGATCGTCGTCCTGCGGCTCGATCCGACCCCCGGGGAAGCTGACCTGACCGGCGTGGTGGCGCAGCTGGGTGGCCCGCTGCGTGAGGAGCACCGTGGGCTCGCCCGGATGCTCGACGATCGGCACCAGCACGGCCGCCGGGATGGGCTCGGCCGGAAAGAAACGATGATAGGCGCGACTCTGCTCGGCAGTGAGGCCGGGAACGATCCAATCGTGTGAGTCGTGGCGCGGCCGGCTGCCCGCGAGGCGCGCGCGGATGCGCGCCGGCCAGTCCACGGGCTGAGGAAGTTGGGCCGCAGCCGTGCCCGCCTCTCTGGCCCTGCCGTCCGCCTCAGCCACCGCCGCTGGTGCCGCCCTTGATGCCGCCCCGGGTGAGCTCCGCCGGGTCGAGGAGCCGGGCGAGCTCCTCGCGCGGCAGGTCGGTCATCTGCTCGGCGATCTCGCGCAGCGGCTTGCCCTCGGCGTAGGCCTTCTTCGCGATCGCGGCGCCCTTCTCGTAGCCGATCACGGGATTGAGCGCGGTGACCAGGATGGGGTTGCGCTCGAGCGCCTCGGCGAGGCGCGCGGGATTGACCTTGAAGCCGGCGAGCGCGCGCTCGGCGAGCGGCCGCGAGATGTTGGCAAGCAGGCGGATGCTCTCGAGCAGGTTGTGGGCGATGACGGGCAGCATCACGTTCAGCTGGAAGTTGCCCGACTGTCCTGCGACCGTGATGGTGGTGTCGTTGCCGATGACCTGGGCGGCCACCATGGCGGCCGCCTCCGGGATCACCGGGTTCACCTTGCCCGGCATGATGCTGCTGCCCGGCTGCAGCGCCGGCAGGGAGATCTCGCCGAGACCGGCGAGCGGGCCGCTGTTCATCCAGCGCAGGTCGTTGGCGATCTTCATCAGGCTGACCGCGATGGTCTTGAGCTGCCCGGAGAGCTCGACGGCGGTGTCCTGGGAGGAGAGCGCCTCGAAGTAATTGCGCGCCGGGGTGAACGGCACCTTTGTCAGGTCCGTCAGCGCCTCGCAGAAGCGGGCGCCGAACTGCGGATGCGCGTTGATGCCGGTGCCGACAGCCGTGCCGCCCTGCGCGAGCGCCAGCAGGCGCGGCTCCGTGGCCGCCAGGCGCGCCAGTCCGCTCTCGATCTGGGCGCGCCAGCCGGAGAGCTCCTGCCCGAGCGTCACCGGCATCGCATCCATCAGGTGAGTGCGGCCGGTCTTGACCACCGCGCCGACCTCGCGCTCCTTGGCCGCGAGCGCATCGTGCAGCTGCTGCAGGGCCGGGATGAGCTCCCGCCGGACGCCGAGCGCGGCGCTCACGTGGATGGCGGTGGGGATCACATCGTTGCTGCTCTGTCCCATGTTGACGTGATCGTTGGGATGCACGGGCTTGCCGAGGCGGCGCGTGGCGAGGGTCGCGATCACCTCGTTGGCGTTCATGTTCGTGCTGGTGCCGGAGCCGGTCTGGAAGACATCGATCGGAAACTGCGCATCGTGCCGCCCGGCCGCGACTTCCGCTGCCGCCGCATCGATCGCGCCGGCGAGCCCGGCATCCAGGAGCTCGAGGCGTGTGTTGGCGCGGGCGGCGGCCTGCTTGATCAGCCCAAGAGCGCCGATGAAGGCACGCGGCATCGTCAGGCCGCTGATCGGGAAGTTCTGCACGGCGCGCTGCGTCTGCGCGCCCCAGAGCGCATCAGTGGGCACCTGCAGCTCGCCCATGCTGTCGCGCTCGATTCGAAAGGAACTCGTCATGCTCTGCTCCGTGGCTCGTCTACGTTATGATAGCGCATGCCCGACACCCGTCCGGATCCTCTTCGCCCCGATGCTCTGCCCGCGGTTGCCGCGCTCTCGCCGGTCGATGGCCGCTACCGGGCGGCTACCGAGCCGCTGCGCGATCTGCTGTCCGAAGCCGGCCTCATCCGCGAGCGTGTGCGGATCGAGGCCGCATGGCTGCTGCATCTAGCGCGGGCGGTGCCGAGCCTGGCCGGCGCCGCTCTGGCTCCGGCCGTGAGCGCGCGGGCATCGGAGCTGGTACGCGAGCCGGATGCCGATTGCGCGCACTCGGTGAAGATCATCGAGGCGCAGATCAACCACGATGTGAAGGCGGTCGAATACTACGTCCGCCAACAGCTCGCCGCCGCCGGCGCCGGCGCGGCCTCACTCGAGCTGGTGCATTTCGGGTGCACTTCGGAGGACATCAACAATCTCAGCTACGCCCGGCTGCTCGGGGAGGCGCGCCGGCGATTGCTCGGCGCACTCGGGGAGCGCACGGCGGAGCTGACAGCGCTCGCGCACCGCGAGGCGGACGTGCCGATGCTCGCGCGCACCCATGGCCAACCGGCCAGCCCGACGACGCTCGGCAAGGAAGTCGCCAACTTTGTCGCGCGCCTGCGCCGCGCGCAGCGGCGCTGGAGCTCCGTGGAGATCCTCGGCAAGTGGAACGGAGCCGTCGGCAACTTCAACGCGCACCAGGCGGCCCTGCCCGATGTCGACTGGCCCGCGGTGAGCCGCGGCTTCATCGAGTCCCTGGGCCTCACGTGCAATCCCTACACGACGCAGATCGAGCCGCACGACTGGATCGCGGAGTACTGCGATGCCGTCGCCGCCATCAACATCGTGATCCTGGATCTGTGCCGCGACTTCTGGGGCTACATCTCCCTCGGCTACCTCAAGCAGCGCGCGGCGGCGGCGGAGGTGGGCTCCTCCACCATGCCGCACAAGGTCAATCCCATCGACTTCGAGAATGCCGAGGGCAATCTCGGCATCGCCAACGCGCTGCTGCGCCACTTCGCCGACAAGCTCCCCATCTCCCGCTGGCAGCGCGATCTCACCGACTCCACGGTGCTGCGCAATCTCGGCGTGGCCCTCGCCCATACGCTCATTGCCTGGCGCGCGCTCGGCCGCGGCCTGGGTAAGATTGACGCCAGCGCTGCATCGCTCGCGGCCGATCTGCAGGACGCTTGGGAGGTACTCGGTGAGGCCGTGCAGACGGTGTTGCGCGCAGCGGGGGTACCCGGAGGGTACGAGCGCCTCAAGGAACACACGCGTGGACGCGCCATCGACGAGCGTGCGCTGGCGGAGCTGATCGACAGCCTGCCGCTGCCCGCGGATGAAAAGCGCCGCCTGAAAGCTCTGCGGCCGCTCGACTACACGGGCATCGCCGCGCGCCTGGCGCGCGAAATATGACAAAAAGCGCGCGGCCGCGCCGGCGGGAATTGAGAACCACACCTCGGTTTTAACTCATTATGCCGGGCTAAGCGACTGAAATCGTGATGGATTCGACAACCGCCGGACGAGCACCCGCCTAAGATCCGCGAGCCTG
>DASYGA010000487.1:0-3655 GCA_036000265.1 Steroidobacteraceae bacterium | reverse complement strand
GCTGCCGATCGGCACCGCGGGGCTCGGCCCCGCCGGCCTGTGGTCGGTGGTGGCCTGGGGCTCGCAACTGTTCTCGGGAGCGCTGGCCGTGTCGCTGCCTGCCGTCACGGCGCTGCTCATTGCCAACCTCGCCTTCGGCGTCGTCAGCCGCGCGGCGCCGACTCTGAACATCTTTTCGGTCGGGCTGCCCGTGGCGCTCGTCTTTGGCTTCATCGCCATCATCGCGAGCCTGCCGACGCTCGAGACGAGCTTCATCCGTCTGCTGGCGGTCGCGCTGGCCTTCCTGCGCCATCTGAGCGGAGCCTGACACCGTGGCGGAGAACGATCAGGAACGCAACGAGAAGCCGACAGCCAAGCGCCTGGAGAAGGCGCGCGAGGACGGTCAGGTTCCCCGATCCCCCGAGCTGAGCGCCGCCGCGGTGCTGCTCGTCAGCGCGGGCAGCCTGCACTTTTTCGGCGCCTCCATGGGGGCGACGCTGCATGACATCATGAGATCGGGTCTCGCGCCCAGCGCGGCCGCGGCCCTCGACCCGGCGATCGCACTGTCGACCGCCGCGGCGGAGATGCTGCGCGCTTTGCTCGCCTGCGCGCCGCTGCTCGGGCTCACGCTGATTGCCGCCCTCATCGCGCCGCTCGCCCTCGGCGGCTGGAATTTCAGTCCGGGCGCGATGGCGCCGGACTTCACCCGGCTCGATCCCGTAGCCGGCTTCGGCCGCTTCTTCAGCGCGCGCGGCGCCGTCGAGCTCGTCAAGGCATTCGCGAAGTTCCTGGTGGTCGGCGTGGTCGCGGTCGCGGTACTGCACAAGCAGGCGGCGCAGCTGCTGTCACTCGGCGCCGTGCCGCTCCACGCCGGGATCGCGCAGGCCGCCAGCCTCACCTCGGATGCGCTGCTGGCGGTCTCCGCCGGGCTGGCGCTCATTGCGGCGGTCGATGTGCCCTGGCAGCTCTGGCAGCACTCGCAGAAGCTCAGCATGAGCCGCGAGGAGATCCGCCAGGAATACAAGGAGAGCGAGGGCTCTCCGGAAGTGAAGAGCCGCATCCGGCGGACGCAGCGGGAGATGGCCCGCGGCCGGATGATGCAGGAGGTGCCGAAGGCGGATGTGGTGGTCGTCAACCCGACGCACTTCGCCGTGGCGTTGCGCTATGACGAGGACCGCATGCGCGCGCCGCTCGTCATCGCCAAGGGAACGGACCTCATCGCGGCCCGGATTCGCGAGATCGCGACCGAGCATTCCGTGCCGATCTTCGAGGCGCCGCCGCTTGCCCGCGCGCTCCATCACAACGTCGAGATCGGCGGCGAGATACCGGCGACGCTCTACGTTGCCGTCGCCCAGGTCCTCACCTACATCTATCAGCTCAAGGCCGCCCACACCTCCGGCGCGCGGCCTCCCGAGCCGCCGGCGATCGATCCCGCCATCGACGCCACACGCCATTAAGCCATGAACGCAGCCAGTACGACCTCGAGCCCTGCCCTGCCGACCTGGCGGGACCTGTTGCGCACCGGGATAGGCGTGCCCGCCGGCGTCCTGGCCGTGCTCGCCATGGTGATCCTGCCTCTGCCGCCCATGGCGCTCGATGTGCTCTTCACCTTCAACATCGCACTCTCGATCGTCATCGTGATGGCGGTGTTCTATGTCGCGCGCCCGATCGAGTTCGGCGTATTTCCCACCGTTCTGCTGCTCGCGACCCTGGTGCGCCTGGCCCTCAACGTCGCCTCCACGCGTGTCGTTCTGCTGCATGGATACAGCGGCCCGCAGGCAGCCGGCCGCGTCATCGAGTCTTTCGGTGAGTTCGTCGTGGGCGGTAACTTCGCGGTCGGGGTGGTGGTGTTCGTCATCCTCACCATCATCAACTTCGTGGTGGTCACCAAGGGCTCGGGGCGCATCTCCGAGGTCAGCGCCCGCTTCACCCTGGATGCCATGCCGGGCAAGCAGATGGCGATCGATGCCGACCTCAACGCCGGCCTCATCACGCAGGACGAGGCACGCACCCGCCGCGCGGAGATCCGGGCGGAGGCAGACTTCTATGGCGCGATGGACGGCTCGAGCAAGTTCATCCGCGGCGATGCCATCGCCGGCATCCTGATTCTCCTCATCAACATCATTGGCGGACTCGCCATCGGCACCGTCGGCCACGGCATGGCGGTGACGGACGCGGTCCATACCTATACTCTGCTCACCATCGGCGATGGCCTGGTGGCGCAGATCCCGGCGCTCCTGCTCTCGACCGCGGTGGCATTGATCGTCACCCGCATGTCGCGCTCGCAGGACATGGGCGGTGAGCTGCGCCGGCAGCTGTTCGGCAACCCCAAGGCGCTCGGAGTGGCCGCGGGCCTGCTCGGGGTCATGGGAGTCATTCCAGGGATGCCGAACACCCCCTTCCTGCTGATCGCGGCGCTCTGCGGCACGGCCGCCTACCTCATCAACAGGAAGCGTGCGGCGGCCGCGGTGCTCGCCGCGGCGCCAAAAGTCGCGCCGCCGGCGCCGGAGACCCGCGAGCTGACCTGGGAGGACGTGCGTCCGGTCGATCTCGTGGGCCTGGAGGTCGGCTACCGGCTCGTCTCCCTGGTCGATAAGCGCCAGAGCGGCGATCTGCTCGGCCGGGTGCGCGGCGTGCGGCGCAAGCTCTCGCAGGAGCTCGGCTTCCTCATCCCGGCGGTGCACATCCGCGACAACCTCGACCTCGCGCCGAACGTCTATCGAATCAACCTGAGCGGCGTGCCGGTCGGGGAGAGCGTCGTTTATCCGGACAAGGAGCTCGCCATCAACGCGGGGCGCGTGTTCGGGCCGCTGCAGGGCATCGCCACCCGCGACCCGGCCTTCGGCATGGAGGCGGTGTGGATCGATGCGGCGAGCCGCGATCATGCGCAAGCGCTCGGCTACACGGTGGTCGACCCGAGCACCGTCATCGCGACCCACCTCTCCTTTGTCATCCAGTCGCACGCCAACGAGTTCCTCGGCCACGAGGAAGTGCAGCAGCTGCTCAACGCGCTGGCGAAGAGCGCTCCGAAGCTGGTGGAGGATCTGGTGCCGCGCGTGCTGCCTCTGTCCTGCGTCGTGCGGGTGCTGCAGAGCCTGCTCGCCGAGCGCATTCCCATCCGCAACATCCGCGCCATCATCGAGATGCTGGCGGAGCACGCGCCGCGCTCCCAGGACCCGGCGGTGCTGTTGGCGCACGTGCGCATCGCCCTCGGACGACAGATCGTGCAGGACATCGCCGGAATTTCCGCCGAGCTGCCCGTGATCACTTTCGAGCCGGAGCTCGAGCGCCTGCTCTCCGGCTCGCTCGCCGCCAACGCCGCCAGCCCCGGCCTCGAGCCCGGACTGGCGGAGCGGCTGCAACAGCGGGTCGCCGAGGCATCGCGGCGCCAGGAGGCCTCCGGCGAGGCGCCGGTGCTGCTCGTGCCGCCGCCGCTGCGCGCGCAGATGGCTCGGTTCCTGCGCGCGGCGCTGCCCAACCTCTCCGTGCTCGCCTGGAATGAGATTCCCGACAATCGCAAGGTCCGCGTCGTCACCGCGGTCGGCAGGTAACAATGAAGATCGTACGACATACAGCCCCCGACATGCGCCAGGCGCTGCGCTCCATCCGCGAGCAGCTCGGCGAGGAGGCGGTCATTCTCTCCTCGCGCCGCATTCCGCAGGGAGTCGAAGTCACC
>DASYGA010000481.1:0-3274 GCA_036000265.1 Steroidobacteraceae bacterium | reverse complement strand
TCGAGCTGCGCCTGGCGCGCCTGCTCGGTGAACGGGTAGACCGCCGTCAGCTGCTCGTAGGTCTTGATGGCGCCGTTGTAATTGTAGGAGTCCAGATCATGCTTGGCCGTCGTGTACAGCGCCTGCGGACTGGACTGCTTGGGCTTGCGGTGGGCGCAGCCCGTCAGCGCGAGCGCGCTGATGCAGAGGGCGGCAATGAGGGCGCGTGAGGGGCGCACCGCGCGAAGCGGACGCGACGCAAAGCGGCCGCGAGGAGAAACGAGATTGAGCATGGCGCGGGAGTATAGCGAATCCGCCGGGAGCCCTTCGGACTCACCGGAAGGCGGCGAGTTCCGCAGCCATTCCCTGGTGCTGCCCCCGCAGGCCGCGGGCCTCAGGCTCGATCAGGCGCTCGCGCGCGCACTGCCGCAGTATTCGCGCGCGCGCCTGCAGGGCTGGATCGAGTCGGGCGCCGTGCGGGTGGACGGGCGGCAGTTGCGAGCGAAGGAGAAAGTGCTGGGAGGCGAGCAGGTCGAGGTCACGGCGCGGCTCGAGGCGGACACCCGTGTCGCGCCGGAAGCGCAACCCCTGACGGTGGTCCACGAAGATCGGGCGCTCTTCGTCATCGACAAGCCGGCGGGCATGGTGGTGCATCCCGGCGCCGGCAATCCCTGTCACACGCTGCAGAACGCGTTGCTCGCTCTGGATCCGAAGCTCGCCCTGGTGCCGCGCGCCGGACTGGTGCACCGGCTCGATAAGGATACCAGTGGCCTGCTGGTCGTGGCGCGCACGCCCGAGGCGCACGCAAGACTGGTGGTCACGCTGGCAGAGCGCGAGATCGAGCGTATCTACCTCGCCATCTGCAGTGGCGCAATGACCGGCGGCGGGACGGTCGATGCTCCGATCGGGCGTCATCGTTCGCAGCGCACGCGCATGTCGGTGCGCAGCGATGGACGCGAGGCGGTCACGCACTACCGCATCGCCAAGCGCTACCGCGCCCACACCTTCGTGCGGGTGCAGCTCGAGACCGGAAGGACCCACCAGATACGCGTGCACCTGGCGCACATCGGGTACCCGATCGTCGGTGACCCGCTATATGCCGGCCGGCGGCGGCTTCCCGCCGGGTGCAGTCCGGCTCTGGCAGCGGCACTCGGTGCCTTTCCGCGCCAGGCGCTGCATGCCGCGCGACTCGCGCTGGCTCATCCCGTGACAGGCCGTGCGCTCGAGTGGGAGGCTCCCATTCCCGCGGACATGGCGCAATTGCTGGCGGCGCTGGATGAAGATCAGCGCCTCGCAACGAGCGAGCGGTGAGTGGGCCTGATCTCATCCGGCCCGACTGGCCGGCACCGCCCGGTGTGCGCGCGGCCTTCACCCTTCGCTCGGGCGGCGTCAGCCGGCCGCCTTTCGACAGCTGCAACATCGGGGCGCACGTGGGCGACGATCCGGCGGCGGTCGCGCAGAATCGGGCAGCACTGCGAGCGCGCCTCGCATTGCCGGCCGAGCCCGTCTGGCTCGAGCAGGTACACGGCCAGCGCGTGGTCGACCTCGACGGGCCGACATCACTCGACTCGCCCGGTCCTGCCGATGCAGCAGTGACCCGCACACCTGGGAGGATCTGCGTCATCCAGGTGGCCGATTGCATGCCGGTGCTGTTTGCCGCGACGGACGGCTCTGCGGTTGGCGCCGCGCACGCCGGCTGGCGAGGCCTGGCCGCGGGGGTGTTGGAAGCGACCGTACGAGCGATGAATACGCCGCCGGCGCAACTGCTTGCGTGGATGGGGCCTGCCATCGGGCAGGCTCATTTCGAGGTCGGCGAGGAGGTGCGCGCCGCATTCGTGGCGGCTGATGTCTACGCCGAGGGCGCTTTCGCCGCAAACGAGCGGGGGCGGTGGCAGTGCGATCTGTACGCGCTAGCGAGGCGGAAGCTCGCCGCTCTCGGGATACCTTCCGTCCATGGCGGAGGCTGGTGCACCTACGCTGATGCTGGACGCTTCTTTTCATACCGGCGAGACAGCCGCTGCGGACGGATGGCCGCCGTCGTATGGATTGGCTGAACTGGATTAGGTATACCCGGGCGCGTACTGAGCACCTCTGATGCGTGGCGTCTTCTTGATTGATCGCGCTTGCGTGGTCGGAAGAGGCGGTCTTGAAGCCACAGCCATTCACCCCCATTCCCCCGCCATCCGAACCCTTTTTTAAAGGTCTTCCCCGATGCGGATGGACAAGCTCACGAGCCGCTTCCAGCAGGCGCTGGCCGATGCGCAGTCGCTCGCCGTCGGCCGCGACCACCAGTTCCTCGAGCCCGCCCATGTGCTGCTGGCGCTCCTCGACAGCCAGGGCGGCACCGTGCGGCCGCTCCTGCTCAAGGCGGGTGCCGACCTCAACCGGCTGCGCTCGGAGCTCGGCGCCGCGCTCGACCGTCTGCCGAAAGTGGAGGGCGCACCCGGGGAGATCCACGTCTCCAACGACCTCAACCGTATCCTCAACGTCACCGACAAGCTCGCGCAGCAGCGCGGTGACCAGTTCATCTCGAGCGAGCTGTTCGTGCTCGCCGCCTTCGAGGACCGCAACCTCGCCCGTATCTTGCGCGAGGCGGGCGTCGTGCGCGGTGCCGTGGAGAAGGCGATCGAGGAGGTGAGGGGCGGTGAGAAGGTCGCCGACGCCAATGCGGAGGAGAGCCGCCAGGCGCTGGAGAAGTACACCGTCGACCTGACGGCCCGCGCTTCCTCCGGCAAGCTCGACCCGGTCATCGGCCGCGACGATGAGATCCGGCGCACCATCCAGGTGCTGCAGCGGCGGACCAAGAACAATCCCGTGCTGATCGGCGAGCCGGGCGTAGGCAAGACCGCCATCGTCGAAGGCCTGGCGCAGCGCATCGTCAACGGCGAGGTGCCCGAGGGCCTGAAAAACAAGCGCATCCTCGCGCTCGACATGGGCACGCTGATCGCGGGCGCGAAGTTCCGCGGCGAGTTCGAGGAGCGCCTGAAAGCCGTGCTCGGCGATCTTGCGAAGCAGGAAGGGCAGATCATCCTCTTCATCGATGAGCTGCACACCATGGTGGGCGCCGGCAAGGCGGAAGGCGCCATGGATGCGGGCAACATGTTGAAGCCGGCGCTCGCGCGCGGCGAGCTGCACTGCGTCGGCGCGACCACGCTCGATGAGTATCGCAAGTACATCGAGAAGGACGCCGCCCTGGAACGGCGCTTCCAGAAGGTGTTGGTCAATGAGCCCTCCGTCGAGGATACCATCGCGATCCTGCGCGGCCTGCAGGAGCGCTACGAGGTCCATCACGGCG
>DASYGA010000433.1:0-8352 GCA_036000265.1 Steroidobacteraceae bacterium | reverse complement strand
CTGATCGCGCGCTCCGTGCACCGGCTCTCCGGCCGCTCGCACCAGCCGTTCGTGCCGATCAACTGCGCCGCCATTCCCGACACCCTGCTCGAGAGCGAGCTCTTCGGCTACGAGAAAGGGGCGTTCACCGGCGCGGCCAAGCGCACGACCGGCAAGCTGGAAGCGGCCGACGGCGGCACCGTGTTCCTCGATGAGATCGGCGAGATGCCGGCCTCCCTGCAGGCGAAGCTGTTGCGCATGCTGCAGGAGCGCACCGTGGAGCGCATCGGCGGACGCACACCGATCCCGCTCGACCTGCGCTTCGTCTGCGCAACCAACCGCAAGCTCGAGACCCTGATCGGCACCGGCGGCTTTCGCGAGGATCTCTACTACCGCATCAGCGAGGTCACCATCCACCTGCCGGCGCTGCGCGAGCGGCAGGGGGACAGCCTGCTCATCGCGCAAATGCTGCTGCAGCAGATGTCGGAGCGCTTCGGCAGACCGACCCGCGGCCTGGCACCGGATGCCATCCGCGCGATCCAGGCGTACCCCTGGCCGGGCAACGTGCGCGAGCTCGAGAACCGCATCAAGGGCGCGGTCATCATGGCGGAAGGGGCCGTGGTGACGGCCAACGACCTCGGCCTGAAGGATCCGGGTGAGGATCCGGAGTATCTGAACCTGCGGGTCGCGCGTCAGCGGGCGGAAGTGCAGGCGGCCCGCCAGGCGCTCGCGGTCGCGCGCGGCAACGTGTCACGCGCCGCGGAGCTGCTCGGGGTGACGCGCCCGACGCTCTATGACCTCATCGAGCGCCACCACATCGATGCCTCCTCCTTCGGGCGCAACGGCTCCGCGGCCGCAGAGTCTCCCGAGGCCGCCGACGGCGCCGCTCCCGCTGCCGCCGGAACAGCGGGCCCGTAAGTGCGCCGGACGGCCGCGGCGGCCGACTTGCAGCGCATGAGGTAGTTGTTGCAATTCATTGACAGATCTTGACAATTTCCGCCTCCCGGCCGGAACGCCGATGAGGCGAGAGGTGGTACCCTGCGCGCCGGAACAGACGCTGCCACCCGCGGTCCAAGGCGAGACCCCATGACTCCCGACGCCATCGAACATCACCCGCTGGACCGCGAGTCGGGTCCGGACGCCCCGGTCCAACACTCGCCGCGGCTCGCCCGCCGCCGCCGCATTCTCTGGCTCGCGGGGCTCGCCGCCCTCATCGCGCTCATCGCCTGGGTGATCCATCACCGCCTGGCCTCCCAGGCCGGCCAGCCCTCCTTTGCCGCCATGATGGGCGGACCGCTGCCGGTGAGCATCGCGACAGTCGGCACCGCCGATGTGCCGGTGGTGATCAATGCCCTGGGCACGGTGACACCGCTTGCGACCGTGACCGTGCGACCGCAGGTCACCGGGCCGATCGTCAGGATCGCCTTCAATGAGGGGCAGACGATCCAGAAGGGCGGCCTTTTGGCGGAGGTCGACCCGCGGCCCTATCAGGCGGCGCTCGACCAGGCGGTCGCCCAGCTCGGGCGCGATCAGGCGACGCTTGCCGGTGCGCGCAGCGACCTCGTGCGCTACAAGCAGCTCCTGGCGCAGAACTCGGTGGCCCAGCAGACCTACTCCGATGAGCTGGCGACGGTTCATCAGGAGGAGGCCACGATCGAGGCCGACAAGGCCGCGATCGAGGCGGCCCGGCTCAATCTGAGCTACTGCCGCATCACCTCGCCGGTCACGGGCCTGGTGGGCTTGCGGCAGGTGGACCTCGGTAACCTGGTGCAGGCCAATCAGAGCACCGCCATCGTCACGGTGACGCAGATGCAGCCGATGTCGGTGCTCTTCACCGTGCCGGAGAGCGACCTCAGCCAGGTCTTCGAGCGTGCGCGGGGCGGGGCGAAGCTGACCGTGCAGGCCTATGACCGCAACATGCAGCACCTCATCGCCACCGGCACGCTCGCCAGCATCGACAATCAGATCAACACCAGCACGGGCACGCTGCAGCTGCGGGCGCTTTTTGACAACGCGCACTCGGAGCTCTTTCCGAACGAGTTCGTCAACGTGAAGCTGGTGCTCGACACCCTGCAGAACCAGATCGTGGTGCCGGGCGCGGCCGTGCAGAACGGGCCCTCGAGCAACTTCGTCTATGTCGTCAAACCGGATCACACGGTGAGCATGCACACCGTGACTACAGGTCCTACGGATGGCAACAACATATCCATCATCAAGGGCCTGACGGCGGGAGAGACGGTGGTGACTGACGGCGCAGATCAGCTCCGCGATGGAGCCTCGGTTCTGCTGCCGGGCGAGAAGCCCCCGGCGTCCCTCGCATCCGGCGCCGCCGGCGGGAAAGCCTCCAGCGCCCGCTGCGCGCGGATCGCCTCCTTCATGAAAAAGGCGACCGGCAGCCGGGCCACCCGCCTCGCCAAGGTGTACGCGCGGCTGGGTTGTAGACCATGAACCCATCCCGGCCTTACATCCTGAGGCCGGTCGCCACCTCGCTCCTGATGGTGGCCATCATCATCCTCGGGGCGATCGGCTATCTGCTGCTGCCGGTCTCAACCTTGCCCGAGGTCGATTATCCGACCATCGAGGTGACGACCTTCCTGCCGGGGGCAAGCCCGGATGTCATGGCCTCGACGGTCACCGGCCCGCTGGAGCGGGAATTCGGCCAGATGCCGGGCCTGAAGGAGATGTCCTCCTCGAGCTCCGCGGGCGCCTCGGTGATCACGCTGCAGTTCGATCTCAGCCTCGACCTCGATGTGGCCGAGGCCGAGGTGCAGGCGGCGATCAGCGCCTCCAACAGCCTGCTGCCGCAGAGCCTGCCGGCGCCACCCATCTACGCCAAGGTGAACCCTGCCGATGCGCCGGTGCTCTCGCTGGCGGTCACCTCGAGCACCATGCCCATCACCCAGGTGGAGGACCTCGCCGACACCCGCATCGCGGAGAAGATCTCGCAGGTCGCGGGCGTGGGTCTGGTGAGCCTGAACGGGGCGCCGCGGCCTGCCGTGCGGGTGCTGGCCAACCTGCAGCAGCTCGCCGCCTACGGGCTCAATCTCGATGACCTGCGCACCACCATTGCCAACTCCAATACCGATGCGCCCAAAGGCAACTTCGACGGTACGGCCCACGCCTATACCATCGACGCCAACGACCAGATCCAGAGCCCCGAGGAGTACGCGAACCTGATCGTCGCGTACAAGAACGGCGCGCCGGTGTATCTCAAGAATGTCGCCCAGGTGGTCGAGAGCGCGGAGAACACGCAGCTGGCAAGCTGGGTGAACGACGTTCCGGCCGTCCTGGTGAACGTGCAACGCCAGCCGGGCGCGAATGTCATCCAGGTCGTCAAGAGCGTGCAGGCACTGTTGCCGGAGTTGCGGGCCTCGCTGCCCTCGAACGTCAACCTCTCGGTGGTGACGGACCGCACCAATACGATCCGCGCCTCCGTCAACGACGTGCAATTCGAGCTGGCGCTCGCCGTGGCGCTGGTCGTCATGGTGATCTTCCTCTTCCTGCGCAGCGTCCCGGCGACCCTCATTCCTAGTTTATCGGTGCCGGTGTCCCTCATCGGCACCTTCGCGGTGATGTACCTCGCGGGCTTCAGTCTCGACAACCTGTCGCTGATGGCGCTCACCATCGCCTCCGGGTTCGTGGTGGACGATGCGATCGTCATGATCGAGAACATCTCGCGCCACATCGAGAAGGGGGAGAAGCCGCTCGCGGCGGCACTGAAGGGCTCAGGCGAGATCGCCTTCACCATCGTGTCGCTCACCATCTCCCTGATCGCGGTGCTGATCCCGCTGCTCTTCATGCGCGAGGTGGTGGGGAGGCTCTTCCGCGAGTTCGCGATCACGCTTGCGATCTCCATCCTGATCTCCGCCGTCGTATCCCTGACGCTGGTTCCGATGCTCTGCGCGAAAATGCTGCGCACCCATGAGGAGACGGAGCGCTCGCAAGGAGCGCTTGCGCGCAAAGCCGAGGAATGGTTCGACCGTCTGATCCGCGGTTATGGCCGTGCGCTCGATCTGACGCTGGAGCACCAGACACTCGTGCTTTGGGTCGCCGCCGGAACACTGGTGTTGACCGTGCTGCTCTACGTGGTGATCCCGAAAGGCTTCTTCCCCCTGCAGGACACCGGCCTGCTGCAGGCGACCACGGAGGCGCCGCCGGCGATTTCCTTTGCGCAGATGACCCGCCGCCAGCAGGCGCTCGCCGAGGTCATCCGCCAGGATCCCGATGTCGAGAGCCTGACTTCCTACGTGGGCGTGGATGGCACCAACGCCACGCTCAACGAAGGCCGGATGCTGATCAACCTGAAGCCGAAGGAAGACCGCAGCGACAGCATCGAGACGGTGATGCAGCGCCTGCGGCTGGCGGCTGCGCGGCAGGTTCCGGGCATCGCGCTGGCGCTACAGCCGGTGCAGGACCTGACCATCAGCTCCATCCAGGGCAGCGCCCAGTACCAGTTCATCCTGGGCGCGGCGAGCCGCGCGATTCTCGACCCCTGGGTGCCGAAGCTGCGCGCGGCTCTCGAGCGCTCGCCCGCGCTCGCGCACGTCTCCACCACGTACCTCGACCAGGGCCTGACGGCGCAGGTCGACATCGATCACAGCACCGCCGCGCGCTTCGGCATCACCGATGCGACCATCGACAACGCCCTCTACGATGCCTTCGGCCAGCGGATCATCTCGACGATCTACACCCAGTCGAACGACTATCGGGTGATCCTCACCGCCGACCCCAGGCTCGAGAACACGGTCAACTCCCTCAACTATATCTATGTGCCGGCATCCGGAGGCGGCCAGGTGCCCCTGGGCGCCATCGCGCACGTGAGCGTGCGCCAGGCGCCGCTCTCGATCGGTCACCTCGGCCAGTTCCCGGCGGCGGTGTTCTCCTTCGACACCGCGTCCGGCGCCTCGCTCGGGGAGGCGGTCGGAGCCATTCGCCAGGCGGAGAAGGACATTGGCCTGCCGGTGAGCATCGGCACCACCTTCGAGGGTGAGGCGCTCGCGTTCGAGTCCTCCCTGACGAGCGAAGTGCTGTTGCTGCTCGCGGCGATCGCCACCGTGTACATCGTGCTCGGGGTGCTCTACGAGAGCTACATCCACCCGATCACCATCCTCTCCACGCTGCCATCGGCCGGGATCGGCGCGCTGCTTGCCCTGATGCTCGCGGGGCAGAGCCTCAACATCATCTCCATCATCGGCATCGTGCTCCTCATCGGCATCGTGAAGAAGAACGCGATCATGATGATCGACTTCGCGCTCACCGCCGAGCGCGAGCGCGGCCAGCCGCCGCGGCAGGCGATCTACGAGGCCTCGCTGCTGCGCTTCCGGCCGATCCTGATGACGACGGTGGCGGCGCTCTTCGCAGCCCTGCCGCTGGTGCTGGGTACCGGCACCGGCTCGGAGCTGCGCTCGCCGCTCGGACTTTCGATCATCGGCGGCCTGCTGGTCAGCCAGCTCCTGACGCTCTTCACGACGCCGGTCATCTACCTCTTCTTCGACCGCCTCGCAAAGCGCGTCAAAGAATGGGCGGGCGTGCGCGATGCTCGGCACGACGGGCCCGAAGGGTTGCCGCCGCAGCCCGCGCAGCTGCGCTGAGACGGCGCCGGTGCGATGAATATTTCCCGGATATTCGTCCTGCGGCCCGTCGCGACCACCCTGCTGTCGATCGGCGTGGCGCTCATCGGGCTCGCGGCCTACTTCCTGTTGCCGGTGGCCTCCATGCCCACCGTCGACTTCCCCGCCATCGTGGTGATGTCGCAGCTTCCCGGGGCGAGCCCGGAGACGGTGGCGACCAGCGTCACGACGCCGCTCGAGCGGCACCTGAGTGCCATCGCGGGCGTCGATGAGATGACCTCCGAGAGCTCCGAAGGCAGCTCCCGCATCATCCTGATCTTCGATCTCGATCGTGACATCCACGGTGCCGAGAGCGACGTCGAGGCGGCCATAGAGGCGGCGCGGCAGGACCTGCCCGGGTCACTGCGGCAGAACCCGACCTACCGGGCCTTCAATCCCTCGGATGCGCCCATCCTCATCCTGGCGCTCACCTCCGACACGCTGCCGATCGGCGATCTGTACGATGCGGCCTCGACGGAGATCCAGCAGAAGCTGCTGCAGATCGAAGGGGTGGGCGATGTGAGCATCGGTGGCAGCTCGCTGCCGGCCGTGCGCATCGACCTCAACCCGCAGGCACTCTTCAAGTACGGCATCGGGCTCGAGGATGTGCGGGCCGCGATCTCCGCGGCCAACGCCAATGCGCCCAAGGGCGCGCTGGACGACCCGCTGCACCGCTACCAGATCTACGTCAATGACAGCGCCACGGACCCGGCGCAGTACCGCTCGCTCATCATCGCCTATCGCAACGGGGCCGCGGTGCGTCTGGGGGATGTTGCCACGGTGAGTGAGGGCGTCGAGGACATTCGCAACCTCGGCCTGGCAGACGGCAAGCGCGCCGTGCTCTTGATCATCCGCAAGCAGCCCGGCGCCAACGTCATCGACACCGTCAATGCCATCAAGGCCGTGATCCCACAGGTTCGCGAATCGATCCCCGCGGGCATCAATCTCATCGTCACCAATGACCGTACCCAGAGCATCCGCAGCTCCCTGCACGATGTCGAGGTGACGCTGCTCATCGCGATGATCCTGGTGGTGACGGTGGTGGTGGTCATGTTGCGCAATCCGCGCGCGGCGCTGGTGCCGGCCGTGGCCGTGCCGCTGTCGCTCATCGGCACCTTCGGGGTGATGTATCTCCTCGGCTTCAGCCTCAACAACCTGTCTCTCATGGCGCTGACGGTGGCCACGGGCTTCGTCGTCGACGATGCCATCGTCGTCATCGAGAACATCACGCGGCATGTCGAGGCGGGCATGCCGCGCATGCGGGCGGCGCTGCAGGGCGCGCAGGAAGTCGGTTTCACGGTGCTGGCGATGAGCAGCGCGCTGATCGCGGTATTCATCCCGATTCTGCTGATGGGCGGCCTCGTGGGGCGGGTGCTGCGCGAGTTCGCGATGACGCTGGCGGTGACCGTCGTGCTGTCGCTCATCATCTCCCTCACCACCACGCCGATGCTCTGCGCCCGCATCCTGCGCCCGCCGGCGCACCTCGGCCGCTTCCTGCACGCCGTGGAGCGCGGGTTCAACGGCTTGCGCGAGTTCTACGGCCGCACGCTCGCGCAGGCGATCCGCCACCCGCGCATGGTGATGCTGGTGCTGCTCGGCGTCGTGGTGCTCAACTTCTATCTTTTCGCCATCGTGCCCAAGGGCTTCTTTCCGCAGCAAAGCTCGGGCTCGCTGGTCGGCTTCGTGCGCGCCGACCAGAGCATCTCCTTCCAGGCGATGCAGGGCAAGATGCTGCAGATCGTGAAGATCGTGACGCACGACCCGGCGGTGGCGCACGTGGTCGCCTTCACCGGCGGCAGCGGACCGGGCGGCGGCGCCACCAACTCCGGATTCCTGTTCTCGGAGCTCAAGCCGGTCTCGCAACGCAAGCTGAACGACGATGCGGTGATCGCACGGCTGCGCCGCTCGCTCTCCGGGGTCACCGGGGCGCGGCTCTTCCTGCAATCGGCCCAGGACATCCGCTTCGGCGGCCGCCAGGGATACGCGCAATATCAGTACACGCTGCTGTCGGATAACCTGCAGACGCTGACCCGCTGGGCGCCGAAGATCACCCAGGCGCTGGACAACAACCCGGCGCTGGAGGATGTGAGCTCCGATCGGCAGGAGAGCGGCCTCGACGTACGGCTGCAGATCGATCGTGCCACCGCGGCGCGGCTCGGCGTCAACATGTCCGAGATTGACAGCACGCTCTATGACGCCTTCGGCCAGCGGCTGGTGTCGACGATCTATCAGAACATGAACCAGTACCACGTCGTCATGGAGGTGGACCCGCGGTTCTGGCAAAGCCCCGAGACGCTGAAGGAGATCTACGTCAGTACCTCGGGCGGCGCGCTGAGCGGCACCGAGTCGAGTGCGCCCGCAGCAGGCGCCTTCCAGAGCGGCTCGGGCCCGGGCGGCAGCTCTTCCGGTTCGGCCGCCGTGGCCGCGTCGCCAGCGGCCGGCACGTCGAGCCCCGCCAGTGCCTCGAGCTCGTCTGCCGCCACGTCAGCCACCAGCTCGAGTGCCGCAGCGGGCAGCGCCGCGCAGAACTTCCAGCTCAATCAGCTGACCAACAGCACCGGCAAGGCCTCCACCGGCACGGCGCTCAGCACCAGGCCCGAGACCATGGTGCCGCTCGCCGCGTTCAGCCAGTACGGTCCCGGCACGACCCCGCTCGGGGTCAACCACCAGGGGCCGTTCGTCGCTGCGACATTCTCGTTCAATTTGCCGGTGGGCGAATCGCTGAGCACCGCCGTGGCCTCGATCAACCGCACCATGCAGGATC
>DASYGA010000412.1:0-1659 GCA_036000265.1 Steroidobacteraceae bacterium | reverse complement strand
AAGGACGCGCTCTGGGCCTGGCTTGCAAGGGTGGCAGGCTGCCGGCAAGCTTCCGGCGCGCTCGAAGCGCAAAGACCATCACGGGAACGACCACAGGAGTATTCATGGCCACTCGTCGCACCACAGGATCCGTCCGCGCCTCCGAAGCCGCGCCCGCCGCCGAGAAAGCGGCGACTGCGCGTCGTCCCACGCCAGCCGTGCAGCCCGCTGCAGCCTCGCCCGGCGCTTCCAAAGGGATCACCGTCTCCGCGGAGGCGCGACGAGCCATGATCGAGCAAGCAGCCTATCTGCGCTGCGAGCGGCGGGGGTTTGCGCTGGGCGGCGAGGTGGAGGATTGGCTCGCTGCCGAGGCGGAAGTCGACGCCCTCCTCAAGGCCACCAATGGCGGCCCGCCGCAGTAAGACAGGCGCGGACGTAATCGTCAGACGTGATCAATACGTCTTCAGAACACGAGAAATGACGCCTATCTGCTGAATTTGCCTCCTTTGAGGGTGCTGCTCGGCCGCACTCGAGCGGTATGATGTGCCGCATGCATGGCGCAGCAACTTCAGAAGGCAAATCGGGTATGGAAGACGTCCTGAAGCGTCTCGGGGCCGTTGAATCGGCGGTTTCCGAGATCAAGGCGCAGGTGGCGAGCATTGCATCGGTCATCGGCTCGGTCATGCGCCATCTGGCTACCAAGGCCGATGTCAATGCGCTCAAGGCCGACATCAACGCCTTGAGGTCCGACGTTCACGCCAGAGAAGCGTCACTGCTGAAATGGCTGATCGGCACTTCAATCGCCAGTGTGGCGCTCGCGTGCACGATTGCGAGGCTGACTCACTGATGTGGCCTGCGGCCGATCGGCTCTCGTGCGGCGCCGGCTGAGTGCCGTGTTGCCGATTGGGGCTCGCGGCGGCCGGCCCCGGCGCCGATGAGCTCCACCGGCCCTAACCTGCCCCGAGCGAGCCGTCCCCGCCCACCTGCTCCGCTTCCAGCAGCTCGCGCGATTGGTTCTCGAGCGTGTGCTCGCCCTGGTCCGCTGTTCTCACGCGCCCGTAACGCACTTGTCACCGTAACGAAACAAGCGCGGCGCACCCTAGAGCCTCACAGTTCGTAACGAGTAACGCCTCGTCTCCCGCTGCGCCGCGCACACGCGGCTAGCGGCGAGGTCTCGTATTGCCTGGAGAGCTCTTCAACATGACCGACTTCGATTCCCGCACCGCATCCACTCGCTCCGCCCTCCGCCGCGCGGTTGCCGCCGCGACAGTGAGTTATTTCGCGGCACATTCCCTTTCGGGTGGCATGGCCCTCGCTGCGGCACCGCATCCAGCCCGGCGGCACAAGGCGGCGGCCACCGCGCGCGCGATGCAGCCCGCCACAGCGCCAAGCGCAGTCCAGCTGGCCGCCGCTACGGGCTCAGCCGGCGCGGCGGCCTCACCCGACGCCGCCGGACCGGCCAGCGTCGCGGCCTCGCCCGATGCTGCAGCCTCGGCCGATGCCCGGGCGCCGACCGCGCTCGAGGAAGTCACGATCAACGCGCAGCGCACGACGGATGCCATCGCCCGCCTCGCCCAGAAGCAGGCGATAAACGTCATCAACATCGAGACGTACAATACGATCAAGCAGATGCCGGACGCGACGGTCGCAGCGGCCCTGCAGCGCATCCCAGGTATCTCG
>DASYGA010000348.1:0-12949 GCA_036000265.1 Steroidobacteraceae bacterium | reverse complement strand
TCAGCATCATCGAGAGCGGCATGCCTATTGACCTGCTCTTTACTGACGTGATCATGCCAGGTCCTCTGAAGAGTACGGAGCTGGCGCGCAAGGCACGCGAGCGGATGCCCGATCTGGCCGTGCTCTTCACTTCGGGCTACACCGAGGATGCCTTCATCAATTCAGGACGGTTGGACGAATCTGTGGAGCTCTTGAGCAAGCCCTACTCCCGGGATGCATTGGCCCGGAAAGTACGACATATGCTGTCCAATGTCTCGCAGCGAGGCTACCGGACCGTGACCGGCGCGTACTCCTCGACCTTGCTGCCGCCCGCCGTGCGCGAGCAGCCGACCCGAATCCTGGTCTGCGAGCACAACGCGGGCATCCGGGAGACCACTGTCGATATGCTGTCGGCCATGGGATACCACGCGATGTCTGCCGGCGATGCGCAGACCGCCCTCTCGATTCTCGCATCGAACCTGGTGGACATTCTGCTGACGGACATTGGCCTGCCCGACATGTCCGGCACGACGCTCGCCGTGCATGCAAAGGCCCGGTTTCCGGCCCTGAACGTGATTCTGGCCACCGGAGAGGCATCAGTCACCGACAGCACCACCGTCACGCTCGGGAGCGCCCGGACGCTCATCAAGCCCTTTACGTTTGAGCAGCTCGCCGCCGCAATCAAATCGATGCCGGCCAAGGAAGCCAAGTGAGCCGCTGACACCCGCTACCCGGGCGGACCATCGGCAGCCCACCATCGGCAACCCGTCGCTGCCGGGGTCCGCGTATCTAACAGCCCTTGCTCCCGGCGTTTGCAGCGGCTCACCAGCCACGCCGCCAACAGCCGACGCCCAACACGGATCGATCCGCAATCCGCGAAGGGCGAGCCCGCCGCCGCTGCCGGCGACGGGTTCGCTTGTCGCGATCAGTGATGCCGGCCGTCGGCGCTGCGCTCAGTCGCCCTCGTTCGGTCCGAGGCGATTGGGTGCGCCTGCGGCCAATGACAGGGTCTGCTGCACAGCGGTGTACTGCGGCTTCGGGTTGAGGTTCACGTCGTAAAGATCGGCGTCGCCTTCACCATGGAAGGTCGCCGGCACCCACGACTCCGAGTCGTCAAATCCCCACACGGTGAAGGAGATGCACGCCTGCACGGCCAGGCACGATTGCAGCATTCCGTTGTACCAATCCGCTGCGGCGGGGTTCGCGGTGTGGCTGGGCGTGGAGTCCGTCGGTGAAACGATCGGGGTCTGCTTGCTGTCCGTCGTCTCCACGAACGTGCGCACATCCGCCTCGGTGATCGCGACCTTCAGGCCGAGGCTGGCATATTGCCGCAGGTCCTGGGTCATGAGGTCCGG
The DNA here is from genome assembly GCA_036000265.1 of Steroidobacteraceae bacterium. Classification (GTDB taxonomy): domain Bacteria; phylum Pseudomonadota; class Gammaproteobacteria; order Steroidobacterales; family Steroidobacteraceae; genus 13-2-20CM-66-19. The sequence goes on along the minus strand of DASYGA010000348.1, from coordinate 11,615 downwards.
GTTGAATCCGTACTGCAGGTCGAGGTGGCCCTGGTCTCCCACGCAGTCGATCGGCACGCCCTGGGCCAGAAAGGTCTGGACCATGGAGAAGGCGGCTTCGAACTTGGCGTTGCTGCCATCCTCGCCGGCAATATTGTAGTCGTTGTAGCAGAGCACCGCTCTCGGGTCGGCGGCCTTGGCCCAACGGAACGCGTCGGCGATGACCCCCGTGCCGAGGTGCGAGACCCAGAAATCGTTCGGGTTGATTTGAGACGGATTGGAGTCGGTGAGCATCTCGTTGACGACGTCCCACTGCCAGATCCTGCCGCGGTAGCGGCGCACCTCGGTGGTGATGTGCTGGCGCAGCAGATCGCGCAGCTGCGCGTCGCTGATCGTGCCGCCGGCGACGCCCTGCGTCAGCCAGTTCGGCAGCTGGTTGTGCCAGACCAGGGTGTGCCCACGCACGCGCTGTCCGTGCGCCTCGGCGAAGTGGACGAGGTTGTCGGCGCCCGTCCAGTTGAAGGCGCCCTGCTGCGGCTCGACGACCTGCCACTTCATCTCGTTTTCGGGTGTGAGGACCGAGAACTGGCCGGCGGTGATCTGCGATAGGGTTGGATCGCTGAGATCGAGCGGCGTCGCCGCCGTGCCGAGGCGCAGTTGAACCTGCGCCGCAAGGTCACGTAGTGAGTCGCTGGACGGGTTCGGCGCCGCGACCGCGGTCGCGGCACCCGCCAAGGCGAAGGCGCCGGCCGCTGCGGCGGCGATCAAGCGGGAATTCATCAGATTCATGACAAACCTCCCTCGGTGAGGTAATGGGATCAGTTGTTAAGCGGTGTTGTCTCCCACGCGTTTGTGCCGGATCGCATCGCGCACCGTCGGCCTGCCGGGCGTCAATTCCAACTCGAAGACCGGCGCTGGTATGCGTCAGGCGCAGCGCGTATTTTCATGTGAGCGCTACCATCGGTATGCGTGCGGAGTCTAGGCGCCGTAATGGCGGAAAGTCAACAGAGCTCAGCGGCCACGAGTACGCCCAAGCCCGGTGGCTGCGCACCGCGACAGCATGACGCGGCTTCCCGCACTGCCCACCCGTTATATCTCAACCACTCCATGATGGGCTGCTGCCAGCGGTCGCGGGGCATCAGAAAGAAACTGTGTTGCCCTTTTTCGAAGAATCGCGCTTCAACGGGTACTCCCGAGAAATTGTGATCGCCGACCGGCCGACCGATTCCATTTGGATGGCATCGCCGCAGGAACAAGGCCGCTGGAGCCGAACTAATTCCGGACCGGCGCGGCACCAGACCGGCCGTATAGGCGGTCGGCCGCCAATGCCAGGAACATGTAATCGGTGGCGCCACCGCCCATCACGTACTCAGACTGCTGCCAGAAGTAGGGCCAAACCTTCAGCTCCGGTAAATCGGGACGGATCAACGCCGTGCCGGAGATCACCCCGCCGGGGATATAGCTCCAGTCGGCGCGGTTGGCGCCATAGGCCACGGTTGCCGAGCGACTGCCGACGCCCGAGGCGAAGGATTCCGTGTTGCTTCCAGGGTGGACGCCGAGGACGAACTCGAGCGCATTGAGCTCGGCGTCGACCGACGTGTATTGGGGCCATCCCTTGTGGAAGAAGTACTGGTGAACGGCGAACGTCTCGATGGTCCACCCGGCGCCCCAGATGTCCGGGTGGTACGGCACGCCGTACGGATTCTCCAGAGCGGCAGTCCGCTCCTTTTCCTGATAATCCCTCACTGCACGATCGACGTCACGGCGAAACGCCCTGTCATGAATATCGCCGATCACCTCGCCGAGCGGCCAGCCGGCCTCACCGATATCGGTGACGATCCGGTCCTTCAGGCCCACCAGCTTGCCCAGCAGGGTCGAGTCCCCGGAGGCGAGATAGAGCTCGCTCAATACGAACACCTTGGGGGCTATGGCAGCGCGCGCATAGTTCTTCGCCATGATTGCCCGGGCCGCGGCCAGCGCATCGGCCGATGTCTTTGGATCGAACCTGCGCAGCGCCACCGAAGCGGCAGCCAATCCCGCCGCCGCATTCAGCGCGCGGTCGGGATTGTTCTCCGTGAAAACAAACCGGTCATCCAGCTTGCCCGATCGGGTGAGCGTCTTCTCGTCCGGCTTCATTCCCGGATCGTAGATCAGCCCATCGGTGTCGGTGGCGATGTCGCCCAACAGCGTATATTGCCCGACAGTAGCCTCCTGGATGCCGCGATAGAGCCGACCGAGCGCATGATAGCCGCCCAGCACGGAGAGCAGCCCGTGCTCGATCTGCTGCAACGCGTCGTTCTTGCCGTCTGGCACATGGATCAGCGCCAGCTTTCTTTGCTCGTCGATCGTGGTGCCGTCGTAGTAAAAGCCGAACTCGCTCACCATCTTCGACAGCATCCATACTGTGCCCATCTGCGATTCGATGCGCAGATCGTAGTCGCCTGCATCGTGCCAGCCGCCAGCGTCGAGGCCGGGCACATGCTGGTATGGCTTGTACCGGGTAAAGTTGTCAGGTCCTTCGGAATAACCGTCGAAGTGATCGCCCGGGGGCGCCATCAGCGCGTCATCCTGATGATCGAGGCCATGCCAGATGCGGTACTTATCGCGCACCAGCATGTGGCACATCTGTACAGGCAGAAAATCGGCGATGGTCGGTTCCCACGCCCAGCGGCCAAAAACCCCATCGCCGATCTTGAAGGGATGCGAGCGCTCCCCGCGGTAGCCGAACTCGTACATGCCAGGGTCGGTGACCCCGGTGAAGTCGTACGTGAGATACGTATAGCGTAAAAAGCGGCCCGGCCATCGTTGCGGCGTGTCCCGCTTCACTTCCTCGAGGCCAGTGGGCGTGACCCGATACAGCGTGACCGGACTCGGCGTGTCGTCGGATGCGTCCTGCTCTATCACCAGACGCTTGGGCTGGGCTGGCGCGTAGCCGAGCTGGGAGACTTGCAGCACCGGTTTGTAGTGCCAGCCGGGCACGACGTTGGGCGTGACTGTCCATTCGATGGCGTCCCGGGTGGCGCCCGCGGGCACCAGCGTGCGCACGATGTACCAGCCGTTATTGAAGTTGATGCGACCGTCGATCAGCTCGAGTTGGCCCTTGTCGCTATGAATCGTCAGCCGCTGCAAGCGCTCTTCGGGGGCCACCACCAGCGTATCGCCCACCGCGAGCGGATCAGCCACGATCTCGCCACGTGATGGATGGACCGGACCTGCAGGTTGCCGCGGGAAAATGCCGCTCTGCGCTCCCATGAGGAAGGTCTTGCCGAACAGCAGTCCGGGAAAGAGCTCGAGATTGAACCCCACCCGCCCTACCCACTTCTGCGGCAGCGGCTCGTCGAGGTCGACTCGTATCTTGAAGCTGTTGCCCGCCGCCGGCGAGACACTGACGTGATAGGTGAGCTGCAGATCCGGATAAGCGATGGGGTTGAAGCCGGTGTGGTTCTTGGCCGGGTCGGGATAGGACAGCGTCTCTGAAATGGTGTGATGCGTGCGGTCTATCTCCCGCTTGACGGTGGCAGGCATCGGCGACCACTGCCCAGGCGCCGCCTCGAGCCTCAGATCACCGTTCGCTGCCACGCGAGTTCCGTGCTGCACAATGGTGACGCCCGTCTGGTGACCATCCGGGTAGTAATCGGAGAACACCATCACATCGAGTCCAGGCTCGGCGAAATACCCCTTGTCGTTGAGCGACAGCGCGGGTGCGGCGCTCTGCGCCCCCACTATGACGGGAAAAAGAAGAGTCAGGGCAAAGGCGGATTTTCTCATGACTTCTCATGCATCCCGGCTATCCCCTGGATCTGCCTCGAGCCCGATCACCCGCAGCCGTGTCTTCTCGAATGTCAGGCTGATCGCTCTGGAAAAAGCTGCAGGCTCGAGGCCTCGGAGCTGGCGCGTACGATCCCATGAACCGATCCCGCCATGGCGCCGACCACCGCGTAATCGACTCCCTCGGCGGTCATTGAGTCCGAACGTGGCCTACGGGGCTGATTTTACGCGGCTCCCTTCCTTCAATCCACTGTATGGCCTTTCCCCGCCCCTCTCGAGTCCAGACCGGATGCCCTGCAAGCCGGCCGCGCTGCGCTCAGTCGCCCTCGTTCAGTCCGAGGGGATGAGGCTCCGTGGGGCCGCGATCGGCCCTCTGCATCTCGGCGTGACCCGGCCATGCGAAGGGGAGATCGATCCGTGCCCCACGCAGGAGTTTCCACGCGAACAATACCGACCACAGCGTGCGCACCCCGGTCGCGGATTTCTCCATCAGTCCCGCCGGCCCACCCGCATGATTGGCATAGCCGAACGCCGTGAGCAGCACCATCATCAGAACCGCCGTCACGACGGAGTAAGCGCTCCAGCCTCTCCATTGATCGAGCCGGCGGAAGTGCAGCGCGAATCCGCAGAGCACGATCAGGGTCGAGAGGAACGCGACCAGAACGCACACGAGATGTCCGGGAAAGTGGATGAAGATTGCATCGCCGATCACACCGAGACCGGACAGCAGCTGGAACGCCGGAATCACGGTCGCGTGCCTGTAAGGCCACAGCTCCCGGCGCAGTGCCACCGCGAATGTGCAGAGCAGCAGGCCGAATCCGAAGAAGTTGATCCGCTGCGCCATGCTCAGCGGCGTGAATTCGAGCGCGCTGATCGTTTCACGAGCGGGGTCGTAGCCCGGCGCCAGGGCTCCCAATACAACAAAGGCACCGATGAAGAGCACACCGGCGAAGCCGGTGGCCAGCAGAATGCGCTGCGCGATGGAACGGGGTGCCCGCTCCGCTGTAGTGGCTGTCATGGGAACATGCGCTCGGTGAGTCTCAGGCCCGGAGGGACGCGCTTTTTGCGGTACCGCTATCATAGGCTGAGCAGCGGCCGAAGCCCAAGTTGATTATTGCTAATGCCGCAGATGCCCTCATTCACTCAGGCTGTTCCGACAGTGCGTAGATCCGCTCGGCCGCGATCCATTTCTCCCCCGGGCCTGCCCAGGGCAATGCCTGCTGAAACTCCCACATGAGCCGCTCCCAGGCGATGACGTCTGCGTCGCGCGCGTCGCTCCCCGACTTGGCTGCCGGATCGTAAAGGGGACCTGCCTCCAGGATCATGAACATGCGTGGACCACAGAGCCAGATCTCCAGCTCGCGGATATCCGCCGCCCGCAACGAGCGCGTCACGCCCGCCGGCGGCCCACCCGGCCGGTGCCACACTCGATAGCACGCGATCAGCTCGGGATCGTTCTTGAGATCGAGCGCGAAGCAGAGGCGCCGAGTCGCGGTATTGGAAGCACTCACATCCGGGCCCCCCCGCTGCCAGGGAACGAACTCGTGATCGCCGAGCCCGGGCGCTTCTGACTCCCCGCTCATTTCAGGACTCCGCCCAGTCCGTATGCGCGGCTCGCGTTCTGCCCAAAGATCGCCTCTGCGTATCGGGCGCAGCGTCGCTGTACGTAATCGGATGCGAGCCCGAGGACATCGTGATAGGAGGCCGCCAGCCTGCAGACGGGCCAGTCGGAGCCCCAGATCAACCGCTCCGGACCAAAGCACTCCAGAAGGTGATCGAGATAGGGCTTCAGATGCGCCGGCCGCCAGTTCTGGTGGTCAGCCTCCGTGACCAGGCCTGAGATCTTGCAAAAGACCGCCGGACGGCTTGCGATCGCCGCGATCTCGGTGGCCCAGGGCCGCCACGCGCCGCGCGCGATGTCGGGCTTGGCAGCGTGATCGAGCACAATGCGGGCGGCGCCGATCGCGTCGAGAAAGGCGGGCACGTACCGCAGCTGAAAGCGATTGACCAGCAGGTCGTATGTGAATCCGCGCTTCGCCACGGCACGAACGCCGCGGATGAACCCGGGATCGAGGAGAAACAAATCGTCCGGCTCGTCCTGGACCACGTGGCGATAGCCCACTATGCCGGGAGCGGCCCTCTCGAGGTCGGCCGACACTTGGAGCGACCTGAGATCGACCCAACCCACCACCCCGAGAATTTGCGGCACCTTCGCGACAAGACCGGCAAGCCAGCGAGTCTCGGCATCCGATTGTCGGGCTTGCACGACGACACAGCCGCCGACGTCGTTACCAGCGAGCTCGGCGAGCAGGTCCGAGAGGAGGAAATCGCGCGCAATCGTGGATCCGCTCTCGATCCAGGGATACTCCTCCGGCCGATATCTCCACAGGTGAACGTGCGCATCAATTCGCACGAATGCGCCGGATGCGAGTCGGGTCAAAAGTTTCATTCCATACTAGGAATTTCACTCTCATATATGCAAATATAAAAGGCGCGCCTGCCAAAGGCAAGCAATGGGAAATGGAGCCGTGAAGGCAATCGTCTGCGAAGAGCCCCACAAGCTGACCGTGGGCGCGCATCCGGCGCCGAGAGCCGGCGGCGGCGATGTACTGATCAGGATCCGGCGGGTCGGACTGTGTGGAACCGACTACCACATCTTCTCAGGCAAGCATCCTTATCTTGAATATCCCCGGATCATGGGGCACGAGCTCGCCGGTGTCGTCGAGCAGGCTCCAGGCTCGGCCCTTCAGCGGGGACAGATCGTGACCGTCAATCCGTACCTTGCCTGCGGCACCTGCATCGCATGCCGGCACGGCAAGCCGAATTGCTGCGCTCAGATCAGGGTCCTGGGCGTGCACACCGATGGCGGTATGTGCGAGCTGCTGGCCGTGCCCGCGAAAGCGGTGATCGATGCCTCCGCCCTGACGCTGGATCAAGCCGCCATGGTGGAATTCCTCGCCATCGGTGCCCATGCCGTGTGGCGCGCGAGGCTCGCCAGGGGCGCCCGTGTGCTGGTGGTGGGTGCAGGCCCCATAGGCGTGGCGGCCGCCCTCTTCGCCCGCCTCGAAGGCGCCGACGTCACCGTCACGGATCTGCGAAAATCCAGGCTCGACTATGCCCGTGACAATCTTGGTATCGAACATACCATCATCGCCTCGGAGGCCGCGCGCGCGGCGCTCGAGCAGAGGACCGGCGGAGAGATGTTCGACTGCGTCTTCGATGCGACCGGAAGCATCGGCGCCATGCGCCGGGGCCTGGACTACGTCGCCCATGGCGGCACCTACGTCCTGGTGAGCGTGGTAAAGGAAGACATCAGCTTCCCTGACCCCGAATTTCACAAACGTGAGACAACGCTGCTCGCCAGCCGCAATGCGGTCAATGGCGACTTCGAGCGGGTGATCGCGAGCATGCGCGAGGAGCGGATCCCGACCAGCGCCCTGATCACGCATCGCTTTCCAGGCATCGAAGCGCCTGTGCGGATTCCGGAGCTGATCGCACATGCCGATCACGTGTTGAAGGCGATTGCAGAGTTCTGAGCATGAGCGGTGAGCCTCTACAAAGACCGTTGCCGCGCGGAGAGGACTCCCGAGCCATTCTCGAGCGTCTCCGCCACGTCGCTCCTTACGGGTTCGGCGCGTCGTCTCTCGGGAACCTCTATCGACCGGTCGAAGATGAGGTCGCCCGACAAAGCGTCGTCGCCTGCTGGGAGTGCGGCATCCGTTACTTCGACACCGCTCCCTACTACGGGTTTGGCCTCAGCGAGCGGCGGCTGGGCGATGCGCTGCGGGGATTCGATCGCAGCGAGTATCTCCTGTCGACCAAGGTCGGACGTCTGCTGCACCCAGTCGACAGGCCGCGCGATCAATGCGGCTTCCACTCACCGATGCCCTTCGATCCGGTGTACGACTATAGCTACGACGGCGTGATGCGCTCATTCGAGGCAAGCCTCCATCGTTTGGGCCTCAGCCGCATCGATATCCTCTATGCGCACGACCTGGGCTCGGCCACCCACGGGCCCCGCCACGCGGAGATGTTCGCGACCGCGATGGACAGCGGCTATCGCGCACTCGCTGAATTGCGCCGGCAATGCGTAGTCGGTGCGATCGGACTGGGCGTGAATGAGGTCGAGGTCTGCGAGGCGAGCCTCGCCCACGCCGATTTCGACCTCTTCATGGTGGCGGGCCGCCACACTCTTCTGAATCATCGCTCGCTCGACTTCCTCGAGCGATGCCGAAGGCGCGGGATTGGTGTCGTGGCTGCGGGTGTCTTCAACTCGGGGATCCTCGCTACGGGCGCATCGGCAGGCCAGCGGGGGCATTACGACTATGAGACCGCACCGCCGCAGGTTACCGCCCGGGTCGCGGAGCTCGAAACGATCTGCCGGGACTTCGACGTGCCACTGCCGGCAGCCGCGCTGCAATTCGCGGCGGCGCATCCGGCGGTTACCTGCGTGGTGATCGGGACCGCGGACCCCAGGCGCGTGCGCGAGAACGCCGCGTTGGCCAGGTTGCCGATCCCCGCCGCGTTTTGGGGCGCACTGCGCCAGAGAGGCCTGTTGTCCGTGGAAGCGCCTGTGCCGTCAAATGACATGAACAGCAGTCGCCGACCAGAGGAGCCGATGTGAGCGCACTCATCGATGCGGGCGATCGAGCCCCCACCGCCGGCAAGAGCCGCGAGCCGTTCATCACGCCCGGCTTCCGCTGGGGATTCATGCTCGTCACCGCCCTCTTCTTCATGTGGGCGCTCGCGAACAACTTCAACGATATCCTGGTCCATCAGTTCCAAAGCGCGCTGGCGTTGAACCGGGCGCAGGCCGGATTCATTCAGTTCGTCTTCTATATCGGATATTTCACGATGGGACTGCCCGCCGGGCTTCTGCTGCGCCGGCTGGGCTACAAGACCGGGATTCTCATCGGCCTCGGCTTGTATGCCTGCGGCGCGCTGCTTTTTTACCCGGCATCGCTCCTGCGCACGTATGGCGCTTTCCTGAGCGCGCTCTACATCATTGCGCTCGGTGCCGCTCTGCTGGAGACGGCCGCGAATCCCTACATCATCGAGTTCGGTGACCCGGGCCGCGCAGCGCAACGCCTCAACCTGGCGCAAGCATTCAACGGAGTCGGCGGTTTCATCGCTCCCATCATCGGCGGCCTGTTCATCTTCTCTGGAGCCAAATATTCCAAGGCCACTCTGGCGGCGATGTCGCACACGCAGCTGCAGGCCTTTCGCAGCAGCGAATCGCATACCGTCCAAATGCCCTATCTCATTCTGGCCGGATCCGTCGTCCTGCTGGCGGTTGCGATCGCCTTGACGCGCCTTCCCGAGACGAGGCCTGAGCAGCCTGCCGGGGCTCTCGGGCCTCAGATCCGCGCGCTCGGCAAGGCCACGGCGCTCCGTGGGGCCATCGTGGCCCAATTTTTTTACGTCGGCGGACAGGTGGGCGTCTGGAGCTTCTTCGTCGATTTCACGAGGGATGTCACTCCCGACATATCGGCACGCGTGGCCGCTTTTCTGCTCTCCGCGAGCCTGGTCCTCTTCATGACGGGGCGCTTCGTCGGTACGGCGCTGATGCAGCGCGTCAGGCCGGTACGACTGCTCGGGCTCTATGCGCTGGTGAACGTCGCCCTGTGCGCAATCGCCATGGGGGCCGTACGGGAATTCGCCGTAGGCGCGCTGATGTTGACCAGCTTCTTCATGTCAATCATGTATCCGACCATCTTCTCTCTCGGGGTCGAGGGTCTCGGTCCACTGACGCCGCTCGCCTCGTCCTTCATCGTGATGTCCATCATCGGCGGCGCGGTGTTTCCACCTCTCATGGGTGTCATTGCCGTGAAGACCAATACCATGCAATACGCGATGGCACTCCCTCTACTCTGCTTCCTCGTGGTGGGCCTTTACGCTCGCCGCATCGGTCGCACGGCAAAGATCCTCGCGGCGATCTGACTGCCGCCATCGATGATGGGATCTTCATTGTCACCCAGGGCACCCGTTGCTATCCTAGAGTCCAATGGCTGTAAAAGCTCGTAAATCCCCGTCGATCGACCGAGGCGGGGCTGCCGTCCCCAAAGGCAACTACGCGGCCCCGGCCCTGGAGAAGGCGTTCGACATCATCGAGCTCCTGGCCGACACTCCAGGCGGCGCCTTGATCAGCGAGATGGCTGCCAAGCTCGGCCGCTCCATCGGTGAACTGTTCCGGATCGTAATCGTGATGGAGAAGCGAGGCTTCCTGCAAAAGTCATCGGAAACGGATCGCTATACCGTCTCCTACAAGATCCTCGACCTCGCCTATCGCGCGACGCCCGCACAAGACCTCACACGTGCTGCCGCACCGGAGATGGAGACGCTGGTCCGCGCGGTCGAGCAATCTTGCCATTTCGTGGTCCCGAACGGCGGCGCTGGTCTCGTCGTGGCACGCGAGGAGAACCCCGGTGTGCGCGGGTTTGTGGTCAGACTCGGCGCCCCGGTAGACTTGCTCAAGAGCTGCTCCGGGCACGTCCTGCTCGCGTTTTCACGGCCGGACCAGACCTCACGGATGATCGATCTGGCCGAGCGACTGCAGAGCACGCACGTGGATCGGGATAAGCTGGCCAGAACCCTGCACAGGGTGCGCGCTCAGGGCTTCGACAGCAGCGCCAGTCCCATCACTCACGGTGTGACCGACATCAGCTATCCGGTATTCGGCTTTCATGGCGACGCGATGGGGGCGCTCACGATTCCTTTCCTGGAGCTGATCGACGGCTCGCAGAAGATAGGACTCGAGAGCGCGCGGCGGCGCCTGCAAGCCACCGCGCAATCGATCTCGCGCGCGCTCGGTTATCATGGGACACGAGCGCAAGCGACACGCAGCTCTCCCGCCGAAAAGCCTGGCCCAGGCGATCGGCAGTAGCTCGCCGGATCGGTGCCCAGTTTCATCCGGTTTATCTGGGTGTCAGGCCTGTATGGTTCTTGACCGGAGATTCTTTAGGCGAGCCCACCTGCCGGTCATTCGCCGGGCGCGCCTTGCGCGCGGCCTGACACAGGCTCAGCTTGCGCATACCGCCGGCTTGACTCGCGTCACTCTCAATCAACTTGAAAACGGGCTCATCCGCGAACTTGGCGTTCGCAAGCTTACTGCCCTGTTGAGCCAGCTGGACATGACCCTGACCATCGACGCACTTCCTGAGCGTCGCCAGTCGGACTACCTGCGCCTTGCAAGCACTGCGGCCAGTGTAAGTTTCAAGACGCCACTCACAGAGCAAGAACTGCAGCGGGCGCTCCTTACCGGAAAGGTACCGCATGCGCGCCGCGCCCAGGTCCGCGCCATTCTCGAAGAAGCGCCATCAAGCCTTCTCGAGGGACTGATTGCTCAGGTCAGTCGATTCGCCAAACCAGGGAAAGTGGAGCGGAACGTCGCCAGGATCGCTGCCGCCCTCGACGTGTCTCGACCGGTGACAAGTGGCTAACGACCCGACACGGATATGGAAGCTCCTCTTTCGTCACGCGCTCGAGCTGATCGAGGACGCACGCCGACGACACATTCCTGTGGACCGATGGACGTTCGGTGGCGGCACGGTCCTTATGCGCAGGCATCGTCACCGCTTGAGCAAGGACGTCGATATCTTCGGATAGACGACCCTCAGTTTCTCGGGTATCTCACGCCCCGACTCAGCCCAGTGGCGGAAGCTCTCACAACTGACTACGCGGAAGACGCGAATTACGTAAAGCTGCGCTTTCCGGAAGGCGAAGTCGATTTCGTTGTTTCAGCCCCGCTAACTTTGGCAGAATTCACCGCGCGCGACATCTTCGATTTTGCAATGGTGGCCGAGCGCGAGGCGGACGTACTTCCGTGGACCGAGGCGGCCACGGCACCGATCACTGCATACCGAATTTTT
>DASYGA010000324.1:0-5808 GCA_036000265.1 Steroidobacteraceae bacterium | reverse complement strand
CAACCGCTTCGTCACCGGGGTCACCTGGGTCGACGGGGAACTCTGGCACGCCACCTGGGAAGGCGATGAGAGCGAGCTGCGGCGAGTCGATCCGCAAAGCGGAAAAGTCCTGGAGCAGCTCGAGATGCCCGCCGGCATGGGCGTGTCGGGCCTGGAATCCGATGGCGGCGACCGCTTTTTCTGTGGTGGCGGCGGCAGTGGGAAGGTGCGTATCGTCCGCCGACCGAAGAGGAGCTCATCGCCGGGCTCCAAGCCGCGCGAGCATCGCTGAGAGCTCTCCCGGGCTGATGTTCCGCGTACCTCACAACCTGATGCGCTGCCAGGCGCGGGAGCGCCAGCGCAACAAGAGGGTCGCGCCGAGGAGCACGACGTAGATGAGCACGGCGACCCAGCCGCCCGGGGCGCCGTAGCCGAATTGCGGCAGGAAGTGGAACCAGCCCTGGCCGGGGGCAAAGGTGAGGCTGTGCGCGAGCGGCAGGAATATCAGCCAGCAGACCGGGAAGACGAGCAAGACCGGCACTCTGACATCCCCGGCGCCGCGCAGGCACATGCTGCTGCCGAGGTTCAGGCCATCGAAGAACTGGTAGGCCGCGGCGAGCCAGAGAAGTTGGATGCCGAGCGTCGCCGCGGCGGCGGCGTTGCGGTCCTGGGCCCCGGCGAAAAACGGCAGCAGCCAGGGTCCCACCGATGCGAGCGCAAGGCCGATGCCTCCCATGACCAGCGCCGCCAGCAGGATGATCCGGGTGCCGAGCCGCATCGCCCAGTCTCGATCGCCGGCGCCGATCGACTGGCCGACGAGGGTGGTGGCGGCGGTCGCGATGCCGATGCCGGGCATGTAGGCGATGGAGGTCAAAACGGACACCATCTGCGTGGCGGCGCCTGCGACGGTGCCATAGCGTACCTCCATCATCTGGAACACGGAGAAGCCGAGCACGTCAGCGGCAGGCATCATTCCCATCGGCAAGCCGAGACGGATCTGCTCCCGGATGAGGCGCTTGCGTGGACGCCATGCGAGGTGTGACTTGTGGGATTGGCGAAACGGCAGCCGTAAAAAGAGAGCGAACGCCATGGCGAACCCCACCGCCTGCGCGACATTGCTGGCCCACGCAGAGCCGGCAACTCCCCATCCCAATCTGAATATGAAGAGGTCGTTGAAGATGGCGTTGGCAATCGCGGTCGTAACCGCCACGACAAAACTGACACGTGGTCGGCCGATGCCGTTGAAGAAGCCGATCATGGCCCATGCCGCGACGCCGAAACAGGCGCCGCCGACGCGCGGATACCAGAACTGCTGTGCCAGGTCGGCAATGCGCGAGGTGAAGCCGAACGGCGCGAGAATCTCGCGTCCCGCAGCGCCCAACCCGATGAAGATCGGCACTGCACAGAGGGCGAGCCAGAGCGCCGTCCAGGCCGCCTGTGCCGCGCGCCGATAGCGGCGCGCGCCGTGAGCGTGCGCGGCAAGCGTCTGCACCGCCATGCTGGAACCACCCAGGATGAAGACCGCCGCAAGGATCATCCACTGCACCGCACCCACCGCAGCCAGGGCGGCAGTCGAGATGTGCCCGACGAACCACATGTCGGTGAGATTCAGGATGATCTGCACCGCGCTGTTGGCCATCAGCGGCAGGGCGAGCGCCAGCACCGCGCGGAAATCGACGTGCGCGCGTCCTTGAGGGTCGATGCGCTGCGCCGGCAGCCCGGCGGCGGGAGCCCGCGGTGAGGCGAGAGTCATGTCCATGTCTAAATAGTTGCAGGCAAGCCGCGTATTGTGCACCGTAGCCGGCATGGCAGCTCGCAAGAAAACTTCCGCCAGTGGCGGCCGGGCCGGATCCAGGAGCAAGCGCACCCAGGGGAAGCTGGCTCCGGCGAAGCAAGCGCGCGGCATCGAAGCGTCGCAGGTCGCGGTCGCGATCGACAGTCCGGAAATTGCGGAGCTGGCCGCGCTGGTGCGCGCGGCAGGCGGGGCGCCGATCGGCGCCTATCACGAGCCGATGGGCGGGCGTCCGCTGATGCTGGCGTGCCTGCCGCTCGCAGCAGTACAACCCACACCCTTCCAGCGTGATCTTTCCCCGACGCATGCCAAACGGCTGGCGCAGAAGATCGGCGAGACCGCCGCCTTCCTGGACCCCCTGATCGTGGTGCGGGGCGAGGACGGCAAGCTGTGGACGCCGAACGGCCGGCACCGGCTCGCGGCGGCGAAGGTACTTGGTCTGCGGCAGATCACTGCGCTCATCTCACCGGATGAGGCGCTGGCTTATCGCATCCTCGCCCTGAATACCGAGAAGGCGCACAACCTGCGCGACCGCAGCCTCGAGGTCATCCGCATGGCGCGCAGCCTGGCGAAGCGGCAGAAGGCCGGCAGCGAGCTGGACCGCGCGGCGGAATTCGAGTCGGCCGAGCTGTTGACGCTCGGGGTCGTCTACGAGCGCTCATCGCGCTTCGCCGGCGGGGCGTACAGCGCCTTTCTCAAGAAGGTGGACCGCTTCAGCGGCAAGCCGCTGGCCGCGAGTCTGCGCGATCGGGAGGACTCCGCCGCGCGGCTGCTCGAGATCGACGCGCAGGTGAAGAAGGTCATCGCCTCCCTGCAACAGCGCGGTTTCAAATCGCCGTACCTGCGCAACTATGTGGTGGCGCGCATCAACCCTGTGCGATTCCACAAGGCGAAGAAGGGCGATACCCAGCCGCCGATGCCGCTGGCGCAGGCCCTGACGCGGATGACGGCCGCGGCACGGGCATTCAAGCTGGAATCGGTCTCCAACGCCGATCTCGCGTGGGTCGCAGTCGGCGCCGCGGCTCAGGATTGAGCCGGGATCGAGCCGGAATTGAGCCAGAGCGGCCGCAGGTCTTTGGGCCTATCTGAATACGACGACCACGCCGGCGGTGAGGATGAGCAGGACTGCCGCCTGCACGCGGTAGTTGCGCCACAGCGCAACACTGCGTAACCGCTCCGTCTCCGCACGATAGTGCGCAGGTGTCCAGACCAGCGCCGAGGCCGCGGCGGATGCCGGCGCAGGCTTGCACGAGCTTGCAACGACCAGGATCGCCGTGTCGACGAGGAGCAGGAGCGGCGCGACGTAGAGGAAGTGCAAATGCATCAGATGCAGCGGCACGTTGATGATGAAGAGCCCAATGCCGCAAGCCGTGCCGAGCAACAGGGTAGCCGCCGCGCCGGCCGCATTGGCGCCGCGCCAGAAAGTGCCGGTCAGAACCAGCGCCACGATGGGCGGTACGGCATAGGCCAGCATCGCCTGCAGATACTGCCAGATGGTACCGAAGCGCTGCAGCTGCGGCGCCCAGAGCATCGCCACGAGCAGCAGGGCCACCATGCTCCTGCGCCCGGTGCGCACGATCTGACTTTCCGTCAGCCGTGGCGAGATGCGCTTCACCACATCCATGGTGATGATCGTGGAGGCGGAGTTGAGCGTCGAGGCGACGGAAGCCATGGTAGCGGCAACGAACCCGGCGGCGACCAGTCCCAGAAGTCCCGTTGGCAGTACGCTCAGCATGAGCGTCGGATAGACCAGGTCGGAGCGCTCGAGGTGCGGAAAGAGCACGAGCGCAAAGGTGCCGGGCAGCACCATCAGGAAGAGCACCGCCAGCTTCAGTAAGCCGGCAAGCAGCGCCCCGCGCCGCCCGTCATCGAGGCTGCGCGCCGAGAGCGTCTGCTGAACCATGTATTGATTGGTGCACCAGTAGTAGATGCCGAGGACGGGGATGCCGAAGAGGAGACCCGGCCAGGGCACTCCGGGGTCGCCGGCGGGACGGATCAGCGACAGCATGCCAGGCGCCACATCGTGCGTGACCGCGTGCCAGCCGCCCGCGCGCGCCAACGCGCTCACCGAGATGATGACCGCGCCGGCCACCAGCAGGACCGCCTGGGCCGCCTGGGTATAGATCACCGAGCGCAGCCCGCCGGCGAGCGTGTAGAGGCCGGCCGCCCCGGCCAGCACCGCGATCATGGCCCAGAGCGGCGGTCCTGGCACGAGCATGCGGCACACCAGCGCGCCGCAGTAAAGGGCCGCCGCCGAATCGACGAACACATTCAAGAAGACGTTGAGCACCGCGAAATAGAGTCGCGCACGGCCGTCGTAGCGACGCTGCAGAAACTCCGGCATGGTGTAGACCCGGCTGCGCAACAGGAAGGGCAGCAGGAACACGCAATAGAAAGCGAGCACGACGGCGGCGGACCACTCGTAATCGTAGACCGCGATACCCATGACGTAAGCGGCCCCGGCGAGGCCCACGAGGGCCGTCGAGGAGATGTTGGAGGCGAAGAGCGCCAGGCCGATCGCCGGCCAGCGCGAGGCGCGGGAAGCGAGGAAATATTCCTCGACGCGCGCTTTGCGGCGCGAGACGGCCAGCCCGAAAAGAACGATGCCGCCGGCGCACACCGCCAGCACCACCAGGTCGAGCAGCGGCGCGCCGGTTGACAGCGGTGACATATGTCTTATCGTACCCCGATGAGCAAAGACGCAAGCGCGCGGCGGAGTCCCGCGACGATCCAGATGGTCGCGGACCGCGCGCGTGTGTCACCGAAGACGGTATCGCGCGTCATCAACAACGAGCAGGGGGTGCGGGAAGAAACGCGAGATCGCATCCTGGAAGCCATCCGGCAGCTCGATTATCAGCCCAATCTCAACGCGCGGGGCCTCGCCGGCGCCCGCTCCTTCCTGATCGGCCTTTTCTATGACAAGCCGGGCGACTACCTGAGCGAGTTCCAGACTGGCGCCGTCCAGCGCTGCCGCGAGTCGGACCTGCACCTGATGGTGCAGCCGCTCGACATCACAAGCAAGGACATGGTGCGGGACGTCAGCATGCTCGCGCGGCAGCTGCGGCTGGAAGGCGTCATTCTGCTGCCGCCCCTGAGCGATCATGCTGCGGTGCGGGCGGCACTGGCGGAAGCGGACGTGCCCACCGTGCACATCGCGCCCATGCGCGAGCCGGTAGACTCCCCCTCCGTCGATACGGACGACCGCGCGGCCGCCCGGCAGATGACGGTGGAGCTGCTCGACCGGGGGCACCGGCGCATCGGCTTCATGCTCGGTCCGGCGGGGCACCGCGCCACGGAGCAGCGCTATCTGGGCTTCGCGGACGCGATGCATACCCGCGGCATGGCCATCGACCCGGAGCTGGTGCAGACCGGCAACTTCGAGTTTGCCGACGGCCTGGAGTGCGCGCGGCGGATCCTGGGCGCGCGCGCGCGGCCGACCGCGATCTTTGCCAGCAACGACGACATGGCGGCGGCCGCTGCCTGTGTCGCGCGGCAGATGGGGTTGGAAGTTCCGGGACAGCTCTCCATCGCGGGCTTCGACGATGCGCCGATCGCCAGCATGACCTGGCCGCAGCTCGCCACCGTGCGTCAGCCGGTCAGGCACATCGCACGTATCGCGACGGACCTCATCATCCAACACCGACCGCACCGCCACGGCTGGCCGCAGCCGCTGCCGCGTCCGCGGCTCGACCTGGAGCTGGTGTTGCGCGGCTCGATCGCGAGCGCGCGCGCCTGAATCAATGTCTGAAGGCCGAGAGCTCGGCCGGCTCCGCGCTCCTGCGGGATGAGGAGCGTCCGCGCGCCGCCTGCAACTCGTCGATGAAGCGGGTGTGCCAGCGGTGGATGTCGTTCTCCCGCAGGGTGGCGAGGGAGGTGGCATGGCGCGCGCGGCGCTCCGCGAGCGGCATGGTCAGGGCGCGCTGGATGGCGCCGGCGATGCCCTTGATGTCGTATGGGTTGACGAGCAGCGCCTCGGTCAACTCGCAGGCGGCGCCGGCGCGGTTCGACAGCACGAGCACGCCCGGGTCGTCGGGATC
>DASYGA010000314.1:0-4123 GCA_036000265.1 Steroidobacteraceae bacterium | reverse complement strand
AGGATCCCCGGCGGCTCTGGGTGCGCTATCTGGTGCGCGGACCCCGAATCTTTGGACATTTGCGCCAAGCGCAGGTGGTGCTGCGCAAGTCGGCCCCTCTTCCCATGAGCAATTTGGCCGTGAACAGTTTGGGTGAAGTAGTGCCACCGCGACCGGCGGCTGCCGGCTGAGAGCGGTCGCGCGCACGACTGCCGTAACCGGCCTGTAGTCTCGGGCTTACATAATCCCACCCGAACCCTGAGCTGTGCGCTGCGTCTCGGCACACGGCGGCAACTCCTGGGATACTTGTCGCTATGCGACGACACCCGTGTGTTATCATGCTTCGAGTGCAGGGAAGCGCACGGGCTCATCGCAGTCCAAGAACATCTGCCGCGCAAGCGGCGCCGCCGAGCCACAAGAATTTCAAAAGGCCATGCAAGGCAGATCACCGATCCAACAGCTAGTTTGCGAGACGATGCGAGCTCGCTGAGTTTGCGCCCGCAGGCGCGCTCGGCGAGCCAACAAGAATACGAAAACAAGTAGGCGGCACGGGCCGCGAGTGAATGGCGATGTCATCCGTTGCTGAGTCTTTTGTACATGCACACCGGCGGGTCCGGCTCGGTAATGTCGAGCCGGCGCTGGTCGCGTTGTTGAAGCAGCTCGACCTGCTCATCGTGGTGCTGTCCCTCTTCTGCTGCGAGCGCGCTTTCGGCGAGCAGCCCTCGGCTGCCTTCGTGACGCTCACGCTCCTCATCTGGGTCATCTCGAGTCAGCTCTTCGACCGCGTCGGCGCCTCGGAAGCGGCTTCCATCGGATATTGGGATTTCGGCAGAAGCTACACGCGGGTCCTGCTGCAGTGGGCGAGCGTCATCGGTATGCTGTTCCTCGCGGGCCTGACCTTCAAAGCGGCCGACATCTTCTCGCGCCAGTCACTTCTGACCTGGTTCATGGTGACGCCGCTCGCCCTGTCCGGGACTCACCTGCTGCGGCGGCGGGTGCGCTGGCGTGTGGAGCATGGCGCCGCCGCTTCGCGCTACATCATCATCGGCGTCAACGATGTCGGCGTTGAGCTCGCGCGCCGCTTACCGGCGGCGGGCTTCATGGGCTACTTCGATTTCCGCAGCGCCGATCGGGTGGCGCAGGTCACCGACCCGGAGCAGAAGCTGGCCGGCCACTGCCGGGACACG
Organism: Steroidobacteraceae bacterium; assembly: GCA_036000265.1. Taxonomy (GTDB): domain Bacteria; phylum Pseudomonadota; class Gammaproteobacteria; order Steroidobacterales; family Steroidobacteraceae; genus 13-2-20CM-66-19. The sequence continues at coordinate 2,957 of DASYGA010000314.1, read as the reverse complement.
GCGGACTTCGTCCGCGGGCACGGCGTCAAGGTGGTCTATATCGCGCTGCCCCTCGCCAACGTTCCGCGGATGAGCGAGCTCGTCAACGCCCTGCGCGACACCACCGCCTCGGTGTACTTCGTGCCGGACGCCTTCGCCTTCGACCTCATCCAGGGCCGCCTGGTCGAGATCAACGGCATGCCGGCGCTCTCGGTCTGCGAAACCCCGCTCCATGGCCTGGAGGCGGTGTTCAAGCGTGCCATGGACATCGTGATCGCGGGCCTCTGCCTGCTCATGCTCTCTCCGCTCCTCCTCGCCGTGGCGGCGGCCGTGAAGCTCGGCTCGCGGGGACCAGTGTTCTTCCGCCAGCGCCGTTACGGCCTCGATGGCGAGGAGATCGTCGTCTACAAATTCCGCTCGATGCGCGTCTGCGAGGACGGCGCGGTGGTCACGCAGGCAACGAAGGGCGACCCGCGCGTCACTCGGGTCGGCGCCATGCTGCGCAAGACTTCGATAGACGAGCTGCCGCAGCTCCTCAACGTGCTGCAGGGCAAGATGAGCCTGGTCGGGCCGCGACCACACGCCATCGCGCACAACGAGCTCTACCGCAAGCTCATCAACGGCTACATGATCCGCCACAAGGTGCGCCCCGGCATCACCGGCTTCGCGCAGGTCAACGGCCTGCGCGGTGAGACAGAGACGTTGGAGAAGATGTCCGAGCGCGTGCGCTACGACCTGGAGTACCTGCGCAACTGGTCGCCGTGGCTGGACATCAAGATCCTCTTCAAGACGCTCACCGTTATCCTGAACGACCGCCGCAATACGTATTGAAGCGCTGGATCCGGGCTCCTGCCCGGCCCAGCGCGCCTCAGGCAAAAAAGCGCGGTTTTTTGCCCGAGGCTCCGCCACCTGCGGCGGCGGGGCACGTCCCTGTGCCTGAGGGAGGTAGGATTTTTGGCGCTTCATGTTTTCGGGGTCGAACCTCCGCTCGCTGGGCAACTACTGAGGCGTTACGCCAACAGCGGCGGCCGCGAGGCTTGACGCGCTGCCGTGGCGGCGGAAACACTCACGCCCATGCCGCCCGAGAACAATCCCGACGACGCCCGCCGGTTTCGCAGCGCGCTGGGTGCGTTTGCCACCGGCGTCACGATCGTCACGACCCGCAATGCCGCAGGCCGGGACTTCGGGCTGACCGCGAACAGCTTCAACTCCGTATCGCTCGAGCCGCCCATGGTCCTCTGGAGCCTCGCCAGGAGCGCCCGCAGCCTGCCGGCATTTCTCGCCGCGACTCATTTCGCCGTGCACGTGCTCGCGGCCGACCAGGAGGAGCTGTCGGTGCGGTTCGCCGCGCGGCGCGCGGACAAGTTCGCCGGACTCGATCTCGAGCGCGGTCCCGGGGAGCTGCCGATGCTGCGCGGCTGCTCGGCAAGATTCCTCTGCCGCACGGCCTTCCGCCACGAGGGCGGCGATCACGTGATCTTCGTCGGGGAGGTGGAGACGTTCGACCACTCCGACCGCCTCCCGCTTCTCTTCCACGGCGGACGGTACGCACTGGCCGTGCAAAAGGAAGCATCGTCACCGGGGCTGGCATCGGAGACAGCGGAGCCCGACAGCAGCTTCAGCCAGGATTTCCTCATCTCCCTGCTGGCCCGCGCGCAGTTCCAGCTCTTCCTGTCCCTGCGGCGCGACCTCGAGCAGCATGGACTCAGCGAAGAGCAGTGGCTCGCGCTCAGTGTTCTGGGCGAGTCCGAGGGCCGCACCATGGAAGAGCTCGACCGCCTCCTCGGATACACCGGCCACCGCGTCACCCCCGAGCTGCTCGCGAGCCTCGCGGCCGCGGGCCTCGCAGAGCTGCACGAGCATGATCGGCAGGTCCGCGTGAACTTGACGGAAGCCGGCCGGCGCGCGCTGATCGAGCTCGTCGCCGCGGCCAAGGCGGCCGAGGCCCACGCGGAGCGCAACCTCGGTACGGAGGAGATCCGCATGCTCAAGCGAACATTGCGCGCCATCGTTCGCGCGGCCGATCCGGGTGCCCCGCCGCCATCGGCCGGCGTCGGCAGCTCACGACCGGAGGACTAGGCAGAAGCCTCAGTGCGTCGCCACGTACCTCACGATGCCGGTTCCGAGCAGGTCCACGGTCGGCGACGGCTCCTTCGGAGGCCATCGCTGTTTCAGAGCTCAAGTTCATGCGGCTCCTGCCAACCCTGCTCGCGCCGCACCGCGGCGGCGAAGCGGTCGCACCAAGCCGGCAGATCGGCGCTCGTGCGCTTCGCCATGGCGACCAGTTCCCCCAATCTGTCTGCGCGCAGTGTCAGGTCGTACGCGTGGCGCACCAGATGACGGAAGCGGCGCAGCTCCGATAATTCCGGCAGCGCCTCCGTGGGCAGGAACGCGGGCCGTAGCCCGGCAGATCGAGCGCCAGCCGCTGCAGGAGCTTCTCGCGGTAGTTGCCAGTCTTCTCGAAATGATTCTCGAAGCCTTCGCAGATGCGCTCGAGCATTCGCTCGAAAACCGTGTAGAACCGGTTCATCTCGTACGCACAGGCTTCCATATGCCCGGCCGACGGCTGGCCAATCCACTGAACGGCATTATCCGTCGCGCCGGCAAGAACCGTGCAATCGGCAGCAAGCTCACGCATGAGAATCGCGAGGCCTACAGCGTCCATTTCTCGCCCTCACGCTCGATTTTTGCGCGCAGCCCGGTTTCATGGAGATTCAATACATCCACGGCGCGATCGATGCGCAGGGCCAGGTTGTATTGTAACCACGCTTCCGACAGGCCCGCGGGCAGGCTTTCCAGCGCCATATCGATATCGGAGTCCTCGCGGAACCGCCCCGGTCTGACCAGGGAGCCGAAAACCCAGACTGCGCTGCCCGGCGGCAGTAGCTCGGCCAAGGCTTGCCGCAGACGCTCGCGGACCGCCACGCGCGCGGCCTCGCGGCGCCCCGCACGCTCGACGGTCATTCTTTGAAGCAGGG
>DASYGA010000304.1:0-4344 GCA_036000265.1 Steroidobacteraceae bacterium | reverse complement strand
ATCGGCGTCACCGGCTGGTTTACGGAGGACTTCATGCTGGCGGAGCTGAAGTCGCTGCGCGCGCGCGAGCGGGTCCCGCAGCTGCGGCCGGGCAACACCCGGCTCGACGGCGGCCTGGAGATTCCAACATTGGAGGAAATCCTCGCCCTGGTGCGCGGGGTCGAGGAGCAGCGGCGGCTGCGCGCCCGGGCGCTGGGGCTGCCTGACCCGGAGCCGATCGGGGTATACCCGGAGACGAAGCATCCCAGCCATTTCGCGGCGCTCGATCTGCCGATGGAGGCGCGGCTGGTGGAGACGCTGGAGCGCTATGGCTACCGGGGACCGGACGGACGGGCTTTCCTGCAGTCGTTCGAGACGGGGAATCTCCGGCGCCTGAGCGGGTTGACGCAGCTGCCGCTGGTGCAGCTCATAGAAGCGGCTGGGGCGCCGTATGATCTGGTGCAAAGCGGCGATTCGCGCACGTATGCGGATCTTCTGACTGCAAGAGGGCTGGAGGAGATCGCCGGTTATGCCGCATGCATCGGTCCGGCGAAGGCGCTGGTCATTCCGCGGGATGGCGCCGGCAGGCTGTTGCAGCCCACCTCGCTGGTGGCGGACTGTCACGCGGTGGGGCTGGGAGTGCACCCGTGGACGTTTCGGGCGGAACGGGAGTTCCTGCCGGAGGGGTTGGATCTGGAAGCAGAGTTGCGGGAGTTTCTGGCGGCGGGGATAGACGGGTTTTTTTGTGATCAACCGGATGTGGGGGTGCGCGCTCGGGATGCGTTCGCAACCGGAGGCTCATTTTGCGCTGCACTGCTTTCGTACTGGGATTCGTGTTAGGAAATCGCGTCAGGCGGGCTGTGAGCGCTTGCGGGAGCTGACCACGGTGAGCGGCGGAGCGGGGGCGGCTGCGAGGAAGTTACGGGCGCGGGCGGCGGCGGCCCTGGCTTCCTCCGGCGCGGCGTCGGCCTCGACCGGGTGGGCGAGCAGATAGCCCTGCACGGCGACCGGGCCGCAGTGGGTCAGGAACTCGAGTTGGGTCGGGCGCTCAACGCCTTCGGCCACTACTTGCAGGCCGAGGCCGTGGCAGAGCGTCACGATGGAGCGCACGATGGCGGCGGAGCGAGGGTTGGAATCCACGCCTTCGATCAGCATGCGGTCGAGCTTGACTCTGTTGATCGGCAACTGCTCGAGCGAGGTCAGGGAGGAGTAGCCGATACCGAAATCATCGAGGGCGATGGAGACGCCGATGTCGCGCAGGCGCCGCAGCGCCTCTATCGTCGTGGTGCCGGTCTGCAGCACGGTCTCGGTCAGCTCGAGCTCCAGGGCGCTCGCCGGCAGGCCCGCGGTCTCGAGGGCGCGGGCGATATGGCTCACGAAATCGCTCTCGAAGAACTGCGGCGGGGAGACGTTGATGGCCACCCGCGCATCGCTCCAGCCGGCGGCGCGCCAGGCGGCGGCCGTGGAAGTGGCCGAGCGCAGCACCCAGCCGGTCAGCTCGTGGATGAGGCCGCTCTTCTCGGCGATGTGGATGAACTCCGTGGCGGTGGCGATCCGGCCGCCGGGCTTGCGCCAGCGCAGCAGCGCTTCGAGGGCGGTGACTTCGCAGCTGGCGAGGGTCACTTCCGGTTGGAACATGAGCAGCAGCTCGCCGGCCTCCACGGCCTGGCGAAGCGCCTGTTCCATGCGGAAGCGCTGCGCAGCGGCGTCATAGAGTGCCGCCCGGTAGAGCGCGAAGCGATTGCGGCCGAGCTCCTTCGCGCGAAACAGCGCCACGTCCGCGGCGCGCAGCAGCCCTTCCGGGTCGTCGGCGTGATCCGGAAAGAGGCTCGCGCCGACGCTGGCCGTGGTTGCGAGCGCCCGTCCTTCGATGGTGAGCGGCTGCTGCAGGGTGGCGACCAGTGCTGCGGCGCGGCGCTCGACTTCCTCGACGGTGCGCAGATCCTCGATCAGGAGGGTGAACTCGTCGCCTCCGAGCCGCGCGACCAGGCTGTTGGGGCCGGCTGCCGCCTGCAGCCGCTGCGCGATTCCCTGCAGCACCCGGTCGCCGAAATTGTGGCCAAGAGTGTCGTTCAGCGACTTGAAGTTGTCCATGTCGACGAACAGCAGCGCGACGCGCCGGCCCGTCTGCCTGGCGCGCGTCAGAGCGCTCGCCAGCCGTCCGGCGAGCTGGCGCCGGTTGGGCAGTTGCGTCAGCGGATCGTGGTGAGCCAGGTGATGCAGCTGTTGGGTGCGCTCGGCGACGTGGCGCTCGAGCTCCGCCTGATGGGCGCGCAAGTCAGCCTCGGCCTGTGCGATCCGATCGGCCATGGTGTTGAAGGACTCGGCCAACTCGTCGATCTCGGCAGAGCCCCCTCGCGGAGCGCGCACGGTGCGATCGCCGCTCGCCAGCAGGCGGGTTGCGGCGGTGAGCCGGCGCACAGGCAGGCTGATGCCGACCAGCAGCAGCGCGGAGACGATCGCCATCACGATGAGAACCGCCACGCCGGAAGCAGTCACGGTGTGCTCGGCTGCTTCGGCTGACACGGCTGCGTAACGGGCAGCGTCCAACAGCCCACGGCGTGCGGGTGCCTGCAGCTCGGCCTGCACGTTCGCCGTCAGGATGCCGCTCTGCTGCAGCAGTGCTCGCCGCGCGTCCCCATCGCGGGCGTCGATGCGCTCAATGTCGCGCCGCAGGCGAACCGCCTGCTCGAAGTCGGATCGCACGACCTCCATCCAGGCCCGCCCCGGCGAGCGGTCGAGCTCGGCGGCATGCGCCCGCAGTGCCGACTCGAAGCTGCGCTCGCGCACGCCAGTCTGAATGGATGGTCCGTAGCTGTAGCGGACGGCATCGATCGCCTTTGAAAGAGCGGAGAGGGAGGGCCTGGAGATGACCTGTCCATGGATGGTGAGGCCGGATCCGCCGGCTGTGGAGACGAGCCGGTACACGCGATCGAGTGCTGCCCAGCGCTGTTGTTGCCACTTTGCCCGTTGCGCAGCGTCGAGCGCGAGCTGCCGGCCGTCCTGGATGTGGGCGAGGAGCTGGTCACGCAGCTGCCGCGCGGCGGGGTCCAGGTCCGGGCTGCGGCCGAAATACCGATCCACCGAATTCTGCAGGGCGTCGCCTGCCGAGGATAGCGTCTGAAAATCGCCGTTGTCGGAGTGCAGATCAGCGGTGACGGCGCGGTCATAGGCGCTCAATTTATCCAGGATCGCGCTGGCGCGGTGGGCCAGCGGCTCATGTCGGGTACGCATGCTGCGCACGGCTTCCACGGCGGCGCGAGTGGTGCGCGTCGCGAGCACATGTGCCACCAGGACCACCGCCGCCACGGCGGCGAGGCCCAGCATCAAGCGGGCGCCGATACCGAATCGCGCCCGCAGGCGGCGTGGCTGCATGTGCTTTGCATTACCCATGCGACATAAACCGGAGCTGTCGGCTTGATTTGGCCGAGTCTACCCCCGAGCTTATCGAGGGAGTCTGCCCACCAGCAGCGGCGATGTCCGTGTCCGGCATCGCAATTGGGCCAGTGCGCGTATTCCGACGCCTAAATGGACGCGGGGATTGCCTTATACTAGACGCATGATGGAGAGCAGGGCCCATGACCGAGATCGCTGACACGTTCGACTCGGCCTTCACCAAGGCCGTCGATCTGGGGAACCGCCTTGCCGACAAGGACAGGGATGCCGACCTCTGGGACATCGCCGATGGGCTGCTGGCGGGCGCCCTGCAGTACTGGCTGTATTCGCGCCAGCCCTGTGGCGATCCGCGCTGCCAGGATTGCATGCCGATCAGCACTGCCGAGGGGCGCATGGCGGAGCTGAGGCGTCTGATAGACCAGATGGCATCGGAGAGCGAGTACTTCCATACGCCCACCGACGCCAATGCAGGTCGCGCGTAGCCCCCATAAAACAAGCATACCCGAAAGGGGCTGAATTGAGCCTAGATTCCTTGACAGGCGCCGGCGAGCCGATCGCAGCGGAAGTGGTCATCGTCGGGGCGGGCCCTTGCGGCCTTTTCCAGGTATTCGAGCTGGGTCTGCTCGGCATCGGCGCCCACGTGGTCGATTCCCTGGCGCACCCCGGCGGACAATGCACCGAGCTCTACCCGGACAAGCCGATCTATGACATTCCGGCCTTGCCCGTTTGCGGCGCCAAGGAGCTGGTCGACCGGCTGATGGAGCAGATCAAGCCGTTCAAGCCGCAGTTTCACCTCGGCCAGGAGGTCGTGCGTTTCGAGCGCCGCGATGACGGGCGGTTCTCGATCGCCACCGCGGCGGGCACGCGCTTCGATGCCGGCGCGGTGGTGATTGCCGCCGGCGTCGGGTCATTCCAGGCTCGGCGGATCGGTATAGAGGGGGTGGAGCCCTTCGAAGGCAACGGGATCCT
>DASYGA010000286.1:0-8132 GCA_036000265.1 Steroidobacteraceae bacterium | reverse complement strand
AGCCGTGTTGAACGATCTGGCCAAGCAGGAAGGCCAGGTCATCCTGTTCATCGACGAACTGCACACCGTGGTGGGCGCGGGCCGCGCCGAAGGCTCCATGGATGCCGGCAACATGCTCAAGCCCGCGCTCGCGCGCGGCGAGCTGCACTGCAGTGGCGCCACCACGCTGGACGAGGATCGCAAGGACATCGAAAAGGACGCGGCCCTGGAGCGGCGCTTCCAGAAAGTATTGGTCGATGAGCCGTCGGTCGAGGACACCATTGCGATCCTCAGGGGCCTGCAGGAGCGCTACGAGGTTCATCATGGTGTCGACATCACGGACCCGGCGATCGTCGCCGCGGCGATGCTGTCGCACCGCTACATCACCGATCGGCAGCTGCCCGACAAGGCGATCGATCTCATCGATGAGGCGGCGGCGCGCATCCGCATGGAGATCGACTCCAAGCCCGAGGCGCTCGACCGTCTCGAGCGGCGCATCATCCAGCTCAAGATCGAGCAGGAGGCGCTGAAGAAAGAGCAGGACGAGGCTTCGCGCAAGCGCCTGGCGACCCTGCAGGAGACGCTGCACGGGCTGGAGAAGGAGTATTCCGATCTCGAGGAAGTGTGGAAATCCGAGAAGGCGACGCTGCAGGGTGCGGCGCAGATCCGCGAAGAGCTCGACCGCGTGCGCCTGGAGCTGGATGCAGCGCGCCGCGCCGGCGACCTCGGCCGCATGGCGGAGCTGCAGTACGGGCGGATTCCGGAGCTCGAGAAGCGCCTCGCCACCGCGGATGCGGCGGAGGACAAGGCGCCACGGCTCGTGCGCAACAAGGTGACCGAGGAGGAGATCGCCGAGGTGGTCTCCAAATGGACCGGCATTCCGGTCTCGAAGATGCTGGAGGGCGAGAAAGAGAAGCTCCTCAGGATGGAGGAGGCGCTCGGCCGGCGCGTGGTTGGCCAGGACGAGGCGCTCAGGATTGTTTCCAACGCCATCCGCCGCTCGCGCGCGGGGCTCTCCGATCCGCGCCGTCCCAACGGCTCGTTCCTCTTCCTCGGACCCACGGGCGTCGGCAAGACTGAGCTTTGCAAGGCGCTCGCCGGGTTCCTCTTCGACACCGAGGATGCGATGGTGCGCATCGACATGTCGGAGTTCATGGAGAAGCACTCCGTGGCGCGGCTCATCGGCGCTCCGCCGGGATACGTCGGCTACGAGGAGGGCGGCTACCTGACCGAAGCCGTGCGCCGGCGGCCGTACGCGGTGATCCTTCTCGATGAGGTCGAGAAGGCTCACCCCGATGTCTTCAACGTGCTGCTGCAGGTGTTGGACGATGGCCGGCTGACCGACGGCCAGGGCCGCACCGTGGACTTCCGCAACACGGTGATCATCATGACCTCGAACCTCGGCTCGCAGGTGATCCAGGAGTATGCCGGGGAGAAGAACTACACCCGCATGAAGAGCGCGGTGATGGAAGTCGTGCAACAGAGCTTCCGCCCGGAGTTCATCAACCGGATCGACGACATCGTGGTGTTCCATCCGCTCGGCACGGAGCAGATCCGCGCCATCGTGGACATCCAGCTCGTCTATCTGCGCAAGCGCCTGCAGGAGCGGAACATGGATCTGACGCTGGATGAAGCCGCGCACGACCTCCTCGGCGAAGCGGGCTTCGACCCCGTCTATGGCGCCAGGCCGCTGAAGCGGGCCATCCAGCAGCAGATCGAGAATCCGCTGGCGCAGCAGATCCTCAAGGGCGAGTTCGCCCCCGGTGACCGCATTGGTGCCACCGTGCGTGACGGGCAGATCGTCTTCGAGAAGGCGGCCTGAGGGTGCAGGATCGTTGGCTATAATGGCGGCAACGGAGGCGCCCCGAGCTTCCATCCATAGACCTACAACTCAAAGCCATGCCGTTCTACGAATACGAGTGCCGGAGCTGCAAGTTCTACGTCGAGGAGATGCAGAAGATCAGCGACCCGCCGCTGGTGAAATGCCCCTCGTGCGGCAAGCGGACCCTGCAGAAGCTGGTGTCCGCGCCCGTTTTTCGCCTGAAGGGCAGCGGCTGGTACGAGACCGACTTCAAGTCCGACAAGGAAGGCAAGCGCAATCTCGCCGACCGCGAGGAATCCAAGCCGGCGGAAGAGTCGAAAGCGGACAAAACGGAGGCGAAGCCCGCTGGCACCGAGGCCGCCGCCAAGCCTGCCGAGTCGAAAACCCCGAGCGTGACGACGTCCGCACCGGCCGCCAGCACCGCTTCGAGGCATCGCGCCGCGACTGCACAGAAGCGCCCTGCTGCTCCCAAGGCGGCCGCGCGCGCGAGCAGTGCCCGGCCCAAAGCGAAGCCCGCTGCCAGAGCCAAGACTGCGAAGCGCGGCCGCGGCTCCAAGCGGTGACGCATTGAGCACCCCCGCCCTCCAGAGGCCCGGCCCGGCGCTGCAGCCGAGCCAGGCCGCCCTGAAGAAGAAGGGCTCGCCGCTGCGGCGCTACCTGGTTGCGGGCGTGCTCGTCTGGCTGCCGATCATCGCCACTCTCTGGGTGGTGAGCTTCCTGTTTCATCTGGCCGACAAGACGCTGCTGCTCTTTCCGCTGCCGCCCCGGCTGCAGCCCGAGGGCCTCATGGGGCTGGCGCTGCCCGCGCTCGGGGCGGTCTTCGTCTTACTCGTGCTGCTGCTGACCGGCCTTCTGGGCACTAATCTCATCGGCCGGCGCCTGCTGGTATGGGGCGAGGAGCTGCTGCACCACATTCCCATCGTCGGCAGCGTCTACGGCGGCGTGAAGAGCTTCGCCGAGAGCGTCTTCTCCCAATCGAATTCCTTCCGCAAGGTAGTGATGGTCGAGTACCCCCGCGATGGCGTGTGGAGCCTCGGATTCCTCACCGCGGAAAACGTCCCCGAGATCACGGCGAAAACCGGCGAGCCCCACGCCTGCGTCTATATCTCGGCCGCCCTGAATGCGACCGGCGGCTACCTCGCCATCCTGCCGCGCCGGAAGATCACGGAACTGGACATGAGCGTCGACGCCGCCATGAAGATGATCATCACCTGCGGCGTAGTCGTCCCGCCTGCGCCCGACCGCAAACCCGAGCTCGCAAAGCCCGCCGCGTAGCCCGCCGCGTAACCGGTCGCGTAATTCGCACGTAAAGTGAAGCCGGGCCCTCGGATGCAAAGGGAGTTCCCGGGGCTTCTGGAGCCATGGACGGCGGAAGAGAGCCTACATGGATCAGGGGAGCAGGCGTGAGCCTGCGACCCCGTATTTACGGCGTCCCCGGGAACTCCCTTTGCATTCGAGGGACCGGGGTCGACCTTGCTACAGTGGCCGCCGAATGAAAGCCATGCGCCTTTCAGCTCCCGGCTCCCGCCTTCGCCTGGAGGAGATCACCCTGCCTCCCGCCGGCGAGCATCAGATCGCCATCGCCGTCGAAGCCTGCGGCGTCTGCCGCACGGACCTGCACCTGCTCGATGGCGACCTGCCCCACATCCACTACCCCATCACCCCCGGCCATGAAATCGTCGGACGAGTCATCGACGTCGGTCCGGCGGTCACGCGCTTTCGCCTGGACGACCGTGTCGGCGTGCCCTGGCTCGCGCACGCCTGCGGGTTCTGCCGCTACTGTCGCGCCGGCCAGGAAAACCTCTGCGAGTACGCGCGCTTCACCGGTTATTCGGTGGATGGCGGCTACGCCGAGCAAGTCCTTGCCGATGCCCGCTTCTGCCTGCCCCTGCCAGCCGATGCTCCCGCCGCGCAGCTCGCGCCGCTCCTCTGCGCAGGGCTCATCGGTTACCGCGCCTATCGTGCCGCCGGTGACGGCACGAATCTCGGCCTCTACGGCTTCGGTGCCGCCGCGCACCTGCTGGCGCAGGTCGCCCGCGCCCAGGGGCGGCGGATATTCGCCTTCACCCGGCCCGGCGACCTCGCGTCCCAGTCCTTCGCCCGCGAGCTCGGCGCGGTCTGGGCCGGCAACTCCGACGAGTCGCCCCCCGAGCCACTGGATGCCGCCATTCTGTTTGCACCTATCGGCGCCCTGGTGCCGGCCGCGCTCGCCGCGGTCCGCCCCGGCGGCCGGGTCATCTGCGCCGGGATTCACATGAGCGACATTCCCCGGTTCCCCTACGAGCTCCTCTGGGGAGAGCGCTCCGTCAGCTCGATCGCCAATCTCACCCGTGCCGATGGCGAGGAATTCCTCGCGGTGGCCGGGCAGCTGCGGCTCGCGCCGACCGTCGAGACCTTTCCCCTGAGCGAGGCCAACGTGGCACTCGAGCGGCTGCGCAAGGGAGAGCTGCAGGGCGCGGCGGTACTCGTATGACGCGCGGCGGCGGGACAGATCCGTGTGTCTAGTTGCGGCCTCTCAGCACGCCCCGTAACATCGCCGCCCCTATGCGCTCGCACTACTGCGGACAGGTCGATGAGAAGCTGATCGGCCAGACGGTCGAGGTGGCCGGCTGGGTACACCGGCGGCGGGACCACGGCGGGATCATCTTCGTCGACCTGCGCGATCGCGAGGGTCTGCTTCAGGTGGTCTTCGACCCGGATGCAGCGGAAGTCTTCGGCGAGGCGGAACGCCTGCGCAATGAGTTCGTCATCCGCGTGAAAGGACGGATACGCGAGCGTCCGGCGGGGACGGTGAACGCAAACCTCGCATCCGGCCGAGTCGAGCTGCTCGCTGAGGAGCTGGAGCTTCTCAACCGCTCGGAGCCGCTGCCTTTTCAGCTGGACGAGCAGGTGGGCGAGGAGATTCGCCTCAAGTACCGCTACCTCGATCTCCGCCGCGAGGTCATGAGTCAGCGTCTGCGTATGCGTCATCGGATCACGCGCGCCATGCGCTCGTTCCTGGATGAGCACGGCTTCATAGACCTCGAGACGCCGATGCTGACCAAGGCCACTCCGGAGGGAGCACGGGATTACCTGGTCCCGAGCCGTACGCATCCGGGCAAGTTCTTCGCGCTGCCGCAGTCGCCGCAGATCTTCAAGCAGCTGCTGATGATTGCCGGCTTCGACCGCTACTACCAGATCGTGCGCTGCTTCCGCGATGAGGACCTGCGCGCCGACCGGCAGCCGGAGTTCACCCAGCTCGACGTCGAGACGTCCTTCCTGACGCAGACGCAGATCATGGAGCTGATGGAGGGCCTCACGCGGCACTTCTTCAAGGAAGTGCTGGGTGATGCGCTGCCCGACCCTTTCCCGCGCATCAGCTACGCCGAAGCAATGCGCCGCTATGGCTCGGACAAGCCGGACCTGCGCATCCCGCTCGAGCTCACCGATGTTGCCGATCTCGTCCGGGATTGCGACTTCAAGGTGTTCGCCGGTCCCGCCAAGGACGCGAAAGGCCGCGTGACGGCACTGCGCGTGCCGGGCGGCGGCGCCATGCCGCGCTCGCAGATCGACGGCTATACGGAGTTCGTCGGCCGCTACGGCGCCAAGGGCCTCGCCTACATCAAGGTCAACGAGCGCGCGCGCGGCCGCGACGGGCTGCAATCGCCCATCATCAAGTTCCTGAGCGATGCCGCCATCGCCGGGATCCTGGAACGCACGGCGGCGGCGGACAACGATCTCGTCTTCTTCGGAGCCGATACCGCCAAGGTGGTGAGCGATGCGCTCGGCGCATTGCGCGTGAAGATCGGCCAGGACCTGAAGCTGGTCCAGCCGGGATGGCGGCCGCTGTGGGTGGTCGATTTCCCGATGTTCGAATGGGACGCGGACGAGCGGCGCTGGGTGGCCATGCACCATCCCTTCACCTCTCCCAGGAGCGACGATCCGGCGGCGCTGCGCGCCGACCCGGAGAAGGCGCTCGCCAAGGCCTATGACCTGGTGTTGAACGGATCCGAGATCGGCGGCGGCTCGGTGCGTATCCATCGGCAGGAGATGCAGTCGACGGTGTTCGACCTGCTCGGGATTGGAGCGGAAGAGGCGGCGAAAAAGTTCGGCTTCCTGCTCGATGCGCTCAAGTACGGCGCGCCGCCGCACGGCGGCATCGCCTTCGGGGTCGATCGGCTGGCGATGCTGATGGCAGGCGCGGACAGCATCCGGGAGGTCATTGCCTTCCCCAAGACGCAGACCGCGGCCGATCCGCTGACCGATGCGCCCACGGAGGTCGGCGAGGCGCAGCTTCGGGAGCTGCACATCCGCGTGCGGACGCCACCGCCGGCATAGCTCTTGCCGGCCACGGCTCGTAGCCCTTTTTCCTGCTAGTGTCGCAGAGGCGGGTGCGGTGCAACGACCGCACCAGCATCCACGCCATGAGTGACGCCGCCGCGCAACACGTAGTTTACGTACACGGACTCTGGATGCCGGGCGGCGAGTCGCTGCTCCTTGCGCATCGGCTGCTGCGCGAGTTCGGCCTGCAAGTGCATGCGTTTCCCTACTCCGCGGCCACGTGGGGCGTGGAGGAGATCACGGCGCACCTGCAGAGCTTCGTGCGCGCCCTGGACGTGCCGGCAGTACATTTCGTGGGGCACAGTCTCGGCGGGCTCATCATCTATCGCTTCTTCGAGCACTACCCCGAGCAGCCTCCCGGGCGGGTGGTTTTCCTCGGCTCCCCCTGTCTCGAGAGTCGCGCGGCGGTGCAGGCGGCGCGGCTGCGATTCGTGAGTGCGCTCATGGGACCGTCGGTCGCAGACGAGTTGCTGCGGCCGCGCGATCGCCGCTGGACGGTTGGCCGGCCGCTCGGAATCATCGCCGGCTCGCAGTCGCTCGGGCTGGGTCAGTTCCTCGCGGGCTTCCAGGAGGAGTGCGACGGCACGGTCGGAGTCAGCGAGACGCGCCTCCCGGGCGCAACCGATCACATCGTGCTGCCCGTCAGCCACATGGGCATGTTGGTCTCGCCGCGGGTGGCGCGGGAAACGGGAATCTTCCTGCGGGACGGGCGGTTTTCGCTGCTGTGAGCGCCCGGCTCCGCGCACCGGGTCCTGGCCCGAGTCGTTTCAGGAGCCTTGATCGAGCAATCTTTTCAGCCGGTAGATCGCTTCGAGCGCGGCCTTGGGGGTCATGTCGTCTGGAGCGAGCGCGCCGAGGGCCTCGCGCACCGGGTGGGGAAGCGCCTCAGGCGCTGCCGGCGAGGGGAACAGAGGCAGCTCCTTCTGCACTTGCGTCGCTCGACGACCGTCGCCGCCCGCGGCATCCGGCCGATCGCGCTGCGATTCCAGCGCTTCGAGGTAACGCCGCGCCTGGCCGATGACATCACGCGGGACTCCCGCGAGCTGCGCCACCTGCAGTCCGTAGCTGCGGCTCGCCGGGCCCTCCTTCACAGCGTGCAGGAAGACGATGCCGTCGCCGTGCTCAGTGGCATCCAGATGCACGTTCGCACAACCTTCCACTTCGCTCGCCAGGCTGGTCAGCTCGAAATAGTGCGTGGCAAACAGCGTGAATGACCTGATTCGCGTGGCGAGGTGATGCGCTATCGCCCACGCGAGCGATAGCCCGTCGAACGTGCTGGTGCCGCGTCCGATCTCATCCATCAGGATGAGACTGCGGTCGCTCGCGTTGTGCAGGATGTTGGCGGCCTCGGTCATTTCCACCATGAACGTGGAGCGGCCGCCCGCCAGGTCGTCGGCGGCGCCGATGCGGGTGAAGATGCGATCGACCGGACCGATGACCGCCCGATCGGCCGGCACGTAGCTGCCGAGGTGCGCCAGGATCGTGATGAGCGCCACCTGGCGCATGTAGGTCGATTTGCCGCCCATGTTGGGGCCGGTGATGACCAGCATGCGCCGGGCGGAGTCCAGCCGCAGATCGTTCGGCACGAACGGAGTCGCGGCGAAGCGCTCGACGACCGGATGGCGGCCGCCCGCGATGTCGAGGAGCGCATCGGCCACGAGCTGCGGCGCAGTCCACTGCAGAATGCACGCCCGCTCCGCGAGAGCCGCGAGCGCATCGAGCTCCGCGAGCGCAGCGGCAGTGGCCTGCATTGGTGCGAGCGAGTCGGTGAGCCGTGTCAGGATCGCCTCGTAAAGCTCCTTCTCGCGTGCGAGCGCGCGCTCGCGCGCCCCGAGGACACGATCCTCGAAGCTCTTCAGCTCCGCGGTGATGAAACGCTCCGCGGATTTGACAGTCTGCCGGCGGATGTAATCCTTCGGAGCACGCTCGGCATCCTTGCGCGATATCTCGATGAAGAAGCCCTGCACGCGGTTGTAGCCGAGCTTCAATCCCGCGATGCCGGAGCGCTCGC
>DASYGA010000274.1:0-6201 GCA_036000265.1 Steroidobacteraceae bacterium | reverse complement strand
CTGGCCGTCAGACTGTCTGGCTGATAACTGACGATCTGCGTTCAGTGCGCGGGCCGGGCAAGCCGCCGTTCGTCAGATTGCGGCTTCATGACCAAAAGCTCACCGATTATGCGATATTTGTGCGATCAGGGATTGCACGCGCCTTCGCGCAGAAACTTCAAGCGCTTCACGAGAGCATCGTTCATCGCCTCGTAGGCAAGCCTTTGCTGTTCGATGCGCCTCCGTCCCCAAAATAGAGGGAGAAGGCCGGAGAGTCGCTCGCCGTGCTGCATGTCAGTTACTTGCCCGCTGCCGCTGAGCTCGAAGTAATGCTCGCCACGGAACAGCAGCGGTACCCTACCGACCCACTCCAGCCGGATTGGCGCCTCTGCGGCAACGACTTTGACATATTGCGTGATCGTTCGGCCTGGATGGCCGGGATCGATGAAAGTCATGCGCACTCGAGCTCCGCTCGCGGCAGCTCCATCAGCGGCAACGTTGAGCGGATTCCAATCGCGGTAAGCCCCAAAGTCGGTCAGCACGGACCAGACCTTGTCGCATGCGAAAGGCAGCACGGCTCGAGTGACAATCTCTCGCATCATTCTGCTACTAACCGAGATACGACCGAAAGAGCAGCCAGTGCCGCCGCAACGCCAAAAAATGCAAGGATCAAGGTCAGTGGAAGTTCGACGCGGAAAAGCCGCCAATCCAGCTGGAGGGCGGCTTCGAAAACCAGGCGGCGGCAAGAGGAAGTTGAAGATGAGCTCACGCGACAGCGGGGTATCCGGAGTGATCGGCAGTAATGCGATGAGGAATCGGGCGACGACAAGTCAAACGATTTAAGGCAGTCCCAACCGGTAGGAGAGCATCGCAATCAGGCATGCGACGAGGAGCAGCAGCATCCCAATCGCAACTAGAGAGCGGTTAGTCATTCCCCGCGCCTAGGGCGTGCCGAGGTTCGTTCGCCAGAAGGTTCGAGAAGTCTTTGACCCTAGACCCATCTTCACCTTCGATTGGCGTGGAATCAGATTAACCACCTGCCCGAAGTCCGTTGCCATTGCGGGGCGTGGCTCACTAAGGAGTGTGGGTGCCGAGGACCGGATCGAAACCGAACCCGTGAACAGATCGGATGAAAGCATCTTGCGCTTCATTAGGGCGAGCTTCCCCTCCGTCTGGGCTTTGGAACTGCTACTCACGCTGAAACGTGAGCCCAGAGCATGGACTCGCGAACAGATGGTTGCGGCCTTGCGCGCAAGTGAGCTTGTCGTCAGCAGAGCCCTGGATGCACTGGTTGCGGCAGGATTGGCATCGATCGAGGCGGGCGGGGCGCAATACGCGCCGGTTAGCAGCGACATCGAAGAATGCCTTGAGCAGGTGGAACAGCTTTATCGCACCCGACCCAACTTGGTGCGACGTGCGATCGTCCTAGCCAACGCGAGTAGCGCATCCGCCTTCGCAGAAGCATTCAAGCTTCGAAGGAATACGGATGACTGAATTGTTCGCGGCGATCATTTACCTGCTGTGCTTCCTTACGAGCGCAGCCTGCGCGTGGATGCTCGCTCGAAGCTATTCGCGCAATGGCACGAGCTTGCTTCTGTGGAGTTCGATTTCATTTTCGTTTCTCGCTGCGAATAACCTAGCCCTGGTCCTGGACCTTGTCGTCTGGCCGGACGTCGATCTGCGGCTGGCACGCTTGCTCCTCTCCCTTGCGGCGGCGGCGTCGTTGATCTGGGGTTTCGTTTGGCAAGTCGAGGAAGAATGACGATGCCGCTCTATGATTTTCTCTCTGGCGCCGTTGCCACGGGTTTTCTCGTCTGCTGCCTCTTCTTCCTGCGCTACTGGCGACGGACAGGTGATTCACTTTTCATATACTTTGCGCTGGCTTTCGCCCTCCTGGGTTTCGGAGAGGGAATGTTCACCTTGGCCAACGTGCAGTCTGAGCACAGAGTGACGATATTCCTGATCCGGCTGGCCGCGTTCGGAATCATAATTTTCGCCATTGCACGGACAAACCGTAGGAGGGCCTAGTTGGGCCAATGTCCGTTTTCGGACTCATTGCGGAGACTCCGAATTCGAGCGTTTAAAATTGAGCAACCTCAATAATGACGCCACCTTGTTGAAGGCGCTTCGTAATTCCCGCTACCGCGGTCGCCGTGGCAGTTCCACCAAAGAACGTGCTTATTAGCGGCGCAGATCGCCTGTATTTCCATGTGAAATACAGGACGATGTTCCTGTGTGTCCGGCGTGACTTCAGTTCCGCGCTCCCGAGGGCCACGAGGGGAGGCGCGCGCTTCTGCGAAGCCGCTTTGCCGGAATTGCTTGGGAATGGCCAAACGCTTGACTCGCTTGACCGCTCGAACGACCTCCATCTCGACAGCGTCAGCCAGATCCTCTTGCCGCGCTGGAGAGAGGGACGAATCGCGCTCACCGGCGGCGCAGCCTGGGCGCCTTCCCTTTCTTGCCGGCGAGGGATGTGGGCTCAGGATCATTGGGGCCTATGTGCTGGCGGGTGAGCTGGCTCGTGCACGCGGCAGCCCGGCGGCAATTAAAAGTCTCCTGGATGTGCCAGGAGCTAACCGGCTGGCGCTGTCTTGGCTCAAGGACGACATAAACTTGCCCGACGATCCCGCAGACATCGTGCAGAGCCGTCGGCTCGAGCGCAATTGCATTTAACTTAGCTCTCTTCGTCGAGCCCGAATTCAATGTCCAAACATCCCTTAGCCCTGCTTGGCGCACCTCTGTTCCTCGCAGCCCCAGCAAGCGTCCTCGCGCACGGCGACGAACTACAGGCGGGCGAGCCGATAATGGCCATGTGGCAATTCGAGCCGGAGATTGTCGCAGGGCTGGTGATTGCCGCCGCGCTTTACGTTGCTGGGGTCAGGCGCGGCGCGCAGGCCCGCTGGTGGCGCCACGCCCTCTTCTTCGCGGGGCTTGCGGCGCTCGCCCTCGCCTTGCTCTCGCCGATCGAGCCGCTTGCCGATCATGTCTTCGTCATTCACCAAGTCGAGCACATGCTGCTTCGGAGCATCGGCCCGATGCTTCTCCTGCTGGCGCAACCTCAGGCGGCGCTGATGCGCGGAATGCCCGGTTGGCTTCGCCGCGGTGCATTCGGTCCACTCGTCTCGAGCCCGCCAGTTCGAAGCGTGTTCGGCTTCTTCTCCCAGCCGGTGGTGGCCACTGTCCTGTT
This sequence comes from Steroidobacteraceae bacterium, assembly GCA_036000265.1. Classification (GTDB taxonomy): domain Bacteria; phylum Pseudomonadota; class Gammaproteobacteria; order Steroidobacterales; family Steroidobacteraceae; genus 13-2-20CM-66-19. The sequence goes on along the minus strand of DASYGA010000274.1, from coordinate 3,035 downwards.
CGTCGGAGTGAGCTGGTTCTGGATGATCCCCCGCTGGCACGACGTCGCCATCCTCAACGAAGCGATCCACTATGGCTGGCACGTCAGCCTGCTCGTGACTGGCCTGTTCTTTTTCTCGGTGATTTTCGATCCGCGTTCCGCCCCGACTGGCCCGCGGCTCGGCACCCGCCTCGTCATGTTCTGGTGCGCGGCGATGGGGAATATTCTCCTGGGTGCCTTCCTCACCTTCAAGGCTGCACCGCTATATCACGCCTATGACGTGATGGGTCGAATGTTCGGCCTCGACGCGGTTACCGACGAGCAGGTCGGCGGCCTCACCATGTGGATCCCCGGCTGCATGATGTTCGCGCTTTCCGCGATCCTTATTCTCCACCGCTGGGGAAGCGAGGAAGAGCGCGCGGAAGAGAGGCGGAAGCGCCTCGGCACAGCAGAAGCCCATGCGGCCGCACGCGCGGCCAATCTCAGTCGCTCGAACCGGGCGCTCGCCGTTGGGCTCGGCTCGTTCGTGGTGCTCGTCCTCTTCGTCGTGATGGTCAGTGCGGTGCTCTATGATCATGAGCTGGGGCCCGGTGGCAGCCCGTTTGATGGCTCTTCGGAAACGAACGCCCTCGACAGCCCGTGATAGATTCGCTCCGGACAGATTAGAGCGCTCGTTGCGTCGGCAATCAAAGCGGTCGCGAAGAGCGGTAGGATCATGCTCCGGCTTGCCGTTGTTTCCATGAGAATAATCACGGCCGTCAGCGGGGCGCGAACCACCCCGACGAAATAAGCCGCCATCCCGAGCAGCGCGATCGCTGAGGTCGGGGAGCGGGGGAACAGTCCCGCCAACGCATTTCCGACGCCCGCCCCGACGGCGAGCGACGGCGAGAATATTCCCCCAGGCGTGCCACTCAGTGTCGTGAAAATGGAGGCCACGAATTTGGCCGGACCAAACCAGATGCTAAGTTGGCCACCCTCGATCAGTGCACGAGCCGGGACATAACCGGTGCCCCACGTGGCGCCGCCGGATACAATTCCGGCGACAGCGACGATCAGACCGCAACCAGCAGCGAACAAAACGGGACGGCGCTTCAAACCCCAGGCCCAACCGCTTTTCGCGTTGCTGAAGTGAAGGACTACCCGCGAAAAGACACCGCCCGAGATACCGCCGACAATTCCAACGACGGGCGCGAGGACCAGCGTTTGGCGTAGACCAATCGAGCTCCGAAGGACCCCGAAATAAACATAATCTCCAGCGATGCCGATCATCGTGAGGCCGGAGATCATCACGGCGGCCATCACGAGCAGGGCAACGCGTTGCTCATAGGCTGCCGCAAGTTCTTCGATTGCGAAGGCAACGCCCGCGAGCGGCGTGTTGAAAGCGGCAGCGACGCCTGCTGCCCCGCCTGCTATCAGAACTCCCGCGGTAATCGGAACACGAAGAAGGCGATGTACCCACACCATCACAGCAGCGCTCACCTGCACGGTCGGACCTTCGCGACCGACCGATGCACCGCCAAGGAGCATCAGCAGCGTGAGGAAGAGCTTGGAAATCGCAATCTTGAGGTTCGCGAGGCGGATTGCTCCTGCGGTCGCCGGACTTTCCGCTGCGGCGATGATCTGCGGGATGCCGGAGCCACGCGCCTCATTCGCCCAGCGCCTCGTGGCGAACGCAACGGCTGCGAAGATGGCAGGCGTCAACAATAGCGGTAGGTGCGGATATTGCGCGAAGATACGCCGAAACATCAGCTGGGCGACGTCTGCAAAGCGCGCGAAGGCAAGTGCTGCTAGCGAAAGCAGAATCGCTCCCATTGCGGTGGCGACACGACGCTGAGCGATGGTCGCCGACATGCGCAACTTCCGGTGCACATACCAGCGCCAAAGAAGCCTGGTACTGCGAACGAGTTTATGAGGAGCCATTCACCCGACCACTCGCCGCAGACTGAAGCGAGTGCAAGCCCGACGTCAACGAGTCCAGTTTTGCATTTTGCTAATGTCTTGCGTGGATGGCTCCCCTCGAACGTGGCTGCTCTGACAGCGTCCACAGCTTGGCACTCAGATGCCGTGAGCGGGAGCCATCCACCCCATCTGCTTTCGACCCAAAACGGGCGCTAGGCAGGAAAATTTAGCTTTTTCAAGATCGCCTGGAAGCGCGGCTGGGAGCGCAGGGGCTCAAGAAGAAAATCGACTTGTATTTCAGTCAGGCCGGGATCTCGCGCGGTCCAGGCGCGCTCGAGCTCGGCGAGCGCATCGTTTTGACGCCCTTGTTGACAGTAGATTTCAGCGAGCTGGTAGTGAAACGCAGTCGCCGATTCAGAGTGCAAGATTTTGTCGACGATCTGGTTCGATCGGTTACGATCTCCGAAGCGGTAAGCCAACAGAGCTTGAAGAACCAAGGATTGGGCTGCGCCGGTGGGAGCCGTGACCGAGACCTCCTGTTGAGCCTCTCTCAGTTTGCCCGCTTCGACGAACAGATATGCGTGAAATCCGTGCGCCTCCATCAATCCCGGACTGAGGCGAATTGCTTCCGACACTGAGTCTTGCGCTTCCGGCAAGCGCCGCATCCAATCGAGTACATTGGCCTTGCTAAGGTGAACTTGCGGGTTCAGCGGGTCGAGTGCGACGGCTTGCTCAGCGAGCGTGAGTGCTTGTCCGAATCGCCGGAATTGCCCCACGCACCAAGCAATTGACGAAAGCTCGACGGCACCGGTCCCGCTCGACGTCCGAATCAGGGAGAATTGCTGGAGAGCTGATACGAATCGGAATGTGCTGAAATAGATTAATCCGAGCGCGACGCGCGCGGCCGCAGACCTGGGGGCCAGAGAAACGGCTCTTCCGGCGGCCAGTTCAGCTTCCCGGCTGATTGCGGCCCAATCCTCTTGTCCGTGAGCAAAGGTCGACCCGAGTCTCGTCAGCGTGGTGGCCTTGGCCGTCATGGCATCACCATATTTGGAATCCAGGGCCAGCGCCCCGTCGATGACATCAAGCGTGTCGTGCATCGCTTGTTCCGTATCTGCAGTGCGAGAGGCCGCTTTGGCACGGAGCAACAAATCCTG
>DASYGA010000218.1:0-10892 GCA_036000265.1 Steroidobacteraceae bacterium | reverse complement strand
CGAAGCGACTCCCGGCCGACGAGCCGGGCGCAGGCGGCAATGCGTTGCACGCTGTTGCCCGGACTGTCCGGGTGCGCCAGCAGAGTAACGAGTGCGGAGTCACGGGCGGTCATGCCCATATCTTAAAGGAGCCCGGCCCCGCGCCAACGTCCGCGTGGACGAGATATCTTTGCGGATCGCGATTGCGGAGCATTCAGCATGACGGAACCTTCGGGACCCACTGTGACGGCGGCCGCAGATGCCGGACACATGACGGAAGCGAGCCTGTTCTCGCAGCTCGACATGATGATCCGCGCGCTGTGGTCGTCCCCCGCCCGCGGCGCGATCATCGGGCTCATGGGCGCCGCGATCGCCGTCATCGTGGCGACCGCATATGGCCAGGTGCGCCTCAATCGCTGGAACCAGCCGTTCTACGATGCGCTGTCGCGGCGCAACCTGCGCGGCTTCGCGATGCAGCTTCTCGTGTTCGCCGTCATCGCAGGCGCGCTCCTGCTTCTGAACGTCGGGCAGCGCTGGCTCGGGGAAATGTTGAAACTCAAGTTGCGCGCAGGATTGGTGCACGACCTGGTGGAGGGATGGATGCAGCCACGCCGCGCCTTCCAACTGGCGAGCGCCGGACCGATCGGGGTGAATCCCGATCAGCGCATGCATGAGGATACTCTCCATCTGACCGAGCTCTCGAGCGAGCTCGCGCTCGGGCTGGTGCAGGCATCGGCCCTTCTCGTGAGCTTCGTCGGCGTGCTGTGGTCGATCTCCCGCGGATTCACCCTGAGGATAGGCGGCTTCACACTGGCTCTCCCCGGCTACATGGTGTGGGCTGCGGTGGTCTACGCGCTTTCGGCATCGCTCCTCACCTACTGGACCGGCCGCAGACTCATTCCGGACAACGCCAGCCGGTACGCGCGGGAAGCCGACTTGCGCTACACGCTGGTTCGCGTCAACGAGCACATCGACGCGATCACCCTGGCGGGCGGCGAGGCCGATGAAGCGCGGCGTATCGAGGTCGATCTGGCGGCGGTGCTCAACGCCATGCGCCGCCTGGTGACCGGACTGACGCGGCTCACCTGGGTGACCGCCGGATATGGATGGGTCACGCTGGTCGCACCGATCCTGGTCGCGGCGCCGCTTTATTTCGCGGGCAATCTTTCCTTCGGAGGCCTGATGATGGCCGCGGCCGCCTTCACCCAGCTGCAGTCCTCGCTGCGATGGTTCGTGGACAACTTCAGCACCATCGCCGAATGGCGCGCGACGCTGCTGCGGGTGGCGATGTTCCGGCGCGCGCTGATCACCGCGGAAGTGCTGCACCGCAAGGAAAGCCGCATCGAGCTTCGCGACCGCCAGCCCGCCGCCAAGGGCGAGGCGGAAACGCTCGTGATCGATCACCTGGAGATCGCCTCGCCCTCAGGCTGCACCCGCCTCGAGGGCGGGCGCATAGAGATCGCTCCCGGCGAGCGCGTGCTCGTCATAGGGGAGCCCGGTGCGGGCAAGACCCTGCTCTTCCGCGCGCTCGCAGGGCTCTGGCCGTGGGGCGGCGGGCGCATCGTGCATCCTGCAGGAGAGGATCTCTACTGCATGGCGCGCACCCCCTACCTGCCGGCCGGCACGCTGAAGGAGGTGCTGGCCTACCCTTCGGCCGTCAGCCGCTTCGAGCAGCACGACTATGCGCAGGCACTGCGCAGGCTCGGGCTGGATCGCCTCGCACCGTCCCTGGATGAGGTCCGCCGCTGGGATCACGAATTGAACGAGGACGAGCAGCAGGCGGTCGCCTTCGCCCGCCTGCTGCTGCACGCGCCGCGCTGGGTGCTGATTGATGAGGCGCTCGACTCGATCGACGTGAGCACGCGTGCGCGGGTGATGGACATGTTCGCGCGGGATCTGGCCCATTCCGGCCTCATCTACATCGGGCGCGCCGATCCGCAAGGAGGGTTCTTCGCACGCGTCCTGCACCTCGTCAATGACCCGCGCGGCCGCCGGCTTGCCCGTCATCACGCCAGACCGCCGCGAGCGCCAGTTCGCTATCAGCCACCCGCCGCCGCGATCTGACACCGCGGCCGACGCGCGCCGCGTGGCACTCAGCGCGGCGATGCCCGTCCCGCACGCTGGTCGATCTACCGAGGCGATTCCCTGAGGTGACCGCGAAGGCTGCTGCGCCTGTGAATCGTGCGCGCCCTTTAGCGAGGGACGCGCTGAGCTGGGGGCGCGTAGAATGACGGTCGTGGGATCCATCCTCTTGCAGAGCGCCCCTAGACGGTGTGCTGAACCGATGAGGCTGGCATTGCTCCTCGTCCGCGCCGCTGCGGTTCTCGCGACGACGACCCTGCTTGCCGTGGCATCGGCGGGGGCGACTGCCGCGGCGCCACCCCCGGCACCCGCTCGCACCGCGGCGCTCGGGCTCGAGGTCCGCGGCGCGATCGGGCCCGCGACGGCGCTCTACATCGAGCAAGGGCTCGCGGCCGCGCAGCAGCGCAGCAGCCCGTTCGTCATCCTGGAGATCGACACGCCAGGCGGCCTCGCGAGCTCCATGCGCGAGATCATCAGCGCCATTCTCGCCTCACCCGTGCCGGTTGTGGCCTATGTCGCCCCGCCCGGCGCCCGGGCTGCCAGCGCCGGCACCTACATCCTTTACGCCTGCCACTTCGCGGCCATGGCGCCCGCGACCAATCTCGGCGCCGCCACGCCGGTATCGATCGGCGGCTCGGAGCCCGCGCCGCCGGCGGACAATCCCTCCGCGCCGCGCGTGCCAAGCAAGTCCGCCAAGCAGCCTGCCGCCGTCTCGGAGCCAGTACCGCAGATGAGTGCCGAGCAGCGCAAGGTCCTGAACGACTCCATCGCCTACATCCGCGGGCTGGCGCAGCTCCGTGGCCGCAATGCCGACTGGGCGGAACAAGCCGTGCGCGGCGCGGCGAGCCTGCCCGCCACCCAGGCGCTGCAGCAGCACGTCATCGATTTCATCGCGCCTGACATGGCCAGTCTGCTGAGCCAGTTGAACGGCCGCGAGACGCGCATAGGCGATCGCAGCGTGCGTCTGGATACCCGTGGAGTGGGAGTCGTGTGGCTGCACCCCGACTGGCGCACGCGGTTGCTGGCCGTCATCACCAATCCCGAGATCGCTTATGGGCTGCTGCTGATCGGCATCTGGGGCCTGATCTTCGAGGGCTATCATCCGGGCGGGGTGTTGCCCGGCGTGGTCGGCGTCATCTCGCTGCTGGTAGCACTCTTCGCCTTTCAGCTGCTGCCGACCAATTTTGCGGGGCTCGCGCTGCTCGTCATCGGCGCCGGCATGATGGCCGCGGAATTCTTCTTTCCGGCGTACGGCTCGCTCGGCATCGGCGGGCTCATCGGCTTCATCATAGGCTCGCTCATCCTCTTCTCCGGGAGCTCCGGCCTGCACGTGGCCTTGCCGCTCATCGGGGGCCTCGCCACCGTCGGGGGACTCGTGATCCTGGGGATCGTGTATCTTGCCACCCGGGCGACTCGCAGCCCCGTCGTCACGGGCACTCAGGCGATGCTGGGCGCGATGGTGGAGGCCGCGGAGGATCTCACTCTGCGGGGACGGGTGCGTTACGGCGGGGAGCTGTGGAATGCCGTCAGCACCGCGCCCCTCCAGGCCGGTCAGGCGGCGCGCGTCCTGAAGGTCGAAGGTCTAACATTGTGGGTTGAGCCGCTGCACTAAACGGCCGGCTTCGCCCGGAGATGCTCATGCCCTATTCTGCGGTCGTCATCATCGTGATCATCGCCTTGCTGGTGTTCAGCTCCATCAGGGTGCTGAACGAGTACGAGCGAGCGGTGATGTTCACCCTCGGACGGTTCACCGGCATTCGCGGCCCGGGAGTCATCCTGCTCTGGCCGGTCATCCAGAGGATGAGCAAGGTGGACCTGCGGGTCATCGTGCTCAACGTGCCGAAGCAGGATGTCATCACCCGCGACAACGTCTCCGTCAAGGTGAATGCGGTGGTCTACTTCCGCGTCGTCGATGCCGGCCGGGCGATAATCCAGGTGGCGAACGCCTGGGAGGCCACGAGCCAGGTGGCGCAGACGACGCTGCGCTCGGTGCTGGGTCAGCATGAGATGGATGATCTGCTCTCCCAGCGGGACAAGCTGAATTCCGACATCCAGCGGATTCTCGACACGGCGACCGAGGCCTGGGGCATCAAGGTCGCGAACGTGGAGCTCAAGGACGTCGATCTCGATGAGACCATGATTCGCGCCATGGCGAGACAGGCGGAGGCCGAGCGCAACCGGCGCGCGAAGGTGATCAACGCCGAGGGCGAGAAGCAGGCCGCGCAGACGCTGGTCGAGGCGGCCCAGGCACTGGCGCAGCAGCCGAGCTCGCTGCAGCTGCGCTATCTGCAGACTCTGGCCGACATCTCGCACGACAAGTCCTCGCTCATCATCTTCCCCTTGCCCCTGGATCTGATCCGGCCGCTGATGGGCGCGCTGGGGCCGGAGCGGACCGGCTAGCCGGCTTCCCGCTGCCAGGCGTGATGACGGCCCTCACCGCGCGCCGGGTGCTCGCCGCCGCCGGCGTGCTGCTGGCCCTCGCCACCCTCGCGGGCGCGCTGGGAGCCCACACCTTGAAGAGTCACTGGCCGGCGCAGCGACTGGACGTGTACGACACGGCAGTGCGCTACCAGTTCTATCACTCGCTGGGTCTGCTCGGCATGGGTCTGGCGATGAAGGCTATTGACGGCGAGGCACTGCGCGCGGCGGCGCTGTTGATCGTCGTCGGGATCATCTTGTTCTGCGGCAGCCTGTACGCCCTGACGCTGGGTGCGCCGCGAATGATTGGAGCAGTGACGCCGGTCGGCGGCTTGGCGTTGATTGCGGGTTGGGTGGTATTCGCTTGCGGCATCTGGCGCTCGTGAATCGGTGCGTCGATTTGCGATGCGCTCTGTTTCGAACTCTGGATTACCGATAGACGAGGCGCTGCCGGAGCTGCTGCGGGAGCTTCGCGGGCATTCGTCGGCCGTGCTCATGGCTCCTCCCGGAGCGGGGAAGAGCACGGTCGTCCCCTTGGCACTGCTCGATGAGCCTTGGGCGGCGGGCAAGCGCATCCTGATGCTGGAGCCGCGGCGGCTGGCTGCCCGCGCCGTGGCGCTGCGGATGGCGCAAACGTTGCGAGAGGCGGTCGGGGGCACCGTCGGATACCGCATGCGTCTCGATACGAGGGTGTCGCGAAATACGCGCATCGAAGTCGTGACCGAAGGAGTGTTGACACGGATGCTGCAGACCGACCCGGCGCTCGAGGGCGTCGCGGCGGTGTTGTTCGACGAGTACCACGAGAGGAGCCTGCAAGCGGATCTCGGACTGGCTCTCACGCTGGATGCGCGTGAGAACCTGACACCGGACCTGAAGATCCTCGTCATGTCGGCGACGCTCGAGGGCGCAGCCGTGTCGCGGCTGCTGGGCGACGCGCCTGTGGTCAGCGCCCATGGCAGATCTTTCCCGGTGACGACACGCTACGCCGGGCAAGGAGCACCGCCGCTGCCGGATGGCGCGATGGGACGGGGGATGCACGACGGCCCGGAAGCCCTCACGGCGAAAATCGTCCGGCGGGCACTGCAAGAGGAGAGCGGTGACATCCTGGTTTTTCTGCCGGGCGCACGGGAGATTCATCGCGTGCGCGCGCTGCTCGAGGGATCGCCACCGGTGTCTGCGGGGACCGCCGGGCTGGTGCGGATCCTGCCGCTCTACGGGGAGCTGTCGAGCGCGGAGCAGGAATCGGCGCTGATGCCCGCCGCGGCGGGATCGCGCCGCGTCGTGCTCGCAACCAACATCGCGGAGACCAGCCTCACGATTCCCGGAGTGCGGGTGGTCGTGGATTCGGGGCTCGTCCGCCGCCTGCGCTTCGATCCGGCAACCGGCATGAGCCGTCTCGAGACGGAACGCATCTCGCGCGCTTCGGCGGAGCAGAGACAGGGAAGAGCGGGGCGGGTGGAGCCGGGCGTGTGTTACCGCGCCTGGAGCGAAGGCGCGCAACGCAGCCTGGCGCCGTTCAGTCGCGCGGAGATCGTCGAGGCCGATCTCACGCCGCTCGCCCTGGAGCTCGCGAGCTGGGGAGTGCGCGCTGCGGCTGCGCTCAGATGGCTCGATCCGCCACCCGCGGCGATGCTGGCGAGCGCACGCGACCTGCTCGAGCGTCTCGGCGCGCTGGATGCCGGCGGGCGGATCACACCCCATGGCCGCGAGATGGCGCGCCTCGGCGTACATCCGCGGCTTGCGCACATGCTGCTGCGAGCGAGAGAGACTGGGTCCCTGCCGCTCGCCGCGGATCTGGCGGCGCTGCTGTCGGACCGCGATCTGTTGCGCGGGAGCGAGGCTGCCCGGGATGCCGACATTCGCGGGCGGATCGAGGCGCTGCGCGGCGAGGGCGAGTCGGGCGGCGTCGATCGCGGAGCATTGCAGAGAGCCCGGCGCACCGTGCGGGAGCTCCTGCGGCAGCTCGATGCGAAAGCCAATGCGCGGGACGGCGCAGCGAGGGGTGCTGTCACGGCGGGCCCTGCGGCGAGAGGAGGTGCGGCGAGCGGCGGCTCAGTCGGAGGTCTGCTCGCGCTCGCCTTTCCGGATCGCATCGGACGACAGCGCGCCGGCGGACAAGGACGCTTCACCCTGACCAATGGCCGCGGCGCGCATTTCGCACAGCCGCAGGGTCTCGCGCGCCAGGAGCTCATCGTGGCAGTGGATCTCGACGATCGCGAGCGGGACGCCAGCATCCGGCTGGCCGCGCCGCTCAGCCGCAGCGATATCGAGGAGCTGATGGCGCCGCGGCTGCAGCGCGCCGATCTGGTCGAGTGGAATGCACGCGAACAGGCGGTACTCGCGCGGCGTGTGCTGCGGCTGGACGGCCTCGTGCTGGAGGAGAGCGCCCTGCCCGAGGTGCCGCGGGAGGCGGCGCGTGCCGCCATGCTGGCGGGCATCTGCCAGCTCGGCATCGATGCGCTCCCCTGGAGCCGCGAGACGCGCGATCTGCAGGCGAGAGTGGCATTCGTGCGGGGATTGGGCGGCTTCGAGCGGTGGCCGGACCTGTCGGACGCGGCGCTTGCCGCATCGGTTGCTGACTGGCTCGCGCCGTGGCTCGACGGAGTCACGCGGCGCGAGCATCTCGCACGCATTCCCTTGCATGAAGCGCTGCTGGGCCGGCTGAGTTGGGATGAGCGGCGCGAGCTCGACGGCTTGGCGCCAGGCCAGCTCGCCGTTCCGAGCGGCTCGCAGGTGCGCATCGACTACCTCGACGAGAGCGCGCCCGCGGTCGCTGTGCGCCTGCAGGAGGTCTTCGGCCTGCTGGCAACGCCGCGGATAGGTGGCGGTCGGGTGCCCATCACGTTCAAGCTGCTGTCGCCGGCGCAGCGGCCAGTGCAGGTGACGCGCGACCTGGCGAGTTTCTGGCGAGGCGCATACGCGGAGGTTCGCAAGGATTTGCGCGGCCGGTATCCGAAGCACTACTGGCCGGAGAATCCTCTGGAAGCGCAGGCTGTCAGAGGCAGCCGGCGAGGGAATCCCGGCGTGCGGCGGCGAAATTAAGCCGGTACACTGCGCGTCCATCCCGCATTGCATACGAGCGCGAGGAAGCGGAACTCCCTGAGACCTGCCGTCGTCGACGGAAGGCCGCTGGGAATGGCGCGGCTTTGCCGGATGCGGGGGCAGTACAGATGAAGCCAAGCGTTCTGACGGATCGTCAATACTCATGATGACGAAGCCTGTGGAAGCCGCCGCAGCAGCGCCGGCCATCGATGTTCGTTTCGGCCAGGTGGGCCTGATCCAGGTGCGCATCCGCTCGACCGATCCGGGCGCGATTCTCGACGAGCTGACCGGCCGTGTAGCCAGCGCGCCGCTCTTCTTCAAGCGCACCGGCGTGTGTCTGGATCTGACCGTGCTCGGCAGGGAGCCGCAGGTCGAGGAGATGCGCGCGGTAATGGACGCCGTGCGGCGGGCTGGCATGCTGCCGGTGGGACTGGTCAGCGAGTCCGCCGCGGTGGAGTCGCTATCGGCGGTGCTGGAGCTGCCCGTGCTCGCGCCCTTTCGCCCGCAGGCACAGACGGCAGTGCCGGTCGTGCAGCCGGCGGAGCGCGCCGAGCCGGGCCTTCCGGCGTTGATGCAACATCTGCCGGTGCGCTCGGGACAGCGTCTCTACGCGCGCAATCGCGATCTGGTAGTGACGGCGACCGTCGGCGCGGGTGCGGAAGTGATCGCGGACGGATGCGTGCACGTCTATGGCTCGCTGCGAGGACGTGCCGTGGCCGGAGCGCGCGGGGAGACCACCGCGCGGGTCTTCTGCCAGGAATTCCGCGCCGAGCTGGTGTCCGTCGCCGGCGTGTTCCGGGTATTCGAGGATCTGCCGCCGGAGCTCGCCGGCAAACCGGTGCAGGCGTGGCTGGATGGCGACGATTTGCGTTTCGCGCCCTTGGGCTGAAAATCGCCCAGTATCAATTCGGAGACCGATTTGACTGAGATCATCGTGGTGACTTCGGGAAAGGGCGGCGTCGGCAAGACGACCACCTCGGCCAGTGTGGCATGCGGGCTCGCCCGCCGCGGCAAGCGCGTGGCGGTGATCGACTTCGACATCGGGCTGCGCAATCTCGACCTCATCATGGGCTGCGAGCGGCGGGTGGTGTACGACTTCGTGAACGTCATCCAGGGCGACTGCACGCTCAAGCAAGCGCTCATCAAGGACAAGCGGCTCGACACCCTGCACGTGCTCGCGGCCTCGCAGACGCGTGACAAGGATGCGCTGACCGCTGAGGGCGTCAGGCAAGTGCTCGATCAGCTGATTGCCGATGGCTTCGATTACATCGTCTGCGACTCTCCGGCCGGCATCGAGAAGGGTGCGCACCTCGCGATGTATTACGCCGATCGCGCGGTGGTGGTCGTCAATCCGGAGGTCTCCTCGGTGCGCGATTCCGACCGCATACTGGGGCTGCTCGCCAGCAAGACGCAGCGCGCGGAGCAGGGCAACGGCGGCGTGAAGGAACATCTCCTGCTGACGCGATACAACCCGAGGCGGGTCGCGAGCGGAGAGATGATGAGCGTGGATGACGTGAAGGAGATCCTGGGCCTCGATGTCATAGGCGTGGTGCCGGAGTCCCCGGACGTCCTGGCGGCCTCGAATGCCGGAGTTCCGGTGATTCTCAACGAGGAGAGCGACGCCTCACTCGCCTACGATGATGCTGTGGCGCGCCTGCTCGGCGAAACCCTGCCGCTGCGATTCCTGGAGGAGCCCAAGAGAGGCTTCTTCGCCCGGATGTTCGGAGGCTGACGTGGGGCTGCTAGCTCTGTTTCGCCGCGCGCCCTCCTCGGCCAGTGTCGCCAAGGAGAGGCTGCGCATCATCGTCGCGCAGGAGCGCAGCGCGCGCGGCAGCCCCGATTACCTGCCGCTGCTGCGCCGGGAAATCCTCCAGGTGATCCACAAGTACGTCAACGTCGACCCGGACGCGGTCCAGATCAACCTCGGGCAGGAGGAGGGCCACGAGGTCCTCGAGCTCAGCGTGGCCCTGCCGGAGAAGACGCGCGCCTAGCGCGCGGCCAGCCGAGACGGACGAGCGACAGGGGTCGCGGCGCCGTGGCCGCTTCGTGGTAGCTTCATGGACTGCATGCCGCGAGTGGCGGCAGATCGATGGAGTTCGGCCATGGTCCGAGTCGCGCACGCCCTGCCTTTGGTTGTCGTCCTCCTGGCCGCCAGTGCTGTGAGTCGTGCTGCGGCGCCGACCGCTGCCACCGGCGGGTCTTCCAATACGGCACCCGCGAGCCCGGCGGCTGCCGCCCTGCACGACCTGATGAAGGCCGAATGGCTGCGGGAGATGCGCGAGGACCCGCTCGAGGCCTCCGCGGACGGCTTCCATCAGTACGATGGCTTTTGGCCGGACGTGAGTCTCGCGACTCTCGCCCGCGAGCACCAGGAAGAGATCCAGGCACTGCAGGACCTCGCGGCCATCGATCGCGGCGCGCTCACGGGCGAGGACCTGATCAGCTACGACCTCTTCAAGTACCGCTATGGAATGCGGGTGGAGGACTACGAGCTGAAGGGCTATCTGATGCCGATGAACGAGCTGGACGGCATCCAGACCTTGCAGACTCTCACCCATACGCTGCGGTTCCAGAACGCGGCGGACTATCGCAACTTCCTCCACCGGCTGCAGACCTTCAAGCCCTACATGGATGAGACCATCGGCTTGCTGCGGCAGGGAGTCGCCGAGGGCATGACCGAGCCGCAGGTGGTGATGAAGCGGGTGCCGCACCAGATTGCCGCCTATGTCGTGGCCGATCCGGTGCACAGCCCGCTGTACGAGCCCTTCGAGCAGATGCCGCAGATCATTCCCGCCGGCGAGCAGGCGCGGCTGCGCGCCGCGGCCAAGGCGGCGATCGCCGCGGACGTCACGCCGGCATACCGGGAGCTCGAGCAGTATTTCGATCAGGTTTACCTGCCGCACTGCCGCACCAGCATCGCGGCGCAGGCGCTGCCCAACGGCAAGGCCTATTACGCTTTTCAGGTGCGCCAGTACACCACCACGAATCTGACGCCGCAGCAGATCCATGCCATGGGCCTGGCTCAGGTCGCGCAGATCCACGCGCAGATGGAGCAGGTCTTCAAGGAGGTGGGCTTCAAGGGCAGCTACAAGGACTTCGTGCACTACCTGCGCACCGATCCGCGCTTCTACTACAAGGACCCGCAGCGGTTGCTCGAGGCCTACCGCAATGCCGCCAAGCGCGTGGACCCGCTGCTCGTGACGGAGTTTCCGGTGCGGATACTGCCGCGCGTCCCGTACGGCATCCGCCCAATCCCCGCATCGCTCGCACCCGACACTTATCCGGCGTATTCGGTGCCGCCGGCTGGGGACGGCAGCGTCGCGGGCTACATGGCCGTGAATCTTTACAAGCCTGAAAGCCGGCCGAAGTAC
>DASYGA010000116.1:0-14647 GCA_036000265.1 Steroidobacteraceae bacterium | reverse complement strand
TACACCGCGGACGTTTGCCGTGCGAGCAGGTCCTGACGCTGATGTCCATCACGATGAGCGCACTCGAGGCGGGGTCGATGCGCACCGCCTTCAATGCCGGAGGTGCCGGCGCCTGCACCTTCGACCACTCATCCACGATGTTCTGCGAGTACGCGGCAGGGATGGTCACGGCCGACAGCGCCATCGCCACTGCCGCGAGCCATGCCATCTGTCGTCCGCAATGCGCAACGCCTCTCATGCTCATGTTCATGGCTCAGCCTCAGAACTTCGCGGTCAAGGTCAGGAAGAACTCGCGGCCCAAGGTGTCGTAGGTCGTGTAGAGATTCACATTGCCGCCGCCGAAGTTATCGTAAACGACGCTATGAGCCAGCAGCGGCGGGTCCCTGTCCATGACGTTGTTGACGCCGCCGATCAGAGTCAGGTGCTTTCCCTCGTGCCAGGTCGCCGAAAGATCCAGGTAGCTGAAGGCCGGAATCACGGCATCGTACGCATCATAACTTCCGCTGTACAGTGCCGACTGCGACGCCTGGTTGCTGTCGAGCCGCACCGAGGACAGGTAGCGCCAGCGAGCCGACAAGCCGAGATGATCCCATGGCGTCAGCCAGGTCAGGCGAGCATTGTGGCGCCAGGAGAAGTTCGGTCCATTGGTCGCGCCCGCGCTGCAGGTCGGGCCGTACAGGCCCACGCAATTGTACGTATCCTGCGGCGACGAAACGGTCTGCTCGAGCATATCCGTGCCGGTGAAATCGAAGAGCAACCCGCCCATCTTCCCCATGTCATAGCGATAGTCGAACTGCACATCGACGCCGCGATTTTTCAGGAAGCCGATGTTGGTATTTGCCTCCGATAGATAGCCGGTGGTGCCGAAGATGATGCCGCCCAGACCGCGATGGACGAGGCCGCATAGGTTCGCCTTGCCCGCGGTCAGGCAGCCATTGAGAATCGATGCCGCCGATACGGTAGTGATGTAGTTGTCGACCTTGATGTCCCAGTAATCGATGGAAGCCTTGAATCCGGGCAGGAAGTCCGGCGTGAATTCGAAGCCGACCGTGTAGGTGCTCGCCGTCTCCGGCCGCAGCGCCGTATTGCCGCCAGAATCGATCGAGCAATGCTCGGAGGGGCACTGCTCGATCGTCCCATATTCGGCAGGGGTCACTCCAGTCGTCTCACAGGCGGCGAGACTCGCCGCCGGCGAGGCGCCAGAGCACGGGTCGGTGAGGCCTTCCGCGGTGCTCAACGCCACGGGGTAGAACAGCTCGAACGCGTTCGGCGCCCGTACGGCCCGGTTGAAGCTTCCGCGGAAGCGGACATCCGTGCTCGGCGCATAAACGAGGCCCAGCTTGAAGGTGTTGGCCGAGAAGCCGGGGTGGTCGCCGCTGATCGAATAGCTCGAATGGCGTCCCGCCACATCGAGGTCCAGCGCATGCACGAAAGGCTTGCCGTCAATCAGGGGAATCCAGAACTCGGCATATTCCTCGAGCACGCTCTCAGAGCCCGACACCGGTGGGAAGGACTGACCCGTTCCCACGAGATCGCTTTCCTGCATCACTGCGCTCGGCGTCAAAGACATCAGATCCTTGCGCTCGCTGACGCCGAACCCTGCCGACACCGGCTGGTTGGCCAAGGGGCTCGCGATGCCCCACTGGCCGAAGTTTCCGGACACTTTCGCCTGCACATTCGACTCGCTCGTGTCTCCCTGCTCGAGACCCGGCTGCGTGATACCGGCGAATACCGCGGGATTGTTGATGTCGCCCGATGAGGCCGGCTCGACCTGATTGGGACCGAAGTACTGGAAGATGTTGAGCGGCATGCAGCCAACATTCTCCGGCGCCGTGCACGGCGTCGGATATGCCGCTGACCCTATCGCGTCCTGTATGCTGTTGAAAGAGACGTCGTTCTTCAAATTCCAAGTCAACGCCGACTTCCAGTACGTTCCCCCGACGTCGTACGTCCAGTTGCTCCGACCGATGTTCCCGCGCACACCCAACACGCCATAGTAATCGCTGTGGTGTATTTGGGCGAACCGCGGATAGTTATAGTCGCGTAGGCCCGGGAACTCGATGGTGGCGACATTCGGCTGACCATTCGCCTGGTAGACCGGCAGGGGGTTACCCGCCGCGTCCTGGCAGATCGAAGGCTCCTCGGCGGCCGACAGGAACGGATTGTTGCAGGGAACCTGCAGCAGCCCGTTCGGTCCATGGGCCGCGAGCAGCCCGCCCGACGCCTGCTGGGCTGACGTTTCATCGGACATGAACATCACCGAGGAATATAGGTCCACCCAATCGTTGAGCTCGTCATGGCCGTACACGCCCCCCAGCACGCGCTGGTCGGGCCGCTGCAGATAGTTCTGATTGGATGTATTGAAGTTTGCAGTCTTGCTGGCCTTCACGAAAGTCGGCGTACCGTCCGGATTCAGCATGAGCTTCTTGCCGCCGTTCGTTTTAAAGCTCCCGAAGGCGCCGCTCGAGCTGCCGCCGCAGCCGAGGGCGGTCGCGGCACTGTTCAGACGTGTCTCGCAAGCCAGAAAATTCCGGGTCCCGTTCAGTACCGCGGCCGTCTGGCGGTAGTCCACGTACATCGTGATGTGGGCGCGGCCGTCGTCGAAGCCGTGCCCCATGATCAGCGTCGTGTCAGTCGTGCCCCCGTCCAATTGGCTCCCGGGAACTGTGGGGTTGACCAGCTGGTTCGCGGAGGCGAGCATGCTGTTGACCGAGGCGCTCTGCGTGTGTTGATAAATTCCGCCGGTCTCGGTGATCTCAATGCCGTTGAAATTTTGATCCAAGTGGAAATTCACCACGCCGGCGACCGCGTCCGAGCCGTATGTCGTGGAGGCACCCCCGGTCAGTACGTTGACACTGCTCACGAGTGCGGCCGGAATGAAATTGACGTCCGCGGCCGAGCCGAACTGGTTTTGAGGATCGCCAGGGCCAAGATGCAGACCGTCGAGCAGGACCAGAGTCCGGCTGGGCCCCAGGCCGCGCAAGTTGAGATTGGCGACGCCCGTCCCGTTGTTCGACGTGGTGTCGGTCTGGGCCGTATACACCTGCGGCAAAGCGTTCAGCACATCTTCGATATTGGTCGCGCCCTGGGCCCGGATGTCCTCGCTCGAGACCGTCTGTATCGGGCTGACGCTGACCAGGTTCGACCCGCGAATCAGGCTGCCCGTCACCACGACGGTTTGCAGCTGCTGCAGTTGAGGCGGGTCGGAAGCCGTCTGTCCCTGGTCCGTCGGACCAGTGGCGGTATCCGCCGCCCAGAGGAGCGAGGCCGGCCCCGCGAGTCCGAGCGCCACCCAGAGCAGTCCGATACAGCATCGCTTAATGGTCATTACGCCCCCTGGAGTCTTGTAACGCATGTTTGCAAGCGCAATCCGCCGTCATTTCAACGGAGCGCGTTCTTGGTCATGTGCATCGATCGTGCCAACGCTCGAGGGAAGCCGCGGACCCCCTTGCCTGCCTCCGCGGGAGATTTCGGAAATCGCGGGACCGGCGCGAGCGTACAGCAACGCAGAAGAGTCGGCGGTTGCGGCCTCCCGGCGGGCTCCCCTGAGCCAGGCACACCGTTCATATTTGCAACGCACCCGGGTGGCAATGCAAGGATGAAATGTCGATGCGCGATGGCGCCTTGATGTCACTCGGCGCAAGGCGTGTCCGGCTGTTGCGCCTACACTCTGAATTGCGTCGGGGTAGCCATCGTGTTGTGCCCGCTGAACGATGAGGTATGCGCAAGCGCTGCGGCGGCGCCCAAGAGCCCGATAGGCGCCTACGGCGCCGTATCGAGAAAAAGGAGCTCGAGGGATCCCTGCACGTAAGGCTTCTTGCCTTGCGCTCGTGCGGCCTCGAATGCCTGCACCGTGCTCGCGCCCGGCAGCGGCTCCGCCGCCGCCAGATAGAGACGCCCGGTTTGCGGATCCACGCTCATCGTGCGCGCCGACAGCTCGGTTCGTACCGTCGCTGCCGGAACAAAGGTGCTCGCATCGACCTCGCGAATGACCGACAGAGTGCCATCGAGGCCGTTCGAGCTGAATATGAGCTTGCGCACCGGATCGAACGCTGCTGCATCGGTGCCCGGACCGATAGGCGCGACGGCGACGACCGCCCCGGTATCCGCGTTGACGACGACCAGGCGCCGGTTCTTGCAGCTGGAGAAGAGCCGATGGGTCGAGATGTCGATCGCAAGTCCGTGGGGCGAATCGCACTGCGGAATCGGCCAAGTCGCATCCACGCGGTCGGTCGCGGTGTCGATGCGGAAGATCGCGCTCTTCGCCTCGCCATTGACGTAGACCTTGCCGTTATCCCCGGCGACCGCGTACTCCAGCTTACTGCCGATGCGAACCGTCGCGACCACGCGGTCGGCTTTCGGGTCGATCACGGTGAGCGTACCCGGGTCGCCATCCACGACGAACACATGACCGCTCGTCGGGTCGATGGTAACGGCATCGGCGTCCGCATTCGCCTTCAGGCGCTTTACGATCTTCAGCGTCTTGAGGTCGAACGCTACGGCCATGCCCGCGCCGCCGTCGACCGTGTACCCAAGCCCCGCGGCGTGCGAGATCGCGATGCCGTGTGTGCCGCCCGGGATGGTATTGATCTGACCCACGATCCTCCCGCTGCGTCCATCGACGACTGTGACGCGATCGCCGTGAGCGACGTACACACGATGGGACGGCGAGTCGTAAACCACGTAGTCCCACCGGTCGGGGGCTCCCAGCCGCACGGTTCGGGCCACCTGGTAATGCACCGCGGAGGAGCTTCCTGCCGATGTCACCGGCGAGAAGAGGATCCCGGTCGCGCACAGGACAATTATTTTGGCGGCGCAGCCGAGGGGCCAGATGTTACGACTTTTCACGTTGGGCGGCTCCATGGGTCAAGGCAGACGGGCATGGAGCCCGCCAGAATCGCATCCTAGAATTTCATCCGATCCACCGCAGTCAGCGTGGTGTGCTGAGAGACGCGCGGTGCGTGCGCCAGATACCAGGCGGTGGACTGCTCGCCGTAGAGCGAGCCCGAGGACATTCCGTCGATCGGAACGATGACCTCGAAGCCGCGGAAGGGCTTGGGAATATCGCTCCTTTTATCGTGCCCGATCAGCGAGTAAGGGACCAGAGCCCCGCTCGCCCGCGCTTCCCGCACCAGCCTGGCGACTGCTGGTAACGTGGCGACGCATCTCGGCCGATGGGCGCTCGAGCAGGTCTTCGTGCTGATGTCCATCACGATCAAGGCGGTCGAGCCCGGATCGATGCCGACCGCTTTCAATGCCGGCGGCGCGGCGCCTGCACCCGCGACCACTCATCGATGATGTTCTTCGACTGCGCCAGCGGCATGACCGCGGCCGACAGCGCCGCCGCCAGTCCCCCGAGCCACGCCGTCCGCCGTCCGCAGTGGGTCCCGTCTTTCATACTTTTGCTCCCATTCGACACAGAACGATTCGCGCCTCGCCCGCTCAGAACCGCGCGCTGGCAGTGAGGAACAGCTCCCGCCCCATCATGTCATAGACCGTGTAAGTGTTCTGATTGGCGCCGCCGACCACGCCATAGATGACAGTGTCGTTCAGGAATGGCGGATCCTTGTCAAGCACGTTATTGGCGCCCGCGCGCAAGGTGACGTGCTTCATCACCTGCCAGCTCGCCGACAGATCCATGTAGTTATATGCCGGTATCACGTTGTCGTACGCATCGTAGAATCCATTATTGAGCGCCGCCTGCGAGCTGTTGGTATCGAGATGTACGGCTGACAGATAACGCCAGCGGACCGACAGACCGAGGTGGTCCCATGGCGTGAGCCACGTCAGACGGGCGTCGTGGCGCCAGGTGAAGTTCGGGCCGGTATCCTCGCCGGCGCTGCATATCGAGCCGTACAAGCCGGCGCACTCGTAGCGGCTGGTGGACGAGACGGTCTGCTCGAGCAGATAGCTGCCCGCCAGATCAAAGAGCAGCGAGCCCATATCATGCAAACCGAGCTTGTCGAGGTCAATGCGGTAGTTCATATTGACGTCGACACCGCGATTTCGCAGGAAGCCGATGTTCGCATTCGTTTCCATCGTATAGCCGGTGCTGCCGAAGAGGAGGCCGCCGGTACCGCGATGGATCAGGCTGCAGAGACTGGTGTTGTTATTCAGTAGACAGCCGTTGACGATCGACGCTCCGGGCACAGTGGTGATGTAGTCGTTGATCCGAATCGCCCAGTAGTCGACGGAGAGCTGGAAATCAGGAATGAAGGCCGGCGTGAACACGAAGCCGTAGGTCCACGTGTTGGCCGTCTCCGGCCGTAGCTTGGGGTTGCCGCCGAGGAGGGCGCCGCAATTCAAGGTCGGACAGCCGGGGATCTTGCCGTACTGCGCCGGCGTTACGCCGGTCTGCTCGCAGGCCGCGAGGCTCGCCACCGGCGAGGTGCCCGAGCACGGATCGTCATAGCCGGTATCGGGCACTTCGGTCTGCGGGAAAGACAGCTCATACAGATTGGGCGCGCGTATCGCTCTGTTGTAGCTCGCACGGAAGCGGATATCCCCGGTGGGCGCGTAGTCCGCGGCAATCTTGAAGGTATTGGTCGCAAAGCTGCCCGCCGAGCCCACCGAATAGGCCGAGTGGCGTCCCGCGACGTCCACATTCAGCGATTTGACGAACGGCCTGGCCTCGATGATGGGCACGCGAATCTCGGCGTATTCGTCGGTCACGCTCTCTGCGCCCGACACCGGCGGGTAGAACTGGCCCTGGCCGATGAGGTCGTTGATCTGCAGATTGTAGCTCGGCAGGAAACTCAGCCGGTCACGGCGGTCGCTGACCCCGAACGCCACGTACACGGGATGATCTGCCCACGGGCTCTTGCCGCCCCACGAGCCGAAGTCGCCGGTGATGTTGGCATCGAGGTTACTTTCGGTCACGGTTCCGGTCTTCTCTCCCGGCTGGGAAATGTAGTGGAACATCGCCGGCGTTATGCCGCCGTAATGGAAGATGTCGAGCGGCACGCAGCCGAGGGTCGCACTTCCCGGCCCGGTGCAGCCGTTCAGGGCGTTCTGCACGTTCGTGAACGACACGTCGTTCAGAAAGTTCTCCGAGAAGAGCGACTGCCAATACGTCCCCGATACGTCGTAGGTCCAGTCGCTGTTGCCTATGGCGCCGCGTGCGCCCAGGACGCCGCGGTAGTCGGTGTGACGCAGATTGTCGATGCGCGGATGCGCGGCCATCCGCAGGGCCGGCATGACGATGGTGGCGACGTTGGGCTGGCCGTTGGCCTGATAGACTGGCAACGGGTTGCCGTTCGCGTCCTGGCAGATGTACGGCTCCTCGGCGGCGGAGAGATACTGGTTGTTGCAGGGAATCTGCAGGGACCCGGTCGGACCCTGCCCCTGAAACAGGCCGCTCGCGGCGGTCTGTGCCGGCGTGTAGTCGTCCATGAACATCGCCTCGGAGTAGATATCCAGCCACTGATTGAGCCGGAAGTGGCCGATGGCGCCCAGTGTCTTGCGCTGATCGGGCCGCTGCAGATCGTATTGCGGCGTCGAGTTGAACTTGTAAGCCTTGGAGAAGGGCACGAACGTACCGGAGCCGTCGGGGTTCAGAGCGAGGTCGTCACCGGCATTGGTGAGGAAGCGGCCGTAGGCGCTGTTGGAGCTGCCGTTGCAGATGTTTCCCGTGCCCGCGCCGTTCAGGGTCGTTTCGCAGCCTTCGAAATTGCGGGTCGAGAGCAGCACCTTGGCGGACGAGCGATACTCGAGGTACATGGTGACGTTACCGCGATTGTCGTCGAGATTGGTTCCCAGTACGACGGTGGTATCGCTGATCAGGCCGCCGAACTGATCGCCGGGAATCGTGGGCTTCACCGGATACCGCGCCGCCTCCAATACCGCATCCGACGGCCCCCCTTGGGTGTGCTGCGCATCATTGAAAGTTTGCGTGATCTGCGCGCCCTGAAAGTTCCTTATCAGATGGAAGTTCACCACGCCGGCGACGGCGTCCGAGCCGTACACGGCCGAGGCGCCGCCCGTCAGGACATCGACGCTGCTCACCAGGGCGGTGGGAATGAAGTTGACATCGGCGGCGGTGCCGTCAGCGCTTTGCGGATCGCCGGGGCCGAGACGGCGGCCATCGATCAGGATCAACGTGCGGGTCGGGCCAAGGCCGCGCAGTGCGACATTCGCCACCCCGGTCGCGTTGTTCGCCATGGAATCGTTCTGCGCGGGGGAATGCACCTGCGGCAGCTCGTTCACCACGTTCTCGATGTTGGTAGCGCCCTCATTCTGGATCTCGGCGCTCGATACCATCGTGATCGGACTCTCGGCGGTCATGTTCGGCGCCCGGATGCGCGTGCCGGTGATCTCGATGGTTTTCAGCTCGCCGGCCGGGTCTTTTTGGGCGGCCGGCACCACCTGGCTCGGCGGGCCCTGAGGGGCATCCGCGGCCTGCCCCAGCGCGGCACTCCCGGCCAGCAACATCGCGGCACTCAACAACCCCGTGCGGCATCTTTTTGTGACGGTCATATCCCCCCCAGACCCCAGAATGCTATCGGCCGGCACGCACGCGTCGACGTTGCAACGTGGTGCGTCGCAAGGCCTCTGCATCGATCGTGCCACGGGCTGAGGTATGCGGGCTTTGAACCTGCATAGGCGATTGCCTGGGGTTTGGGGTTCGAAACAGGGGCTCAGGCGTCATTCAAGCCGGCGAGAGGCGGCCCGCGGAACGGTGCGCTTTGCAATGCGCACTGTTCAGGGTTGCAACGCTGCCGGGCCGCTGTGCAACCTTGAAATGCCGCCGTGGCCGGCGTCACGCCAGCGTCCGGACGTCACGGATTGACCGTTGCTCGAATACTGCAATAATGGCTTCGGTGGTCGCCGTTCGTGTGCCTGTGACGGCCCCGAGGTGTTACTCCCGTGTCGATGTTTCACACGACGGCGGGTCCCTCTCGGTTGCGGCCGACCGCGGAATCCGATTCCCTTTGAGTGGACGGCTGCCGCTCCTCGAGACGGTCGCCTTTTGGGTTGGCGCTCGGGCGCGCCGTGACTGAAACACAACGTATGGCGAACGATACCGGATTTGGCTCTGGCGACGACGACCCACGGGGCCGGCCGGGCGTGCGCCTCGGCTTTACGCGCGCGGAATGGCTGCGGCTCAGCGCGCTGTACCTTGCAATCGGGCTGCTGCACGTCTGCGGGTTCGGCCTCTACCTCTACTATTCAGCACGCTTTCCGGCGCTGGTCGGGCTCGGCTTCGCCGCTTACCTGCTCGGGCTCCGCCACGCCTTCGATGCCGATCACATCGCAGCCGTCGACGACACGGTCCGTTATCTGCTGCAGCGTGGCGAGCGGCCGCTCGGACTCGGCTTCTTCTTCTCGCTCGGCCATTCGACCATCGTATTCCTGCTGTCGGTCGCGTTGATCTCCTCAGCCGCCGCGGTCAAGCACGACCTGCCTGCGCTGCGAGCTTACGGTGGGGTCATCGGCAGCGGCATATCGGGTTTCTTTCTTTGCCTGATCGGCTTCCTGAATCTGCTGGTGCTGCTCGATATTCTCAAGGTCTGGCGGCATACGAGAATGGCCCACCACGACCACGGGCATCTCGAGGACCTGCTTGCACGGCGCGGCCTCATGAATCGTCTTTTCGGGGCGCGGGCGCGCCGCCTCATCCGTTACAGCTGGCAGATGTATCCGCTCGGGCTGCTGTTCGGTCTGGGTTTCGATACGGCTTCCGAAGTCGCCCTGCTGGCCATGACACTCGGCGCATCGGCCGGCAATCTGCCGGCGCCCGCCGTCCTGTCGCTGCCGATTCTGTTCGCCGCCGGGATGAGCGCAGTCGACACCACGGACGGAGTCCTGATGTCGAAGGCCTACCACTGGGCCTTCGTCAATCCGCTTCGCAAGCTCTTCTACAATGCCACCCTCACCGGGCTGTCGGCCGCGGTGGCATTGCTCATCGGCGCGATCGAGCTGCTGCAGATGCTGATGGGCATTCTGCACCTGCACGGCAGAGCCTTCGGCTGGCTCGAGCGGCTGGATTTCAGCGCCATCGGCTATGCCGTGGTCATCCTCTTCGTGCTCGCCTGGAGTGTCTCGCTGGTCGTCTGGAAGCGGGGACGATTCGAGGACGGCATCCGCAACGGGGTCGCTCACTGATCCGCGGACCACGGAGCGGGACGTTTCATTTGCGCAGCTCCGCTACCCTGATTTCAACCCTGCATTGCATGCCCTGCGCAGTTGAATGATCCAGGATGTCGCGGCCGGCGCCCTCATCACCCGGTGGGCTGATCAAGCATCTGGTCAACGAGCGGGCTGGCGCGCCGCTTGAGCGCCGACGGGAATAGCTGCCAGGTGGTAGCGCCGGCCCGCATTGCGCGCAGCCCCATCGAGCAACGCATCAAGACTGGCCGGCGCGATGCGCTGCTGTTGGCTCGGGCGTCGCGTTGCTCGTTCGGTGGGACACGGTCATCTCGATCAACGTGCCCACCCCTTGACAAGTCAGGCCATACTAGTTCCCCATCGACCGGCAGTCGACCCCGAGGCATGAAACGAGCTTTGATCGTGCGCCCAGGCACACGGAGGTGCCCCGCCGCCGCAGGTGGAGGAAAAAACCGCACTTTTTTGCTCAACGCACGCTGGGCCGGGCAGGGATGCCCGGATCCAGCGTTTCATCCTAGAACTTGGCGCTGATGGTCAGGAACAGCTCCCGCCCCAGGACATCGTAGACGGAGTAGACATCCTCGTTGCCGCCGCCGTTGACGCGGTAGACATCTTTGTGATTGAGAGCGGGCGGATCCGTGTCCATGACGTTGTTGACGCCGGCCACCACAGTGACGTGGCTCCATCGGTGCAAGCTGAGCGATAGGTCCAGGTAATTGACGGCGGGAATCACTGCGTCGTAATAATCGTAACTGCCGGAGCCGCCGTTCAATGCGGGCTGCGAGCTGTTGGAGTCGAGCTTCACCGAAGAGAAGTAGCGCCAGCGGACCGAGGCATCGAGCTTCCACGGGGTGAGCCAGGTCAGGCGGGCCTCGTGGCGCCAGGTGAAGTTCGGGCCGTTGATGTCACCCGCGCTGCAGGTCGGGCCGTAGAGGCCCGCGCAGTCATAGCGCGCGATTGCATTGGCGTTCGCCTGCTCCAGCGTATAGGTGCCGGTCATGTTGAACGCCACGGCGCCGAGATGATGCAGGCCGAGATTGTCCAGATCCTCGCGATAGTTGAGATCCATATCGACGCCCCGATTTCTGAGGAAGCCGATGTTCTGATTGGTCTCGGTCACCCAGCCGGAGCTGCCGAAGATGACGCCTCCGGCGCCGCGGTGGATCAGGGGGCAGAGACTGCCGATGCCTTGCAGCAGACAGCCGTCGACGATCTGCGCGCCCGCCAGATTGGTGATGAAGCTGTCGACCCGCACGGACCAGTAATCAACCGAGAGCTCGAGGTTCGGCGCGAAACGCGGCGTCAGCACGAAGCCGTATGTCCAGGTGCTCGCCGTCTCCGGCCGCAAGGCCGGATTGCCGCCGAAGAGAGCGCCGCAGTCGCTGGATCGGCATTCCAGGATGTTGCCGTATTGCGCCGCGGTGACACCGGTCTTCCCGCAGGAGGCGAGGCTGGCCACCGGTGTGGCGCCGGAGCACGGGTCCTGATAGCCGGCGTCGCTGTTCAGCGACTGGGGGAAGAAGAGCTCGTAGATGTTCGGTGCTCGCGCGGCACGGTTGAAGCTCGCCCGGAAGCGCACATCGCTCGTCGGCGCGTAATCGGCCCCGATCTTGAAGGTGTTGGTGTTGAAGCCGGGGTGCGAGCCGCTTATCGTGTAGGACGAGTGGCGGCCCGCCACGTCCAGATTGAGCGCGTTGACGAATGGCCTGTTTTCGATCAGGGGAACGTGGACTTCGGCGTACTCCTCGATCACGCTTTCCGAGCCCGACACCGGCGAGAAGACCTGACCCTGGCCGATTAGATCGTTGCTCTGCATCTCGTAGTCAGGCAAAAAATTGAGGGCGTCACGCCGGCTGCTGATGCCCAAGGATGCCGCGATGGGATCGGTGGCCCACGGACTCTTGCCGCCCCACGCGCCGAAATCTCCGGAAATATTCGCATCGAGGTTCGACTCGGTCGAAGTCCCGGATTTCGTTCCCGGCGTCTTGAGATAGTCCAACATCGTCGGAGTGATCCCACCCAGCTGGAAGACATTGACCGGCACGCAGCCGCCAGCCGCACTCGAGCTCGGGGGGCACCCGAAGAGCGATTCCTCGAGCTTCGCGTCCGATATGTCGTTCGCGTAATTCTCAGAAAGCAACGAGGTCCAGTACGTCCCCGAGACGTCATAGGTCCAATTGCTCTGGCCTATGCCGCCGCGCACGCCCAGTACCGCCCGGTAATCGGTGTGCCGAAGATTGTCCGCGCGCACGTCCTGCGGCAGGCGCAGAGAAGGCATCAGGACGGTGGCCACGTTCGGCTGGCCATTGGCTTGATAAACCGGCATCGCCTTGCCCGACGCGTCCTGGCAGATGATGGGCTCCTCTTGCGCGGACAGGAACTGATTGTTGCAGGGCACCTGCAGCAATCCCGTCGGGCCCTGGCCCTCGGTCAACCCGCCGGCGGCCACCTGTGCTGTGGTGAAATCATCCATGAACATCCCTTCGGCGTACACATCTACCCACTGGTTCAAGCGAAAGTGACCCAGGGCGCCCAGGCTCTTGCGCTCATCGGAGCGCTGCAGGTAATTGGTCGGCGCCGTGTTATATCCCATCGTAGTCTTGTTAAATTTCACCAGGCTGGCGGAGCCGTCGGGATTCAGCCCGTACGACTTGCCGCTGTTGGCCTGGAACGGGCCGTATATCCCGCTCGAGCTGCCCTTGCATATGAGTCCGTCATTCGTTTTGTTCAGGCCGAGCTCGCAGCCGAGGAAATTCCGCGAGCCGTCGAGAATCGGGTTGGAGTGGTGGTAGTCGAGATACAGAGTGACATTACCGCGCCCATCATCGAGATTGGTCCCGAGAACGATCGTGGTGTTGCTGACCAGGCCGCCGAACTGGTCGCCAGGAGGGGTTTCCGTCGGATAGGACGCGGACGTCAGGGTCGAGTCCCACGGCCCCCCCTGCGTATGCTGGGCGGCGTTGAGGGTCTGCGTGATCTTCACTCCCTGGAAATTGCGGAGCAGATGAAAATTGACTACGCCCGCGATCGCGTCCGACCCGTACGCCGCCGAAGCGCCTCCCGTCAGCACATCGACGCCGCTGACCAGCGCTGCCGGAATGAAGTTGATGTCCGCCGCGGCGCCTTGCGCACTCTGCGGATCGCCGGGGCCGAGCCTGCGGCCGTCGATCAGCACCAGGGTGCGCGTCGGTCCCAGGCCTCGAAGGTTCACGTTGGCGACGCCGGTCCCGTTGTTCGAGGTGGTATCGCTCTGCGCAACATGCAGCTGCGGCAGCGCATTCACCACGTTCTGGATGTTGGTTGCGCCCTCCCTCTGGATCTCCACGCTCGAGACGGCCGTTATGGGGCTCTGACTCGTCATGTTAGGCTCGCGAATGCGCGTCCCGGTGATCTCGATCACTTCCAGCTGGGCCGCTGGCGGCGGATCCTTCTGCGCGGCCGGGCTCTGCGGCGGATCCTGAGTGGGCGCCTGGTTTTGGGCCTGGACGGCTGCCGGATGAGCTCCGAGCAGCGCCAGCGCACCGAGCAGGCCTATGCAGTACCGCTTCGTCTTGGACATATCACTCCCCAGCAGCTCTGTATGAATTTTCGCCGCCCGCAGCCCAATTGACGTTTCAATGTGCCACGCCTTGCCGGGTACGTGCATCGAGCGTGCCAACGGCTGAAGGAACGCGCGTCAGCTGGCTTTACTACAGGCGAGAGAGCGCAGGAGCGCGTCATCCGGTGCGCCGCCCGGCGGCTTTCGGCGGGGCGCCGCAATCGCGACCGCTCGCAGAGCGTTCAGAACTGCAATGCCGCCGCGCGGTTATGCAATGTTGAATTGCTGAACTGCGGTGCCGCCGCCCCCGGACCCCGGCTCGAGCGTTGCCCAAACGCCGCAATGATGTCCCAGGCTCGCGGCCGGATGTTGGTCCTGGCACGGGAGGGGGGCGCGGAGCGCCTCGAGCATCGGGTCCGGCGGGACCAGGCCCGTTCTGCCGCTTGCATCATCATCGTTGCCCTTGCACAACGCCCGCGGAAGCAATGGCTTTTCAAGTCTGCACTGAGAGTCGTTCAATCTGGCTATGGATGGATAAGGCCGGGAGCTCTCGGCCTGTTTCCACCGGCGGCGCTGACGCGGCGGTCCGGACCGCCGCGCCGCGGTGAATGCATTGTTCGCGCCTGTCCGGTGCGCTAAGGTAGAAGGCAACTCGATGCCGGAGGAGCGCAGATGACGGGCTTGTATGACCGCAAACCAGGCGATCCCCTCCCCGGAGCCCCCGCCGAGCGCCCGTTGCCCGAGCATACGCACGATCACGCGCCGGGGCATGAGCATGGGCCGCAGGACGTCACCTGGGAGCGCTGGCAGAAGAAGCGCACGTTCGTGCGGGCTCTCGAGGGCACCTACAGCGACCTGACCCGGTCGCTTCTTAACCAGCCGCGCGTCTACTCTTCGCGCAACATGCCGTGGAAGGGCGGCCCACAGGTTTACGGCAAGCACGTGATAAGCCCGCATACCGCCGCGGTCGCCCAGTCGATCGAGACGCACATCGAGATCTAC
>DASYGA010000112.1:0-10628 GCA_036000265.1 Steroidobacteraceae bacterium | reverse complement strand
AGAGATTGGCTGCGGTGAATGCACCCGAGTCCAGCCGGTATCGCAAGCTCATGGCGTGCGTAGCCAGGATCAGCCAGCCACCGCTGCGGTGCGTCGTGACCTGCACCGCGGGCCAGTCGCGCTTTTGCACGACGGCGGTCGGAGCGTCGATGAACTTCCCGCTCGGGGAATATTCCATCCGCACCAGCGACGGTGTGAGAAACTCGAAGCGCGCGTTTCCGCCGGTGATCGCCGTGGTCGCCTGCGCTTGCGCCAGCGCAAGGAACAGCGCGGCGGCCGCACCGAGTGTCTGGGAAATTCGCATGTGTCGCCCTGGCAGCCCTCTCATCTGTGACAACGGCCGAGCGCGCAAAAACCGCCACTCCTTGCCGGCCGGACGACCTTGAGCACGCAGAGTGCAGCCCGGGCAACGAGCCCGGGTGTCTTCGCTTCGTCGCGGCACGAGGGGCGTTTGCCGCAGATCGCCCCGCCCCGGCCGCTGCCGGGTACTCGCGCGGGTCGCCCATCGGGCATCATAGCCGAATGCGCGCAGCCGGCTCTCGTTGGCCGCGGACTGCGCCGGAGGTATCGCGAAATGAAGCAGATGGTCCTACTCGTTGTGGCGTTGTCACTTTCCGCCGCCGCCGTTGCGGCCCCGCCCCAAACCACTCCCGCGAAGAGTGCAGGCCAATCCGGACCCGCACCCGCAGGCGACTTCACACCGCGGACGGTGAAGAGCTCCGGGACAGTCATCGTCGAAGGACGCAAGATCGCCTACGACGCCGTTGCCGGTACGATCATCGTGCATCCGAAAGGGTGGGACGATGCCGCCAAGCCTCAAGGCGGCAAGGATGCGATCGGCACGGCCAACGGTCCGCCGGTCGCATCGATGTTTTACGTCGCCTACTTCAAGCATGGCGCCGATCCACGCACCCGGCCGGTGACCTTCCTTTATAACGGCGGCCCCGGATCTTCGACCATCTGGCTGCACATGGGAGCCTTCGGCCCGGTGCGCGTCGTCACGAGAAACGACTCGCATACGCCCCCCGCCCCGTACCACACGGTCGACAACGCCTACAGCCTGCTCGACGTCTCGGACCTCGTCTTCATCGACGCGCCGGGCACGGGTTTCAGCCGCATCCAGGGCAAGGGCAAGAGCCGCGCCTTCTGGGGAGTCGATCAGGACGGCTACGCCTTCGCATCCTTCATCACGCAATTCCTGTCCAACAATGGGCGCTGGAACTCGCCGAAGTATCTTTTCGGCGAGAGCTACGGCACACCGCGCTCCGCGGTGCTCATCAACGATCTGGAGACGGACCGCGGCATCGATTTCAACGGAGTCATCCTCCTCTCGCAGGTCCTCAACTTCAATCTGATGGCTGACTTCCCGCAGGGGAACCCTGGCATCGAGCTACCCTACGAGATCGAGCTGCCGACGCTCGCGGCGACCGCCTGGTACCACCACATGCTCGGCTCCTCGCAGCCGGCCGATCTGGAGAGCTTCCTGAAGCAAGTCGAGCAGTTCGCCCTGGGCGATTACGCCGACGCCCTCGCCCAGGGAAGCAACCTTCCCGCGGACCAGTTCAACGCCATCGCCCAGAAGCTGCATGACTACACGGGCCTTCCGCTCGCCTACATCAAGAAGGCGGACCTGCGCGTCAGCGGCCCGCAGTTCTCGCACGAGCTGCTGAGCGATTCGGACCAGACCGCCGGCCGGCTCGACACGCGCTTCTCCGGCCCCGCCATGGATCCGCTCGGCGAGGAGGCGGAGTACGACCCGCAGGCGGCGGCCATCGCTTCCGCGTATGTGTCAGTGTTCAACGACTACGCGCGCCGCTCGCTGCGCTACACCACGAGCCTCGCCTATCATCCGGAGATCGATCTCTGGTGGAAATGGGAGTTCAAGCATCAGCCGCCGGGAGCACCCATGCAGCTGCTGGGCGCGGTCAACGTGATGCCGGACCTCGCCACGGCGATGAAGTACGACCCGAATCTCAAGATCTGCCTGAACGGGGGCTACTTCGACCTGGCGACGCCATTCTTCCAGGGCATGTACGAGATGCACCACCTGCAGATTCCGCAGAAGCTGCAGTCGAACATCGAGTACCACTACTACGAGTCCGGTCACATGGTCTACGCCAACGAGGCCTCGCTGAAGCAGCTGCACGACAACGTGGCGGCGTTCATCCGCAAGACCGACAACCAGGGGGAATGATCATGAGCGACATGACGCGCAAAGCCCTCCTCACCAAGGGTATCTCCGCGGCCGTGGCCGCCTGCCTCTTCGCGGTCGTCCAAGGTTGCGCCACCCAGCCCACCCAGACGCAGAGCTCGAGCGACTATGCCACCTCGAGCGATTCGGCTTCGAGCGACTCAGCTTCGAGTGAGCCCGCATCCGCCGACGACATGTCCGCCGAGGGATCGCACGGAGCGAGGCACGGGCACCATGGGCACAAGGCCAACCCCTACTTTCGCACCGCGACCCACACCAGCGAAGGCTCGGTGACGGTGGAAGGCAACACCATCCATTATCATGCGGTCGCGGGCATGCTGATCGTGCATCCCAAGGACTGGAACGATGCGGCAGGCAAAAGCGGCGGTGACGATCCCTCGGCAACGGATTCGTCGCAAGAGCACGCCTCGAAGAAGAAGACTCCTGAAGCCTCCATGTTCTACGTGGCGTACTTCAAGGACGGCGAGAAGCCGGGCGATCGGCCGATCACCTTCCTCTACAACGGCGGTCCGGGGTCCTCGAGCGTGTGGCTGCACATGGGCGCCTTCGGCCCGCGCCGGGTGGTGACGGCGGACCATACGCATACCCCGCCCGCCCCCTACCAGCTCATCAACAACGACTACAGCCTGCTCGATGCCAGCGACCTGGTGTTCATCGATGCGCCGGGCACGGGCTTCTCGCGGGTGACCCCGGGGGCGGAGAAGGACTTCTACGGCGCCGACCAGGACGTGCATGCCTTCTCCGGGTTCATCATGCAGTTCCTCTCGAAGTACGGCCGCTGGAACTCGCCGAAGTACCTCTTCGGGGAAAGCTACGGCACGCCGCGCTCGGCGAACCTCATCAACGTGCTGGAGACCGACGACAACACCGATTTCAACGGTGTGATCCTGCTGTCGCAAATCCTCAACTACGATGACTCGCCTGATCTCGTCACTGCCAATCCGGGCGTCGATATCGCCTACCAGCTGGCGCTACCTACCTACGCGGCGACGGCGTGGTATCACCACAAGCTACCCAACGCGGGTCAATCGCTCGACTCACTGCTGAGTGAAGTCGAGCAGTTCGCCACGGGTGATTACGCGGCGGCGCTGCGCGCGGGCTCGACACTGAGCCCTCACCAGCGCGATGCCATTGCCGCGAAGCTGCACGACTACACCGGGCTGCCGGTGAGCTACATCAAGAAGGCCGACCTGCGCATCGACGGCGGCGAGTTCGAGCACAGCCTGCAGGGTGCAGCCGACCTGACCACCGGCCGGCTGGACTCCCGTTTCGCCGGACCATCGCTCGACCCATTGAGCCAGCGTGCGGACTACGACCCCCAGGCGGCCTCGATCGCCTCGGCATACGTATCGGCCTTCAACAACTACGTGCGCAGGGATCTGCGCTACGGCATGGGGATGACCTACAAACCGGAAATCCCGCTATTCCGGACGTGGGACTACCAGCACACCCCTCCTGGTGCAACCTTCACGCTCCCCCAGGCGCTGAATGTGATGCCGGACCTCGCCAACGCGATGAAGTACGATCCGGACCTCAAGATCTCCCTGAATGGCGGCTACTTCGACCTGGCGACACCCTTCTACCAGGGCATCTACGAGATGGCGCATCTGCCGATGCCGCGGAAGCTGCAGGCGAACATCGAGTATCACTACTACGAGTCGGGCCACATGGTGTACGCGCACATCCCGGCCCTGAAGCAGCTGCACGACAACGTCGCCGCCTTCATCGCCAACACCGAGCACCAGCAGATCAAGCAGCCGCAGGACGAGCAGCAATAGATGGCGCACGCTCGGCGGGCGCTCCAGCGAGCCCGCCGAGCGATGTATTCACTTTTCCACCACGAACTGTGTCCTGTCGCGCTGCGGCTCCTGCCAGCCGCCGCCCAATGCCGCATAGAGATGCACGATTGCCTTCAGCCGGTCGAGCCTCGCCTGGGCGAGGGCGTCTCTCGCACCGAAGAGGGTTTGCTGCGCCTGAAGCAGGTTGAGGAGATCCGCTACCCCCTGGCCATATTGCAGCCGTGAGATCTGGAACGCCTCGCGGGCCGCATCCACCTCCTCCCGGAGGTGTTGCTCCTCGAGGGCGTAATTGCGAACCTGGCCGAGGGCGCTCTCGACGTCCGCGTAGGCATTGAGCACGGCACTCTGGTAGCTCGCGACGAGCTCCTGCTGCGTCGCAGAGGCGAGATCCTTCTGCCCCACGAGCTTGCCGCCGTCGAATATCGTCTGCACGAGCTGACCGCCTGCGTCCCAGAGAAAGCTCGGGCCGTGAAGCAGCGCGCTCACGGCCGCGCTGCTGAAACCGGCGCTGCCGCTCAAGGCGAACTGAGGCAGGAATGCGGCACGAGCCGCCCGCAGGTCGGCATGCGCGGCCGCGAGATTTGCCTCCGCTTCGGCGACATCCGGCCGGCGCAGCAGGAGCTGCGAGGGCAGGCCCGGGGCCACCTCGGGGATCCGCATCGCCTGCGCGCTCTGTGCCTCGACGGCGAACCCTTCGGGCGGCCGCCCGATGAGGACGGCGAGCGCCACTTGCGCCTCGAGCGCCTGCTCGTTCAGCAAGGGCAGCTCTGCTCGAACGGATGCGATCTGCGCCTGCTCCTGGGCGAGATCCAGATGCGAGGCGGTACCCGCCTTCACTTTGAGCTTCACGATCCGCAGAATACCGTCGATCGCGGCAATATCCTCGTTGGCAATGGCGATCCGCTCGCGCAGCGCCAGGATCTCGAAATACGTGATGGCCACGTTTTCCGTCGCCGCCAGTGCGACTGCCCGCTGTGCGAACCGCGAAGCCTTGAGCGCCTCCTCGGCCGAGCGGAGGTTGTCGCGCGACAGCCCCCAGACATCGAGCTCGTAGCTTGCCCCGCCGCCCAGCGCAAAGGAGTTACGGGTGGTGGAGCTCAGCTGCCCATTGCTCGACAATGCCGCCTGCCCCACGCCCGAGCGGCTCGCCTGCGCCTGCGCGTCGATCGCGGGAAAGAGCACCGCCCGCTGGATCGTCACCTCCGCCCTCGCCTCCCGCAGGCGCGCGGCCGCAACCGCCAGATCGCGGTTATCGGCGCGAGCGAGGTCCACGAGGCGCGACAGCTCCGGACTTCCGAACCCCTGCCACCAGCCGCTGCGCGGCCACACGGGCGCCTGCGGCGCGGCATGCCCGACGAAGGTCTGCGGAACGATCGGCGGTGACAGCGCCTGCGGCGGCGGCGTCGCGCAACCGCTCAGACAGGCCGCGGCACATCCCAGCACGAGCCACCATGCCCCGCCGCGTGCACCCGACTGCTTGCGCTCACTCACGGCGAAACGAGCTCTACTCGTACCGCAGCGCGTGGACGGGGCTCGTGCGCGCGAGCCGCAGCGTGTTGCCGTAAACGGTGACCCAGGCGATGAGCAGCGCCACCGCGGCGGCTGCGAGGAAGTAGAAAGGAGTGAGCGGGATATGATAGGCGTAGGTGTCGAGCCAATGCCGCAGGTACGCATAAGCGAACGGCCAGGCGATGAGATTCGAGATCAGTACCGGCACCGAGATCCGCCAGAGCATCAGGCCCACGATGTCGCGGGTGCGGGCGCCGGAGACTTTGCGGATACCGATCTCCTTGGTTCGCCGCTCGGCGGTGAATATCGCAAGTCCATAGAGTCCCAGACAGCCGATGAGAACGGCGACAATCACGAACAGGGCCAGCATTCTGCCCTCCCGATCGTCCTGACGGTAAAGCTGGTCGAAGCTCCCGTCCAGGAACCAGCGCTGGATCGCCTCGGTCGGCATGAAGACATGCCACGTTCGGTCGATGAAGCCCAGGGTCGCGGGGATCTCGCCCGGACGCAGCCGTACCGACACACTCATCGAAGAGCTCGGGACGTAGACGTAAAACATGGGTGCCACCGCCTGCAGCGCTCCCTGGAGCCTGGCATCGGCGAGCACGCCCACGATGCGGACATGGTTGTGGTTGTAGAGAACGATCTTGTCGACCGCCTCCTGCGGCGTGAATCCGAGGTGTCGCGCCGCCGCTGCGTTGATCAGGACGTTTCGGCCTTCATTGAGCGGATCGCCACCGCCGCCTACCGCCATGCTGTTCAGGCGGTCCGCGCCGCGATCAGTCGACAGGAGGCGCCCGGCGAGCAGCCGTATGCCGTAGACCTCGGGATACTGGGGTCCGATCACCGTCGTGTTGATGGTAAATACCCCGGGCTGGCCGGGAATCTGGATGGTCGATACCGACTGACCGGACCCGAACGGCACCAAATTCGACAGCCCCACCGCGGCGATGCCCGGATCCGCGCGCAGAGCCCGCACGAACGCCGCCTGTTTCTCGCCTACCAGTGCACCGCTGCCGCCGATGACCACGACATTGTCGCGATCGAATCCCAGGCTCATGGAGCGCGCGTAGTTGACCTGACTGAAGACGACGCCGGCAGCAATGCCCAGGCCGACCGAGACCGCGAACTGCAGCAGCACCAGCACGTTCCGCACCCCGCCCGAGCGCGGCGATCCCCCATCGCCGCCGCGCAGACCCGCGATCGGGCGAACCCGGGAGAGCACCAGCGCCGGGTAGCTTCCGCTGATCAGGCCGGTGGCGACGGCGACGCCGCCGAGCAGCAGCAGCAAGCTCCAATCGCTCAGGTAGTGAAGCGCAATCGGCCGTTGCAGGAACCCATCGAAAAGAGGCAGCAGGATTTCCGCCAGCGCGAGCGCGGCTATCAGGGACACGAGCGCAATGAGCACCGCTTCGCCGAGAAACTGCAGGATGAGCTGTCCCCTTCCGGCGCCCAGGAGCCTTCGCAACGCGATCTCACGCGCTCGCAGCGTCGCTCGGGCGGTCGTCAGATTCATGAAATTGAAGCAGGCGGCGAAGAGAGTGAGGACGCCGATGATCGCAACGCCATAGAGCGTGCTCCAGCTCCCCGGCGTGGTCATGTTGAATTTCCACTGGGAGGAGTCGAGATGTACCCGCGTGAAAGGAGTCAGATGCGCTTTGTACACGTGGCTACCGAGGAGGTGCATGCCGGCGATCCTTGACAGCTCCGGCGTCACGTCCTGGTCGAAGACTGTCGCCATGGCTGCCGCCACCGCCCCCGGACGGACCCCCGGGGCCAGCCGGACATAGCCGTAGCCGCTCTGGTCGAACCAGTGCTCCCGCTCGTCCTGCGAGATGGGATTCGCCAGCGAGGCGGTGGAAATGAATGCCTCGCCGGTGAGCTGGGTGTTGTACGGCAGATCGCGCACGACCCCGGTGACCCGCAGCGAGACCTGCGGACAAGTGGTGCCGGTGCCGTCGCAATTGCCGTTGGCAGCGGTGAGCGTCCGCCCGATAGGATCGGCGCCGCCAAAGTATTGCCTGGCGGCCGACTGGGACAGGACGATCGAGTCCGGCTGCCGCAGGAGCGAGCCGCGGGCTCCCTTGATGAGCGGTAACCGGATGAGCTGGAAGAAGCCCGGATCCACCACCGCGACCTGCTGGGTGTACTGCCGGTCACCGCTCGTCAGCGTCACGCCGCGAATGAAGTACCGCGTCATCCCGGTCACCCCCGGGATCTGCTCGCGCATGGCGGCCGGCATCGGATACGGAATGTCGGCCAGCGGCAGCGGCCCGCGATCGGGAACGTCTATGGTGAGCTCCAGGCGATAGACGTTTGCCGTGCCGGGAATCCACTTGTCGTAGGAAAGCTGGTCCCGTATGAAGAGGACGACGAAGATGATGCAGGTCAGCCCGACGGCCAGACCCACGATGTTGATGAGGCTGTAGAGCCGGTGCCGGGCGAGTCCCCGCGCGGCCATGGACAGGTAGTGACGCCACATGTGAGCCGCCTCAGACGGCCATTCTGACTTTTTCGGTCACGACGGAGCCGTCGAGGAGATTGACGACCCGATGCGCGTACTCGGCGTGCGGGCGGGAGTGCGTGACCATGACGATGGTCGTGCCCTCGCCATTGAGCTCCGTTAAGAGCTGCATCACCTCCTCGCCGGTGGCAGAGTCGAGGTTGCCCGTCGGCTCATCCGCCAGGATCAGCTTCGGCCGGGAGACCACGGCGCGCGCGATCGCGACGCGCTGCTGCTGACCGCCCGAGAGCTGCTGCGGCCGGTGCCTGGCGCGGTGGGCGATCTTCATGCGCTCGAGAGCCTCGCGCACTCTCGCTTTACGCTCGCGGGCGGCCACGTCCCGGTGATAGAGCAGCGCCAGCTCCACGTTCTCGAACACATTGAGCTCATCGACCAGATTGAAGCTCTGGAAGATGAAGCCCAGGCTGTTCTTGCGCAGGTCCGAGAGCTGCCCCTCCGACCAGCCGGCGATGTTGCGGCCCGCGAACCAGTATTCGCCCGATGAAGGACTGTCCAGCATGCCGACGATGTTGAGCAGCGTCGATTTGCCGCAGCCCGAAGGCCCCATCACGGCGACGAACTCGCCCGCGGCGATCTCGAGATGGACATCGCGCAAGGCCATCGTCTCGACGTCGGTGGTCCGATAAACCTTGCTCAAGTGCTTCAATGACAGCATGGATATCTCGCGGTAGCTCAGTTCTGGTGCTTGGGGTTCTCGAGCTCCACACGCTCGACGTGTTGGTAGCCCTGGTAGCTCGAGACGATGACCCGTTCTCCGGGCTCGAGCCCGGCCACGACCTCGACGTGGTCGGGATTGCGGCGGCCGAGCTCGATCGGGCGGCGCAGGGCGGTCTTGCCGTCGGGAGCGAGCACGAAGGCCCACTGCCCGCCCGTGTCCTGGTAGAACGGCCCGTTGGGCAGCATCAGCGCGGTGGCCGCACCTCCCAGCTCGAGTTTGGTGTCGATGGCCTGCCCGACGGTGATTCCCTGGGGCACCGGGCCCTTGAAGTGCAGATCGACCTTGAAGGTACCGTCCGATACCTGCGGATGGATCTTGACGATCGTGGCCTGGAAGTTCCGGTCGCCGACGGAGAACAAGGCCGTCTGGCCGAGCGCCACGCGGCCGAGATAAAACTCATCCACCTGGGCGATCAGCTTGAATCGATCGAGCGAATCGACTTCCCCGAGGACTGTTCCGGACGCCTTGGACTCGCCCACTTTGGAGTCGAGAGCGGTCAGCCGCCCGGCGGTCGGGGCACGGATGGTGAGCGCATCGAGACTGGCTCGCGCCGTCGCGATGTTGTCTTTGAGCCAGGACAAGGTCTTGCCGAGCTGGCCAATCTGGGCCGTGCGCAACCGCTGCTCCTCGTTGCGCGAGGCGATGGTGGCGTCGCGGAGCTTCACCTCATAACGGTATTGCTCCTGCTCCTGCGCGTAGAGCGTGGGCGCAATGGCGTTGCCGTCCAGGAGGATCTTGTCGCGCGCCAGGTCGCTCTTCAGAACGGCAAGCTGATGCTGGATGTCGAGCAGCTGACTCTGGTACTTGAAGCGAGTGTCCTCGAGTTGCAGCTTCGTGCTCTCGATGGCGTTGATCTGACTCGAGATGTCGGCTTCGCGGGAAGCCACCTGCAGCCGCAGCGCGGTGTTGGCGAGCACGATGACGGGCTGGCCGGCTTTCACGGTGGCGCCATCCTCGGCCAGCACCTGCGCCACGATCCCGCCCTGCTCGGTGGTGAGATAGAAGGTCGTGAGGGGCGCAACCGTTGCACGCACCGCGATGTAGTCCTCGAACTTCCCTCGTGTCACGGTGCCGATGGTGAGCTGATCCGCCGGAACCCGGTAGGTGTTGCCGCCGACCCCATGAAGCAGCCAGACGACGGCTCCCACGAGAAGCAGCGCCACCGCGGCATGAGGACCATAGCGACGCCAGAGTGGCGGACGGGCGAGCGGCTTGTCCATCGCATGGAGCGCCGAAGGGGGATCCGGCTCAGTACCGCCCGCCCGTCTGCCGACCACATCGAGCGCCGCGCGCTCGTTTGTCTTGGAGGATCCGCTGGCGTGCTTCATCGAACCGGGTATTGCAGGGGGTGTGCCAATAGGAAATAGCCCATTGATCAATGGCTTACAAAATTCACTTGGCCGTCAGGTGTTCACGGGTGTACAACGTCGGGCGCACACTGTTCGGATCCGGACACTTGCCGACGACTTCTGTACATCCCGCGCGCATCCTGGTCATAGACGACGAGGAAGACATCCTCCTCGCCGCGAAGCTGCTCCTGAAGCGGCATTTCGCGTCCGTAGAGACCTTGCGTGATCCTGCGCGGCTTGCGGACCTGGTGCGCCGAAACACCTTCGACGTCCTGTTGCTCGACATGAACTTCACTGCCGGAGCGGAACGGGGTGTGGAAGGCCTGGCACTGCTCTCACAGGTGATGACGCTCGATCCGCAGGCCGTCGTGGTACTGATCACCGCTCACGCCGATGTCAGCCTGGCTGTGGAGGCCATGAAGCGCGGCGCCGCGGATTTCGTCGCCAAACCC
This sequence comes from Steroidobacteraceae bacterium, assembly GCA_036000265.1. Classification (GTDB taxonomy): domain Bacteria; phylum Pseudomonadota; class Gammaproteobacteria; order Steroidobacterales; family Steroidobacteraceae; genus 13-2-20CM-66-19. Next base: position 65 of record DASYGA010000112.1, on the reverse strand, counting down.
TGGGAGAACGAGAGACTGCTCGCGACGTTGATCGCCGCCAGCAACCTGCGCAAATCGCGGCTCGA
>DASYGA010000105.1:0-11207 GCA_036000265.1 Steroidobacteraceae bacterium | reverse complement strand
CCGAGGTCTACATCATGATCCTGCCGGGCTTCGGCGTGATCTCGGAGATCATCCCGGCGTTCTCGCGCAAGCCTCTGTTCGGTTACGAGGCCATGGTGTACGCCACCGCCTCGATCGCGTTCCTGTCGTTCATCGTCTGGGCGCACCACATGTTCACCGTGGGGCTGCCGCTCTCGGCGCTGCTTTTCTTCATGTTCGCCACCATGCTGATCGCGGTGCCGACGGGCGTGAAGGTGTTCAATTGGACGGCCACCATGTGGCGCGGCTCGCTCACCTTCGAGCCGCCGATGCTGTTCGCGCTCGCCTTCATGTTCCTCTTCACCATCGGCGGCTTCTCCGGCCTGATGCTCGCCATGGTTCCCGCCGACTTCCAGTACCAGGACACGTACTTCGTGGTGGCGCATTTCCATTACGTGCTGGTGTCCGGGTCCGCCTTCGCCATCATGGCGGGCGTGTATTACTGGCTGCCCAAGTGGGTGGGCCGGATGTACGACATGAAGCTCGCCAAGTGGCACTTCTGGCTGTCGGCGATCTTCTTCAACGTGCTTTTCTTCCCGCAGCACTTCCTCGGCCTTGCCGGCATGCCGCGGCGCATCCCCGACTATGCGGTGCAGTTCGCCGACTGGAACATGGTCTCCTCCATCGGCGGCTTCGCCTTCGGGCTGTCGCAGCTGCTCTTCCCCTATCTCATCTGGAAGTGCGTGCGCTCCGGCGAGCGCATCGAGGGCACCCGGGCATGGGACGGTGCGCGCGGCCTGGAGTGGGAGCTGCCGTCGCCCGCGCCGTATCACTCCTGGACCATCCCGCCGACCGAGGCGATGATCGCGCGCGGGGCGGAGCACTGAGCGGCCCGTCAGCGCATGCAGATAACCACTTCATCGGAACAGCCGCTGCCGATGCGCCACGACGACGCACAGCGGCGCAAGCGGGTTCGGCGCACCACTCTGGTGGTGACGCTCGTCGTGCTCGCGTTCTATTTCGGCTTCATCGCCATGATGCTGTACCGCGCGACCCGATGAGCGGTCAGCAGGCAACTTGAGCAAAGGTCACGAGATGGCATCAAACGCACACGCCCCGGACAGCCAGCACTACTACATCCCGCACGGCAGCCCCTGGCCAATCGTCGCCGCGGTCGCGCTCTTCGCGCTGATGTGGGGGGCGGTCGCCTACCTCGACAACTGGGTGGGTGCCTGGGTGTTCCTGCCCGGGCCGCTGCTGCTGCTCTTCATGTTCGGCGGCTGGTTCCACACCGTCATCGGCGAGCACCAGCAGGGCATCTACAACCTGCAGGTGGACCGCTCGTTCCGCATGGGAATGCTGTGGTTCATCTTCTCCGAGGTGATGTTCTTCGCGGCCTTCTTCGGCGCTCTCTTCTATGCGCGCGTGCTTGCCGTGCCGTGGCTCGGCGGCCAGGGCGTCAGGGGGCTGACCAACCTGATCCTCTGGCCGAAGTACGAAGCGGCGTGGCCGACCAACGGACCCGGACATGTCGGCGGTGATGAGTTCCAGGCGATGAGCGCCTACGGCATCGCCGCCATCAACACGCTGATCCTGCTGACCAGCGGCCTCACCGTCACCATCGCCCATCACGCCCTGCGGGCCGGTAACCGCGGGCGGCTCAAGGTCTTTCTCGCGCTGACCTTCCTGCTCGGATTCTGCTTCGTCGCGCTGCAGGGCCACGAGTACTACGACGCCTACACCAAGCTCAATCTGCGCCTGACGACGGGGATCTACGGCTCGACGTTCTTCATGTTGACGGGCTTTCACGGCCTGCACGTCACCATCGGCGCGATCATGCTGCTGGTGGTCTGGCTGCGGGTGCTGCGCGGGCACTTCACGCCGCGGCAGCACTTCGCATTCGAGGCCGTCTCGTGGTACTGGCACTTCGTCGACGTGGTGTGGCTGGGCCTCTTTATCTTCGTCTATTGGCTGTGACCGGAGATAGGCACAGGGATGTGCCCCGCCGCCGCAGGTGGCGGAGTCTCGAGCAAAAACCACGCTTTTTGATCGAGACGGCGCTGGGCCGGGCAGGAGCCAGGATCCAGCGCTATCGAGAAGGGATCACGCTGTGCGGCGTGATCAGCCCCGCGTACCACGCGAGCATGATCAGCACGAACAGCGCGATCGACAGCACGATGCGCACGGTGAGCGCACGCGCCATCTTGGCGGAGTCTTTCTGGGTGCCGCGCGAGAGGTGATAGAGCGCTGACCCCAGGCTCACCACGATGGCGGCCAGGATGATGAGAACCCCGACTTTGAAGAGCTCCGGCATGTCAGCGTCCAGTCTATCCGGAAAGCAAACCCCGTACCCATGCGCCTGAGCCTGCGCCATCGCCGGTTCTCGCCCTCGCCGGGCCTGACCATTCTGATGCTGCTGTTGTGCATCCTGTTTATCGCGCTCGGCCGATGGCAGTGGCGGCGCGGGCACCTGCACGCGGCGGAGCATGCCGCCTTCGAGCGCGGTGCTCGCGAGGCGCTCTCGCTCGGCTCGCGGCCGCTCGCGCAGGTACCGGTCGATCAACGGGTGAGCCTCACGGGCACTTACGACAACGCCCACCAGTTCCTCATCGACAACATGAGCTATCGCGACCTCGATGGCTACCAGGTGCTGACGCCGCTCGCGCGGCCTGACGGACGGATGGTGCTGGTAGACCGGGGGTGGGTGCCCTTCCTCGGCAGCCGGTCCGTCCTGCCGGACGTCTCGCTGAAGACCGCGGGACCCGTGACCGTCAGCGGCCGGGTCGGTAATTTACCCACCGCCGGGTTGGCCAGCGGCCGCGCACCCCCGCCCGACCACGGCCCATGGCCCAGGGTAACGAGCTTTCCGACTCTCGCGCAGCTGGGCGCCGTGCTCGGGCGCCCGCTTGCGCCGCGCGTCATTCTGCTCGACCCGCAGGACCCGCAAGGCTACGTGCGCGACTGGCGGCCGCCCGGAATCCCCGCCATGCAGAACTTCGCTTATGCCTTCGAGTGGTGGTGCTTCGCGCTGGCGGCGGTCGTGATCTGGGTGGTGCTGAGCACCCTGAAACCGAAGGAGAGCACGGGATGACCCGCAAAGCAGGCGAGCCTCGCCCCCGAAATCTGCGCATGGTGGCTGCGGTGGCGGCCCTTTTCATCGTGCCGCTGGTCGCCTCCGCGTGGCTTTATTACGGCACCAGCTGGCGGCCCGGCGGGCACGTGAACCACGGCGAGCTGATTCAGCCGCCGCGCCCGTTGCCGCCGGTCGATCTGCCCCGGATCGCGCTCGGCGGGGAGGGCGCCGAGCAGAAAGCGACGGAACTTGCAGCGCCCGACCCGAGTCTCTTTCGCGGCAAATGGACTCTGGTTTATGTCGGCGATGGCAGCTGCGACGCCTCCTGCCGGGCGACACTGTATGTGATGCGGCAGACGCGGCTTGCGCTCGGCACGGACATGACGCGGCTGTCGCGGGTATTCCTGGTCACGGCCAATTGCTGCGCGAAGGGCTATCTGGCGCGCGAGCACGCCGGGATCACGGTACTCGACGCCTCCGCAGCCGCGACTGCGCCGTTGCTCGGCCGATTCCCGGGGGACAGGGCGCATACTCTGTTCATCGTCGATCCCCTCGGTAATCTGATGATGCGTTACGATGTCCGGCGGGACCCGCGCGGCCTCCTGGTAGATCTGAGAAGGCTGCTTCAGCTGTCACAGATCGGCTGAGACGGCCACGGATCGCGAATCACCCAGGAGAATGCTTGTCTCAGATGCCCATTGACCGCTGGCTGCGCGGCCTCGCACTCTTCGGGGTGCTGCTGTGCTTCGGGGTAGTGGTGCTCGGCGCGTACGTACGTCTCACGGACGCGGGGCTCGGTTGCCCGGATTGGCCGGGATGCTACGGCCACGTCAGCCCGGTGGGCGCGGAAGACAGTCCGGCCAGCCAGGCCCAGTTTCCGGGCAGGCCCCTTGAGACCGGCAAGGCGTGGCACGAGATGATCCACCGCTATGCTGCGGGCACTCTGGGCTGCGTGATCATCGTGATCGCGGCGTTCGCCATCGCCGCACGCGGGTCCCGGGGCCAACCGGGCCTGCCCAGGGTGGTGGGCGCAGGTTTCGGGCTTCTTCTCTTCGCCACGGTGCTGGTGCAGGCCGTCCTTGGCATGCTCACCGTGACATGGTTGTTGAAGCCGCTCATCGTGACGCTGCATCTCATCTTCGGCATGACGACGCTGGGGCTCCTTTGGTGGGCGAGCGGGTGCCTTTTAGCGCGATCGGCCGCGCATGGAGGTGCGGGCGTTTCCTGGCGTCTGTCCGCCGGGCGCATGCGGGACTCGGGAGTGGGATGGCCCGTGGCAGGCCCCATCCAGAGCCGCCAAGCTGCAAAGCACGTCAACACGGCATACTGGCTGACGGTCATTTGTATCATCGTCCTTGCTGTGCAGTTCTTCCTCGGGGGCTGGACAAGCGCCAACTACGCCGCCCTCGCGTGTCCCGACTTCCCGACCTGTCAGGGCGCCTGGTGGCCGCACGCCGACTTTCGCCATGCCTTCGTGCTGTGGCGGGGGCTCTGGATCGACTATCAAGGCGGTATTCTCGCCAACCCGGCCCGCGTGGCAATCCACTTTGCGCATCGGCTGGGGGCGCTGACGGTCACGCTGACGTTTCTCGCGACGTCCCTCTTCGTCATCAGCCGGCCCTCTCTCGCCGCGGCGAGGCCGCGCACCTACCTCGTTCTGGCCGCACTGGGCCTGCAGCTTGCGATCGGCATCTCCATGGTCTTGGCGACATTCCCGCTCTGGCTGACCACCGCCCACACGGCCGGAGCGGCGTTGCTTCTCATGTCCATCCTCGCGCTGACAGCCAAGTTGCATGCCTTGCGTGCGCTGCCAGCGACCTGACGCGCCGGGCCTCGCAGTGGCAACAACTTCGGAATACGCCACCGCCGCGCCGGCAGCATGGCGGCGGTATTACGAGCTGACCAAGCCGCGGATCGTGGCGCTCATCACCTTCACGGCGATCGTCGGGACACTGCTGGCGAGCCCAGGCTGGCCGCCGCTCAGGGCGCTCGTCTGGGGCACGCTCGGCATCGCTCTTGCCTCGGGGTGTGCGGCCGCGATCAATCACGTCCTCGACCGGCGCTTCGACGAGCAGATGGCGCGAACCCAGTCGCGTCCGCTGCCAACCCATCAGCTCACGGAGCGCAAGGCCCTCATATTCGCCGCGGTGCTCGGCATAACGGCGATGACGCTGCTCGTTTTCCTGGTCAACCGGCTTACCGCGGCACTGACGTTCGCCGGGCTGATCGGCTACGCGGTGATCTACACCGCATGGCTGAAGCACGCCACACCGCAGAACATCGTGATCGGCGGGGCTGCGGGCGCGGTGCCACCCATCCTCGGCTGGACGGCAGTCACCAACCACATCGATCCCAACGCGCTGCTGCTCTTCCTCATCATCTTCGTCTGGACGCCGCCGCATTTCTGGGCATTGGCGATCGCGCGCAAGGACGAGTATGCGCGCGCCGGCATCCCGATGCTTCCGGTCACCCACGGCGTGGAGCACACGCGCCTACAGGTGCTGCTCTACACGGTGCTGCTGTTTCTCGTGACGTTGATGCCGTTCCTGACGCGGCTTAGCGGCCTGATCTATCTGGCCGCGGCGCTGGTGCTCGATGCGCGGTTCCTCTACTACGCGCTCGCCCTGAAGCTCACCGGCCGCAAGGAGCTGCCGATGCGCGTGTTCCGGTATTCCGTGACCTACCTGATGTGGCTGTTCGCGGCGCTGCTGGTCGATCACTATCTGCCGACCACGCAGCTCCTACACCTCGCGGGCAACTGACTCCCGCTTGAGCATCACCTGCCAGGAAGAAAGGCGCCGGTCCTCGAGCAGCAGCGTCCCCGTGGATTCGTAGTGATCGTCATCGAGCCGGCGCAGGTGGTCCGCGCCGTGGTAGCCGGAGGAGATCGACCGGTAAAGCGATAGAATCGAGCTGCCGATGATTGAAAACGTCCCATGCAGCTTGCCGAGGGCGGCATTCTCGGACGTCCACTTGAGGGCTACGCCATCCCGGCCCGGCGGCTCGATCCAGTAGGCATTCACGAACTCCACCGGTGGCGAGCCCAGCACCTTCAAGGACCCGGACAGCAGCCAGCACTCGGCGCGATGCGCCACCTCGGTACGGCACTCCGCCGGCAGCGGCTGCCCATCGGCGCACCAGAAGGTCCCGGTGCCGGTCCAGAGGGCTGGCTGGAAAAGATAGGTGTGGGACATCGGTAGGACTTCCCGCGCCGTGAACGTGACCGGGCCATTATCCCCCGCCCGAGACAGCGCCGCACGTTGCCTCAGACCAACGGTCGGCGCGAGCCCGTTATGTCAATTGGGGTGTCCTGCACCATCTCCGGCGAAGACGGCGCCATGAACGACATAGTCGCCGTAGCCCGGCAGGATGATGCGATCGGCCTTGCGGCTGTACTCGCGGTCCGCATCCCAGCTCCGCTTTGCATTGTATTATTCTATTCATCAACCGGAGGCGTCTCTAACCCATTGAAACTCAAGGGCTACTGATCAAACGACTGCAGATACGAAATGAAAACCAATAGGAACAGTGACTGCTCGAAGGGCTCTTTGAAGCCGGCTGGCGCCGCTCTCGTTTCTGGAGATGGACAAGGAGAAATATGTCGAAGGCCTTCTCGCCTACTATGAGCTCGGCCGCATCGACGTGATCAAGAGCGCTTATGTCCAGGGGTACGTGGTTTCTGCTTCACGATATGACACGTACGTAGGACGAGATCGGTCCGCAATCGAGCTCGAGGTTCGGCGGCGCGTCGACATTCACGCTTGCGTGAAAGCTTATGTCGAGACCTCCATCGCACAGGGCCGCCGGCTCGATATTGCTGCTTTCGCGGATGAACGTTTTGCCGCCGAACCTGCGGGTTTGCAGCAGAGGCTGGTCGAGCGGGTCGGCGCGATCATCTCCGCGCTCATGACGCGAACCACGTCGCGTACGGCATTCCAAAGCGGGCCTTCGATGACTATGCTCGGCTCCAGATTGCCGGTCCTGACAGCAGACAGCGCAATCCGCCAACCTCGACAGCAGCGCGGCGACGTCGGCGAGAACAGCGGGACAGGCGATGACTGCGTGTTAAAGTCCGATGAAGAACACCGGTGCCATGGCCACCAGGACCATGCAGACGTGCAGGCCAAGAACTGCCAGCGTGAGCCACGGCGGCTGGAGCGCACGCGCCGGGCCTTGGAACAGCAGCGGCCTTTGAGCGCGACTGAGCACCACAAGCGCCGCGGCGGCGGGCGCCTCGCCGGCTGAATACGTATGCGGTAGGTTGCAAATCCCTACCGGCACACCGCATCCTTCGATGGATGCTCCCCCGTTCCTCGAGCGTTCGGCGTCATCGTGGGCTCAGTGCGGTTCTGGCCGGCGCGGCATTCACATTTCTCACCATAACGGCCCTGGGGGAAGCGGCGCTTTGCGCTCTGCTTGGCACCGGGACTTCGATAGCAGCGCTGCCATTGGCCCAGTGGCACGATAGTCTCAGCTGGCGCGGACAGGAAGCGTGGGTGAGGGTGCGCCCCGACGGTAAATACGTGCTTCACTCGCCGGTCGGCGAGCGAGTGATTGCGGCCCAGCGCTGGCGCGTGCAGACGGCGAGCCCGCTTTTCGACGCGCTGTTCGCGATGGCTCAGGAGGACCTGAGCAAGGATTCGGTGAACGTCATCACCGATGCGGCATTCGATCACGGACGGCCGATCCCCTGCCGGTGTTTCATCGCGGGCAAGAAGTGGCCGTTCGTATGGACACGCGATGTTTCCTACTCCGTCGACCTTGGGCTGTGGCGGCTCGACCCGGCTCGCGCCCGCGCCTCGCTTCTTTTCAAGATGTCGCCGCCGCGCGCCGGCCCCGCGCCGGCCCCGCGCCGCCGGGGCTGTACGTCATGCAGGACACAGGCTCCGGAGGCAGTTGGCCGATCAGCACTGATCGCGTGGTCTGGTTCCTGGGCGCGCGTCATCTGCTGGAGGATCGCCCGTTTGCCGACACTGCCTATCGGGCGCTGACCGACACCCTCGCTCAGGATCGGCGCTACGTATTCGATCGACGCGTCGGGCTGTACCGCGGGGAGACCTCGTTTCTCGACTGGCGGGAGCAGTCTTACCCCGCCTGGACCGCGCACAACGTCGTATTCATCGCTCAGTCGTTTGCGCTCTCGACCAACGTACTGCATTACCAGGCTCTGCATCTGGCCGCCCAGATGGCAAGGCAGAGTGGCCAGCCCGCCGCGGCCACGCGCTACGCACGGCAGGCCGAAGCCCTGAAGCAGACAATCAATGCCCGCTTCTGGCGTCCCGACCGCGGGCTTTACATGAGCTACATCGGCGGTCCGGTGGATCCCGAGCCCTTCGATGCTTATGACCTCCTCGGGCTGGATCTGGCGATCACGAGCGGCGTCGCCGATCCAGGGCGGGCGATGGAGTCGCTGGAGCACTACCCCGCCTGGCCGGCGGGAAGCCCCGTGATCTGGCCGGAGCGCGCAGGCGAGCCGATCTACCACAACCGGGCGATCTGGCCCTTTGTGAGCGAATACACTCTGCGCGCAGCGCGGCGGGTAGGCGATTCTTTCCTGATCGCGCTCGAGGTGCGCTCACTGATGCGCGGGGCGGCGCTCAATGCGTCCAACATGGAGAATTACTCGCTGCTCGCGCAATCGACACACGTGCCCGGCAACCTCGGCGGACCCGTGGTCGATTCGCCGCGACAGCTCTGGTCGGTCGCGGGCTATCTGGACATGGTAGTGCGCGGCGTGTTCGGGCTCGAGGACGACGGCAGCATCGCACCGCAGCTTCCTGCATCGCTGGTTCCAATGCTGTTTGGATCCGCGCGCCGGATCAGCCTTTTCGTCGACGGACGGACTGTCGTGCTCGATCGGCCGGAGAATCTCGATGGTCCACTACTGGTCGCCGGGCACATCCAAAGCCATGGCGTGAAAACCGAAGTTCAGCTCGTGTCTGTCGCGGCCCGAGCCGCGCCGCCGCCCGTGGGCGCACCGATGTATCTGACCGCGGTGCCAGCTGCACCGCGGCTTCCCACCGGTTCCGGCGGCGGTCCGGCGGACCGCGTAAGTGGCCCGTGGCCGCGGCACTGGACGGCATCGCACCGCGGCGAGCATCTCGCCTGGCTCGATTACTCCAATCGCCATGGCCCGATCAATACCGGCATCACGGCGGCGGTGAAGCGGCTCGAGATTCGCTGCGCCGGCAGCCCACCCCGGCTGATGTCCGTGGTAATGCCCCAGAGCGAGGGCTGGCAGGCATCCACCGCCATTCGTTTCGAGGCTCGCGCCGGCGCTTCCTGCACGTTTTCCCTGCTGCAGGGCTTCAACATGAGTGATCTTGCACGGTTCGCTCACTACACCGGCTCACCGCCCGCAGTCGCGGCCAAGGCCGGGGCCGGGGCTGGTCAAAGTGCAGTCGCGAAACAGCCGTCGCGTGCGCGGCCGGCAGCCAATGGTGGCGCCACCGGCCCGCTCAACAGCGCACAGATCGGCGCCCTGCGGATCGCACCGCTCACGGCGAGAGGCCGTGCTCCATGAGTCCGAAGCCCGAGCTGTCGTTTCCGGGAGGCATCAGCATGGCGGTAGGCGGCCTGTGCACTCTGCGGGTGCCAGAGCCTGCGGCAGCCTCTTCGGGTATGCTCGCCGGATGCTCCTAGAGCGCATCTGGTCCGCCAATCCGTACCGCAACTTTCACTACCTGATCGCTTGCCCCGAGACGGGTGAGGCGCTGGCGATCGATCCTCTGGAGTGGCGGTTGTGCCTCGAGGCGGCACGCGCCAAGGGCTGGCAGATCACGCAGATCCTGAACACCCACGAGCATCGGGATCACACGGGCGGCAACGCAGGTCTCGCCGGCGCCACGGGAGCCAAGATCCTGGCGCATGCAGCGGCGGCAAGCCGCATCGGAGGGGTCGATCGCGGCCTCGGCGCAGGTGATGTCGTGCGCGTCGGCCGCACGGTCGAGCTCGAGTGCCTCGACACGCCGGGGCACACCATGGCACACATCTGCGTCCTCGCGCGGGGCGATCAGCCAGCTCTCTTCTGCGGCGACACGCTCTTCAACGCCGGAGCCGGCAACTGTCACAACGGCGGCCACCCGCGGCAGCTCTACGAGACCTTTGTAACCCAGCTCGCGCGGCTGCCGGATGAGACCCGAGTGTTCCCGGGGCACGAGTATCTGGCTCGCAACCTGGAGTTCACGCTCGACCGGGAGCCCGACAATGCCGAGGCACGAAGGCTGCTCGATACCGCGCGAGATCAGGCGGCAGCATCGATACCGCTCACCACGTTGGGCGAGGAGAAGCGGATCAACACGTTCTTTCGCCTGCAGAACCCGACGATCATCTCGCGGCTGCGTGATGCGTTCCCCGACGTCGGTGAGCAGCCCGATGCCCGCACTGTATTCCTGAAGCTGCGGGAGTTGCGGAACACGTGGTGACCGCGGCGTCGACTCAACGCGTACTCTATGTCGACGATGAGCCGACTCTCGTCTTTCTCATCACGCGCGCGCTGCAGAAGCTCGGCATTGCCTCCGACGGGTTTGCCAGCGCAGAAGAGGCCCTTGCGGCGTTCGGACGCGAGCCGCAGGCCTTCAGCCTCGTCCTGACGGACCTCACCATGCCGGGAAGCATGAGCGGCCTGGAGCTGGCGCAGGCGGTGCTCGCCATCCGGCCAGATGCTGCAGTGGTCATCGCAAGCGGCGCCATCGCTCCTGCCGAAGCCCGGCGGGCAGCGGCCGTCGGGGTTCGTACCGTGATCCAGAAGCCGGCCAAGGTGGCCGAGATGGCCCAGCTGGTGAGCGGGCTGCTGAAGGAATGGGCATGAGCGGACAAAGAGACGGGCCGCCAGGATCCTGACGGAATTTATGATCTATTCCGGCTTCTACCGCCGCAGCTTTCTCATTGCGACCGCTGCAATCCTGGCCTACCTGCTGCTGGCCGTCCTGGCGCCGCTCAAGGGAGCGCTCGGCTGGGCCGTGGTGCTGGCCTTTCTCCTGCACCCGCTGCACGAGCGGCTCTCGCGTCGCCTCAAGAACCGAAGCATGCTCTCGGCGGGCATCATCACCGGCCTCACACCCTTCCTCGTGCTCGCGCCGCTTTCGGTTCTCGGCGTGATGTTCGCCGGGCAGGTCGCGAGCCTGGTCGGCTATCTGCGCGGGCAGAGCTTTCTCGGCTATCCGCAGCTGCTCTC
>DASYGA010000044.1:0-6327 GCA_036000265.1 Steroidobacteraceae bacterium | reverse complement strand
GGTCAACAACGACATCAAGCGCGTGATCGCCTACTCGACGCTCTCGCAGCTCGGATACATGACGGCGGCACTCGGGGTATCGGCTTACAGCGCGGCGATTTTCCACCTGATGACGCACGCCTTCTTCAAGGCGCTGCTGTTCCTCGCGGCCGGCTCCGTCATCATCGGAATGCACCACGAGCAGGACATGCGCAAGATGGGTGGCCTCGGCAAGTACATGCCGATCACCGCGATCACCTGCTGGGTCGGCGGTCTCGCGCTGGTGGCGACGCCGTTCTTCTCCGGCTTTTATTCAAAGGATGCAATCATCGAGGCGGTGGGCGCCTCGCATCGATGGGGCGCGACGTACGCCTACTGGTGCGTGCTGCTCGGCGCCTACGTGACGTCTCTCTATACATTCCGCCTGCTCTTCATGACATTCCATGGAAAGGAGCGCTTCCGCCATGCGGATGGGGCTCACGACCACGAGGGCTCGAAGACGGTCGGGCACGAGGAGGAGCAGGAGCAGCCGGCGGGCGGTGCGCCGGAAGACGTGCACGGCGGCGGCGCCCACGCGCACGCCACCATGGCCGGGCATTCTGCGGAGCATGACCATCACTCCGGCGAGCCCCACGAGAGCCCCTGGGTGGTGACGGTGCCGCTGATCGCACTCGCGATACCCTCTTTGCTCGTCGGCTACTTCACGGTAGGGCCGATACTGTTCGGCAGCTACTTCGGGCATTCCATCTTCGTGCTGCCGGCCGACAACATCATCGGCGAGATGGCGCGGGAGTTCCATGGGCCGGCACAACTCGGCTTCCACGGCTTCCTCGGGGCGCCGTTCTGGCTGATGGTCGCGGGGTTCGTGACGGCGTGGGCCTGCTACATCTGGCGGCCGTCGCTGGCCGACCAGGCCGAGCGCGCTTTCGGCTGGCTGTACACGCTCCTCGTCGAGAAGTACTACTTCGACTGGATCAACGAGAAGATCATCGCGCCGCTCGCGCGCGGTATCGGTTTCGGCCTGTGGAAGGCGGGCGACCAGGGCATCATCGACGGCGCACTGGTCAACGGCTCCGCGGCATCCATCGGTTGGCTGGGCGGCGTCGTGAGGAAGGTGCAGAACGGGTATCTCTACTCGTACGCGTTCTGGATGGTGATCGGGCTGGCCTGTCTGCTCGGTTGGTTCCTGGCGCGCGGCTGAAGAAAGCACGAGAATGCAAGCAAATCTGCTCTCCATCCTGATCTGGCTGCCGATCGCCGCCGGCATCGCCGTGCTCCTCCTCGGGGAGCGCCACCTCGCCGCCGCCCGCTGGCTGGCGCTGCTCGCCTCCATCGCGACGCTCGCCATTTCCCTGCCGCTGCTCGCGGATTTCAACACGCAGACTGCGGCCTACCAGTTCGTGCAGAAGACGGCCTGGATCCCGCGGTTCGACGCCTTTTACGCGCTGGGTGTCGACGGCATCTCGCTGCCGCTCGTAGTGCTCACCGCGTTGATGACAATACCGGTGATCGTCGCCGCCTGGACGGTGGTGAAGGCGCGCGCCGCGCAGTACTTCGCCGCCTTCCTCATCATGGAGGGGTTGATGATCGGGGTGTTCTCCGCCACCGATGCGCTGCTCTTCTACTTCTTCTGGGAAGCGATGCTGATTCCGATGTTCCTCATCATCGGCATCTGGGGCGGTCAGCGGCGCGTTTACGCCACGATCAAGTTCTTCCTCTACACCTTTCTCGGCTCGGTCTTCATGCTGGCGGCCCTCATCTACCTGTACGTGAAGGCCGGCGGCTACTCGATCTCGAGCTTCCAGGCGCTGCCGCTGACGCTGGTGGAGCAGCGCTGGATTTTCGCAGCCTTCATGCTCGCCTTCGCGGTGAAGGTGCCCATGTGGCCGGTGCACACCTGGTTGCCCGACGCGCACGTGGAGGCGCCGACAGGCGGATCGGTCATCCTCGCGGCCATCATGCTGAAGATGGGCGGCTATGGATTCCTGCGCTTCAGCCTGCCCATCACTCCCGATGCGTGCCGCGAGCTCTACCCGCTGGTGGTCACGCTCTCGCTGATCGCCATCATCTACATCGGCTTCGTCGCCATCGTGCAGGCGGACATGAAGAAGCTCATCGCGTACTCCTCGATCGCGCACATGGGCTTCGTGACCCTCGGCGCGTTCGTGGTGTTCGAGATCGTCCGCACGACCGGCCAGGTGCAGGGCGCCGCCATGGGAATGGATGGCGCCATGGTGCAGATGATCTCGCACGGCCTCATCTCCGGCGCGCTCTTCCTCTGCGTCGGAGTGCTCTACGACCGGATGCACACCCGCGAGATCTCCGCCTACGGCGGCGTGATCAACACCATGCCGATCTTCGCCGCCTTCATGGTCGGGTTTGCGCTGGCCAACACCGGCCTGCCGGGGACCTCGGGCTTCGTCGGCGAGTTTTTCGTCATTCTCGCCAGCTTCAAGGCGAGCTTCTGGTACTCGGCTCTCGCCTCGGTGACGCTGATCCTGAGCGCGTGCTACTCGCTCTGGCTGGTCAAGAAGGTGCTCTATGGGCCGGTCGCGAACGATCACGTGGCGCAGCTGCACGATCTGAATGGCCGGGAGTTCGCCGTGCTCGGTGTGCTCGGCATCCTGGTGCTTGCCGTCGGCATCTGGCCGGAGCCGCTGCTGAAGATCATGGAGCCTTCGATCCATCACCTGGTCGCCCAGGCCGTCGCCACCAAGATCCCGCTGTGATCCGCCCCCAGGACTGTAGTATGAAGCCACCTGCGGCGGCGGGGTACCTCCCTGTACAGGGCATGAGTCGATGAGCAACTAGCCATGAAGATAGATCCATGATGACTGCTTGGCACAGCATGAGCCCCGCGATCCCGGAGATCTATCTCGCGTTCGCGATCTGCGTGGTGTTGCTCTTCGATGCGTTCGTGGGCGTGAAGCGTCCGTCAGCGACCTCGACGCTGACGCTCGTGGTGCTCGTGATCGGGGCGGCGCTCACCGTCCGTTACGCCAATGTGGGCCATCACCAGGTGCTCTTCGACGGCATGTATGTGGCCGATCCCCTGGCTTTCGTGCTGAAGCTCGCCGGATTTCTGTTCGTCGCGGTCGCCCTGCTTTACTCGCGCATGTATCTCGAGAATAGGGACATCCTGCGCGGGGAGTACTACGTCCTCGCGCTCACGGCGCTCCTCGGCGTCTTCGTGCTCGTCTCCGCCAACAGCCTGCTCACCGTCTACATCGGTGTGGAGCTGCTCGCTTTGTCGGTCTACGCCATGGTGGCGTTCGACCGGGACTCGGGTATCGCCGCGGAATCGGCCATGAAGTACTTTGTGCTGGGTGCGATTGCCTCGGGCACGCTGCTCTACGGGATGTCGATCGTCTACGGGATGACCGGGACGCTCGATCTGGAAGTGATCGCGACCAAGCTCACCACGCCGGGAAGCATGGGAGTCGTCCTCGGTCTCGCCTTCATCGTGGTCGCCGTCGCCTTCAAGTTCGGCGCGGTGCCGTTCCACATGTGGTTGCCGGATGTCTATGAGGGCGCCCCGACCAGCGTGACGCTCTTCGTCGGCACGGTTCCCAAGATTGCATACTTCGCGCTGACACTGCGCCTGCTGGCGCATGGTCTCGCCGGCACCTCTGCGGATTGGACGGTGATGCTGATGCCGCTGGCTGTGTTGTCGCTGATCGTCGGCAACGTGGTGGCGATTGCGCAGTCTGATTTGAAGCGCATGCTGGCGTATTCCACGATCGGCCACGTCGGGTTCATCGTGCTCGGCTTCGTCGCCGGTACACCGAGCGGCTACACCGCGGCGCTCTACTACATGCTGGTGTACGTGCTCATGGCGCTGGGCGCCTTCGGCGTGATCCTCCTCGCGGGCCGCAAGGGCTTCGAGGCGGACAAGCTCGATCACTACAAGGGCCTGTATCAGCGCGATCCGCTGCTCGCGCTGGTGATGATGGTGCTGATGTTCTCCTTCGCCGGCGTACCCCCTCTGGTCGGCTTCTGGGCGAAGCTCAGGATCATCCAGGCGCTGTGGGAAACGAGCCACCTCGGCCTGGTGGTCATCTCGGTGCTGATGTCGGTGGTCGGCGCTTTCTACTATCTGCGCGTCGTGAAGCTCATGTACTTCGATGCGCCGCCGGAGGACCTGCCGGCCACGCTGCGGCCGCTCGGCGCGCGCTTCGTGATCGGGGTCAATGCCGCGGCAGTGCTGGCGCTCGGCGTCCTGCCGAGTCCGCTGCTCGATCTGTGCAGCAGCCTGATCCATTGATGGACCTGTCCCCAAAACAGAACACCTGATTCGCCACCTCGCGTCGGCAAAGAGTACGGTGGCCGCGAGGTGGATCCGCGGCTACTCTTGGGGTCATGACGCCCGCCGCCGACGTCGCCGACCGCGCCAAGTCTGACCAGAGCGATGGCCTCGTCCGTGAGCTTGCGGGCCGCCTGGGCTCGCTCGGTGTGGAGGTGGCCGACATCGCGGGTCACCTGGAGGACCTCGCAGCGCGGGTCTCGGGGCAGGCCGCGCAATTCGAGGAGCTGCACCAGGCGACCGAGACCATGGTCTCGGGCAATCGCGAGATCGACCGGGCCTCGCGCGAGGCGCAGCGGGCCGCCTCCGCCGCCGGCGCAGAGATCGCGGAATCGCGCGCCCTCATCGGCGGCGCGGTCGAGCACATCGGCCGGCTGACTGCCGCGGTCGGCCGCATCCAGGAGCGGCTGGCCTCCTTCGCGCCGGTCCTGCAGCAGATCACCTCGGTCGCCACCTCCATCGAAGGTATCGCCAAGCAGACGAGACTGCTCTCGCTGAATGCCGGCATCGAGGCCGCGCGCGCCGGCGAGGCCGGGCGAGGGTTCGCGGTCGTCGCCGGTGAGGTCAAGAGCCTCGCCGAGGGAACACGCACGGCGACCGAACGGATCACCGCAACAGTGCGCTCCCTTGCGGAGCAGATCGACGGCCTGATCGCGGAGGGCGGCGCAGCCGATCAACACGCGGGCGAGGCCGGCCGTGGCGCGGGGCAGGTGCAGGGCGTCATCGGGCGCGCCCACGGCGCCTTCGGTACGGTGAGCCGCGAGATCGATGCCATCGCACGCTCGGCGGCGGCCAATCTCGAGGCCTGCAATGCCACTCTCGCCGAGCTCGGCGGACTGGCGGAGGGCGTGCAGCTCTCCTCCAGCAGCCTCACTCAAGCCGACAAGCGGGTGGAGGGGCTGCTCGGCCTGAGCGAGGGGCTGATCGAGATCATCGCCGAAAGCGGCGTCGAGACTTCCGACACGCCCCTCATCCGGATGGGGATGGAGACCGCGAAGCGGATTGGCGAGCTGTTCGAGCAGGCGATCGCGCGCGGGGAGATCACCGAGGGGCAGCTGTTCGATGAGCGCTACCGGGAGATTCCGGGGAGCAATCCCAAGCAGTACCTCACCGACTACGTCGCGTTCACTGACCGGGTGCTGCCGCCGATCCAGGATCCGCTGCAACGCTCCGATCCGCGCATCGTCTTCTGCGTGGCCTGGGCGAGGGGCGGCTACCTGCCGACGCACAACCCCAACTATCGCCAGCCCCAGGGCCGGGATCCGGTCTGGAATGCCGCGCACTGCCGCAACCGCCGCCTGTTCAAGGACCGCGCGGTGCAGAAGGTCGCGCGCAACACCAAGCCGTTCCTGCTGCAGACCTACCGCCGTGACATGGGCGGCGGCAACTTCGTGTTGATGAAGGACCTGTCCGCGCCCGTCTGGGTGCGCAGCAAGCACTGGGGCGCCTTTCGGGTCGGCTACCGGCACCAGCAGTAGCGTTTGTCAGATCGCGGGCAGCACCAGTCCGCTGGCGGCACCGAAGCCGATGCGCGCGCACCCCGTCCGCTCGCACCAGCCCCTGAGGATCACCCGGTCGCCATCCTCCAGGAAGGTGCGCGTCTCGCCGCTCTGCAGCTGCAGCGGCCGCTTGCCGCCCTCGGTCAGCTCGAGCAGTGAGCCGGCCTCCTCGGGCGCAGGACCGGACTGGGTGCCGCTGCCGAGGAGGTCTCCGGGCTCGAGATTGCAGCCGTTGACGGTGTGGTGGGCGACCATCTGGGCGATCGACCAGTAGCTGTGCCGGAAGTTGGTTCGGGCGAGGCGCTGCGCAGCGGTGTGGGCGGCGCGCATGGCTGCCGTCTCGAGGGCCACCTCGAGATACATGTCGATCGAGCCGCCGGCGCGCAGCGGCGCACCATCGAGATAGGGCAGGGGCTGCGGATCCTGCGGCGGCCGGCTCCAGGGCAGGCGGTAGGGTGCGAGGGCGCTCAGGGTCACGACCCAAGGTGAGATCGTGGTCGCGAAGCTCTTGGCGAGAAACGGCCCCAGCGGCTGATATTCCCAGGC
>DASYGA010000026.1:0-12924 GCA_036000265.1 Steroidobacteraceae bacterium | reverse complement strand
TGGGCGTCGCTGCTCATGGGATCCCCGCAGTCTACACAATGCTCGCGCGCGTCGCCGGCACGCGACTGGCCGTCCTCAGATCTGTTCGGCATGAGGATATGGTGGGCCCCTCTCAGACCCGTCAAATCCTCAGCTTTGCCGCACCGCCTCCACCTGGATCTGCAGACGCACCCACATCTGGAAGCCGAATTTCTTGCCGAAATCCATGCCGTACTGGTCGCGCTGGAAGCGGCCCTCGGCGTCCGCGCCGCAGCGGTACTGGTGCATCATCGCGATTTCCTTGCACTCGAAGGAGCGGATGGTCAGCGTCAGCGGGTGAGTGACGCCGTGCAAAGTAAAATTGCCGACGACCTTGGTGGGCTTGCCGTTGACGAAATCCGCGAGATTGCCCTTGTAGGTGGCGGTCGGGTACTTGGCCACATCGAACAGGTCGGGCGACTGCGCATGCTCGCTGAGCTTCGGCATGCCGAAGTCGATCGAGGAAGTAGCGACCGTCACATCGACAGTGCCGGCACGCTGCTGCCGATCGAGCACGATGGTGCAGGTCGATTGGGTGAATTTGCCCCGCCATACGGACAGGCCGCCCATGTGGTCGGCGGCGAAGCTGGGATAGGTATGTGCGGGATCGCAGACGTAAGTGACAGGCTTGGCAAAGGCGCAGCCGGCGTAGGCCGCCAGGAGCACCGCCGGCAGGGCGAGCTTGCTCAGGGACATTCGGGATCTCCGGGGACGGGGACCCAAGCGTACCGGCACAAGCTCGTCCGCGCCAGCGCGGCCAGGCGATTACCGCACGATTTCCGGCGTGCGCGTTACGCGGCGGCGGAGCTCAGAGGAGCGGCAGCCAGCTGCAGATTCAGCGCGCTCGCCACCGCCGCATGGGTGATCTGCCCCGCATGCACGTTGAGTCCCGCGGCGAATCCCGGGTCCTGCTTGAGCGCCGCCTGCCAGCCTAGATCGGCAAGCATCCTGACATAGGGGAGAGTGGCGTTGGTCAGCGCGAACGTGGAGGTGCGCGCCACGGCGCCCGGCATGTTGGCGACGCAGTAGTGCACCACACCGTCGACGACGAAGGTGGGCTCGGCGTGGGTGGTTGGATGACTGGTCTCGAAGCATCCGCCCTGGTCGATCGCAATATCCACCAGCACGGAGCCCGGCCGCATGCCCGAGACCATGGCGCGGGTCACCAGCTTCGGCGCCGCGGCACCGGCGATCAGCACGGCGCCGATGACGAGGTCGGCATCACGCACCAGGCTCTCGATCGCCTCCGTGGTGGAGTAGGCCGTGCGCAAAGAGGCGCCGAACAGGCTCGAGAGCTCCCGCAGGCGATCGACGGAGCGATCGAGCACGGTGACATCGGCGCGCAGTCCGACCGCCATCTCCGCGGCGTGGGTTCCGGAAACGCCGCCGCCCAGGATCACCACCTTGGCCGGGGGAACACCGGGCACACCGCCGAGCAATATCCCGCGGCCGCCGTTTGCTTTCTGCAGACAGGCGGCGCCAACCTGGATGGACATACGGCCGGCCACCTCGCTCATCGGCGTCAGGAGGGGCAGGGCGCCGTTGCGCGTGACGGTCTCATAGGCGATGGCGGTCGCACCGGAGGCCATCAAGGCACGCGCCTGTTCCGGATCCGGCGCGAGATGCAGATAGGTGAAGAGCACCTGACCGGGGCGCAGCAGCCGACACTCGACCGGTTGCGGCTCCTTCACCTTCACGATGAGCTGCGCTTTTGCGAAGACGTCGGCCGCGTTCGCCGCGATGGCCGCGCCTGCCGCACGATATTCCCCGTCAGAGAAGCCGATGCCCTCGCCCGCGCCCGCCTGCACGATGACCTCGTGACCGGCTGCGGTGAGCTCGCGAACTCCGGCGGGAACCAGACCGACCCGATACTCGTGGATTTTGATCTCGCGCGGAACGCCGATACGCATGACTGGAACCCCCCAGGTTGGAACGCAAGTGGCGCGGCACTGGCCGGCGCCTGCTCGCTCCAGATTAGAGACCTGGGCGCGGTGGGAGCTTGCGAACTGGCCGGCAAGACCGGCCGCGGCAGCAGAATCTGCGACAAATGCTCGCATTCGTGGCAGAATCCTGCGTCAATGGAACTCGACCGCTACGATCGCGCCATCCTGCGGCTGCTGCAGCACGACGCGCGCATGACCAATGCCCATCTCGCGGCCGAGGTGAACCTCTCGGAGTCGGCCTGCCTGCGCCGGGTCCGGGCGCTGGAGGAATGCGGCCTCATCGAAGGCTATACCGCCCTCATCAATCAGCAGAAGGCCGGCTACCCGGTCAACGTCTTCGTCAGCATCACGCTCGATCGCCAGAGTCAGTCCGGCCTGACGGCGTTCGAGACCGCGGTGCGCAAGATCCCGGAAGTGATGGAGTGCTACCTGATGACCGGGGAGCACGATTACCTGCTGCGGGTCGTGGTGGCAGACCTCGCGGATTTCGAGCGCATTCACAGCCAACATCTGACACGCCTGCCCAGCGTCGTCAGCGTGCAATCGAGCTTCGCCATGCGCACCGTCACCCGCGCGACGGCTCTGCCGGTGCGCTGACGAGGCAGTTCTTGCCGCTCGCCGCAGCCCTGCGTGGCACCGCCGCAGCGCCGCGCCTATACTGCTGCGGTCAACCGAGCAAGCCGTGCAAGCCGCATCCCCTCCTGCGAGGCTCCTACAGCGACTCGAATCGTGGGGACTCCTGCGCCCGGATGCGCGACGGATCATCAATCTCTCGCTCGTCGTGCTCTCGGTACTGGTGATCGTACTGGCCGCGCGCACAAGCTGGCGATCGTTGCGTGAATACGAGCAGGGACGGCAGGTCGCGCAAGTCGATGCAACGATCAACGATTTCATCGCCGCGGCGGGCTTTCTGCAGCTCGAGCGGACTTACGGCGGCGCCTTGCTCGGCGGCGAGCGCGCCGCGGCGAGCCGGCTCGGACAGCTGCACGATGCGCAGCGCCAAGGCGATCGGGTCCGGGGGCGGGCCACGGATCGCGCTCGCGCGATTGCGACGCGCTCACCAATGCGTGTGGACCTCCTTGCGCGGCTCGCTGCTGCCGAGGCTTCGTCTCGGGTGCTGAGCGCGCGGCGCGGGCAACTGGAAGGCTGCCTGCTATCGGGTCCCTGCGCTCTCGCCGACGATGACTGGCAGAAGGCGGTCTCCCGCGTGATCCGTGACTCCGCCGCGGCACGCGAGGCGGTCTATTTCAGTGTGGACACACCGCAGCGGCCGGCGCGGCTCTATGCCGCCGTGCAGCGCTCCGTGTGGACGCTCAATGAGCACGTGAGGCGCGAGCGCGGACTCATGGCATTCTACTTGAGCGCGAATAAGTCGCTGCCCGCCTCAGCCCGTACCGAGATCGAGACGGACAGCGGTGTAGCGCGCGAGGCGCAGGAGAGTCTTCGCATCTTTGCGCAGTTGCATCGCCTCGAAGGGCAGGTGCGCGTCGCGCTCGAGGAGGCGGATCGCTCATTGAGCGAGGGCTTCGTCCCGCTTGTCTCCGGGACCCTGAGCGGCCAGTTGCATCCGGACGGACAGACCTGGCTTACGGGCACCGCCCCGGCAATCGCCGCGCTGGATCGTCTCTCCGCCACCGTCGATGAGGCGGTGATGGCTTTCGCGGCTGATGCGATGCGCGAGAGCCGCAACGACCTGCTCTTCAACGGGCTCTTCGTCGTGCTCGCCTGCGCAGTGGCAATGTTGAGCGCGACCAAGGTCCGGCAGATCGCGAACGCTCTCTTTCACCAGAAGGAGCTGGCGGAGGTCACGATCCGATCGATCGGTGATGCGGTCATCACGACCGACAGACTGGGCCGCGTCGAGTACATCAATCCGGCCGCCGAGCAGATGACGGGCTGGCGAAACGCGGAAGCCAGGGGCCTGCCGCTCGAGCGAGTCTTCGAGGTCGTCAACGGGCTCACCCTGGAGCCGCAGAGCAATCCGATCGCGGCCTGTCTGCGCGAGAACCGGGTGGTCAGCCTGGACAATAACACCCTGCTGGTGTGTCGCGACGGTATCCGCCGCTACATCGAGGACTCCGCCGCGCCCATCCGTGATCCGGCCGGAGAGCTGGTCGGCGGAGTGCTCGTATTCTATGACGCGACGGAAGTCCACCAGGCCGCGCACCTGATCTCTTATCGTGCGACCCACGATACGCTCACGGGTCTCATAAATCGGCGCGAGTTCGAGCACCGCCTTGCCGCACTGCTCGCGCCGGGAAGGGACGACTCGAGCCGGCACGCGCTGCTGTTCCTCGATATCGACCAGTTCATGGTCGTCAACGAGAGCTGCGGGCATCTCGCGGGCGATCATCTTCTGCGCGAAGTGAGCCGGATCCTGACCGAGCATGCGCGCGGCGGCGACGTGTTGGCTCGGCTCGGAGGCGATGAGTTCGGTCTCATCGTCCGCAGCTGCACGCTGGATGAGGCACACGAGGTGGCGGAGTCGCTGCGTACGGCGGTCTCCGGCCATCTCTTCGAGTGGCACGGCACGCACTTGCAGCTGCACCTGAGCGTGGGTCTCGTGGCGTTCGGCCTCGATGCAGGTGCGCCCGTTACCCTGCTGAGCCGGGCCGAGGCGGCCTGCCACCTCGCCAAGGAGAAGGGGCGCGACCGGCTGCAGGTCTACGATCCGAAGGACCGCGACATCGGGCAGCGCTCGGGCGGCATGCAGTGGGTCTCGCGCCTCAATGAAGCGCTGTCGCAGGACCGCTTCACACTCTACTGTCAGCCGGTCGTCTCGGTCGGCGGCCGCCGCCGGCGCCAGGGCGAAGTGCTGACGCGCATGCTCGATCCGGAGGGCAGACTCATCCTGGCGTCCCAGTTCATCCCGCACGCGGAACGCTACGGATTGATGCCTCGGTTGGACCGCTGGGTGGTACATAAAGCGCTCAGGACGCTTGGTGCGCTCTACGCGCAGGGGCGTGGCGAGGAGGCCGGTGTGCTCGCAATCAATCTCTCCGGGGCAACATTGAGCGACCGCTCGCTGCCGCAGTTCATCCGGGACGAGCTGCGCGCCTCTGGCGTGCCCCCGGGCGCGCTCTCCTTCGAGATCACCGAGACCGCTGCGATCTCGAGTCTCGCCGAGACATCGGCGCTCATCAACTCGCTGCGACGGCTCGGTTGCGCTTTCGCGCTGGATGATTTCGGCCGTGGCATGTCCTCGTTCATGTACCTGAAGCAGCTTCCGGTCGACTGTCTGAAGATCGACGGCGAGTTCGTCCGCAGCATGGTGGACGATCCGGTTTCCCGGGCCATGGTCACGGCGATCCACGCCCTCGGGCATGCAATGGGCATCGCCACGGTTGCCGAGTGTGTCGAGACCGCGGACGTGCGGCGACAGCTGGAGGCGCTCGGTATCGACTATGTTCAGGGCCTGGAGGTCGGCCCACCGGAACCGCTTTATCGCTATCTGCAGATGCCAACCCAGGAGGTCGGCCTTTCCTGAGGCGCTGAGCCTCGGAATGCGCTGGCGCGCGGCGTGGCATGTGGGTTGCTCGCGGGACCCCCAGCCATCGGAGGTTTGTTCGATGAACACCAGCGTGAGTGCCGCGGCGGCCGGGCAAGTGGTTCTTGGCACTGATCTGAAGGTCAATCGCCTCGGATTTGGCGCCATGCGCATTACCGGCGGCAGCGTCTGGGGCGACCCACCGGACATATCGACCGCCGTGCGAGTGTTGCAGCGCGCGGTGCGCCTCGGCGTGACCTTCATCGACACGGCGGACTCCTACGGCCCTGAGGTCAGCGAGAGCCTCGTCGCCCGGGCGCTCTACCCGTACTCGGCCGACCTGGTCATCGCCACCAAAGGTGGGTTGGTTCGTCCGACACCCGATGCCTGGAATCACGATGCCCGTCCGGAGCATCTGCGGGCAGCTTGCGAATCGAGCCTCAAGCGGCTGCGGCGTGAGCGCATCGATCTTTATCAGCTGCACGCGCCGGATCCCAAGGTGCCGCTCGAGGACTCGATCGGCGAGCTCGTGCGGCTGCAGAGCGCGGGCAAGATCCGGCACATCGGCGTGTCCAATGTCAGCGTCCGGGAGCTCGAGCGCTGCGAGCGGCTGACACCGATCGTCTCCGTCCAGAACCGCTATAACCTCGAGGATCGCCACTCCGATGAAGTGCTCGGGTATTGCGAGCGCAAGGCGATCGCCTTTCTTCCGTGGGCGCCGCTCGGCTCCGGCCGCCATGCCCAGTGGTCCGGGCCGGTGCGGGCGCTGGAGAAAGTGGCGGGCCGCCACGGCATCTCCGTGGGGCAGGCAGCGATTGCCTGGCTCCTGCAGCGCTCGACCGTGATGCTGCCCATCCCGGGCACCGGCTCGATCGAGCATCTCGAGCAGAATGTCGCCGCCGCTTCGGTGCGCCTCGCGCCAGAGGACATGCACGAGCTGGCGTAGTTGTTTCCAAGGAAACAGGCGGTGAAGGCCACGGCTCTCAAAGGTCGCCCGCCGCCAGCACCGGCAGCCGGGTGGTGAATTTCTTGGTCCGCAGCACGAAGCTGGTGTTGACCGAGCGCACGCCGGGCAGCTGCAGCACGCGAGTCGAGAGGAACTGCTCGTAGGCCTCCATGCTTTGCGCGACGATGCGCAGCAGATAATCGTTCGGCCCGCTCATGGAGTGGCACTCCAGCACCTCCGGCCGCTCGCGCACCAGCTGATCGAACTGCCGCACCGTCTGCGGGTGATGGTTCTCGAGCGAGACCAGGGCGTAGGCCTGGATGGGAAGGCCGACGGCTGGCGCCGACAGGAGCGTCGCGTAGGCCGCAATGAACCCATCCTCCTCCAGGCGGCGCAAACGTCGCCAGCAGGGCGCGGGCGAGAGCCCGATGCGCTGCGCCAGTTCCTGATTCGAGATGCGAGCATCCGACTGCAGCTCATCGAGGATGCGGCGATCGAGCCGGTCGAGTGCTTTCAGCATGCCCATATTCAAAAAGAGACCTTCTGGAGAAAGGATATTGCCAGGACAGCCGGCGACAGCGCAATGAACGCAAGCTCATTTCCGGCGGTACGCCCTAGGCTATGGCCGGCGCTGACCCCGAGAGGACAATCATGCCGGCCGCCGCATCTCAGGTTCCCCATCCGGGTGCAATCAGCCCCTTTCCCGACGGGGAGCCCGATTGGCGGCGGGTGACCTACCTGCTGCACGCTTCCCGTGCACTGGACGATCTCGAGGAGTCCCGCCTCCTGCCGCAGCGGCAGGTGCTCTACCAGTTCTCGGCTCGCGGCCACGACTTCGCCCAGATCCTGCTCGGGCTGCGGCTCACGGATCCGCACGATGGGGTGACGGTGTACTACCGCTCGCGCCCTGTGATGCTGGCGCTGGGGGTGGGACTCGAGGATGCGGCCGCGGGACCCCTTGCCCGTCAGGGCTCCTTCAGCGGTGGCCGGGACATCGGCGTTGTGTTCAACAAGCCGGGGCGGGGCGAGGCCACGGTGCTGCCGGCATGCGGCGGTGTCGGCGCGCAGTACACGCCGGCGGCCGGCTGGGCCCAGGCGATCCGCTATCACCACGACGCGCTGGGCGAGAGCGAGTATGCGCGCAGCATCGCCGTCGTCCTGGGAGGGGATGCCTCGGTGGCGACCGGTGGGTTCTGGTCCGCGCTGACGATGGCGACGACCCTGCGCCTGCCCATGTTGTTCTACATCGAGGACAACGGCTTCGGCATCTCCGTGCCCTCGCAGCTGCAAACTCCGGGTGGCAACATCGCGGCCAACCTACGCTCGTTCGCCGGCCTGACCCTGCTCGAGGGAGACGGTGCCGAGCCGCTTCAGGCCGCGCAGCTGGTGTCTGAAGCAGTGCGGCGCGTGCGCGAGGAGCGGGGGCCGCTGCTGCTTCGCCTGACGGTGCCGCGCCTCTGCGGGCACTCCGGGCAGGACACTCAGGCCTACAAGTCGCCCGAGACCCTCTCGCTCGAGCGCGCGCGCGATCCCTTGCAGCGGCTGCAGCGCTTCCTCGTTCCGCGAGTGCTCTCGGATCGTGACTGGACGGCCGTGGCGGGCGATGCACGCCGCGACGTCGAGGTGGCTGTGGAGAAGGCCCTTGCCCGGCCGCTGCCGGATCCTCGCTCACTGACTCGCCACGTCTTCGCGGAGTCCACCGCCGAGGGCGTCGCGGAGGTTCAGGAGCAGGGCGGGCTGGCTGCCGTCGGTTGCGCATTGCCGCCGGGAACACCAGAGCCGCGGCCCGAGGCGGCCCGCATCAACATGCTGACGGCGATCCGGCGCACGCTCGACTTCGAGCTCGCCCTGAACCCGCGGATGATCGTCTTCGGCGAGGACGTGGGCCCCAAAGGCGGGGTGCACGGCGCCACGCTCGGACTGCAGGAGAAGCATGGCGCTGCCCGAGTCTTCGACACCAGCCTCTCGGAGGAAGGCATCATCGGCCGCGCCATCGGGCTTGCGCTCGCCGGCCTGCTGCCGGTGCCGGAGATCCAGTTCCGCAAGTACGCCGATCCGGCCGCCGAGCAGCTCAATGACTGCGGTACGATGCGCTGGCGCACGCGCAACCGCTTCGCCGCACCCATGGTGGTGCGCCTGCCGGGCGGCTTCTTCAAATGCGGTGATCCATGGCACAGCCAGACCAACGAGGTCGCGTTCGTGCACAGCATCGGCTGGCGTGTGGCAGTGCCGTCGAATGCGGAGGATGCGACCGGACTGTTGCGCTCGGCACTGCGCGGCAACGATCCAACGCTGTTTTTTGAGCATCGCGCGCTGTTGGATGGCGCGTGGGCGCGCCGCCCCTATCCCGGTGACGAGTATGTCGTCCCGTTTGGGGTCGCGCGTCGGGTGCGCGCGGGCGCGGAGCTGACGATCGTGACCTGGGGGGCGATGGTGGAGCGCTGCGAGCGTGCGGGCACGGCATCGGGGGTCGATGCCGAGATCCTCGACCTGCGGACACTCTCGCCGTGGGACAGGCAGGCCGTGCTGGCCTCGGTGCGCAAGACGCATCGCTGCCTGATCGTGCACGAAGACAACCTGACCGCGGGGTTCGGGGCCGAGATCGCCGCCTGTGTCGCCAAGGACGCGTTCTTCAGCCTGGACGCCCCCATCGAGAGGCTCGCCATGCCGGATATTCCGAGCCCGCACAGTCCGCGGCTCCTGGAGGCGGCGGTTCCCGGCGTGGAGTCGATCACCCAGGCCATCCAGCAGATCGCGAGTATCTGAGCCATGTCCGCCACCGTAACCGCAAATAGCATCGAGATCAGGGCCCCGTCGGCGCAGGAGGAGGGCACGCGCTCGCAGGTGCTGCGCTGGCTCAAGGCGATCGGCGAGCCGGTGAGCGAGCACGAGCCGCTCATCGAGCTCGAGACCGACAAAGTGACGGTCGAGGTGGCCTCGCCCGCTGCCGGCGTGCTGGCGGAGATCCTCAAGCAGGAGCAGGAGGAAGTTGCGCCGGGCGAGTTGCTGGGGCGGATCGGCCCCGGCAAGCAGGCCCACGAGCCGAGCCCGCAGTGGACCCGAGACGGGGCCGACGAGGCGCGCACCCGCCCGCGAGCCGACGCGGCGCGGCCCGTGCCGGCTTTGGCACCCAGCGGCACGGCCCCGCTCGCCGCCCGGAGCCCATCCCCTGGCTCAGCGGCGCAGCAGCTGAGTCCGGCCGTACGGCGCCTGCTGGCCGAGCACGCGCTCGATCCGAGCTCGGTGCCGGGCACGGGTGATGGCGGCCGCATCACGGTTGCCGATGTCATGCGTGAAGTCTCTGGCCCTTTCTCGTCGGCGCGCGATAGTGCGCCAGCCGCCAGCGGATCACCTGCGCTGCAGCCGCGCGGCGCCGACGCGGCGGCCGATTCCGGCGGCGACGAGAGGGCCGCGTCGCATCGCGTGCCTCACTCCGCCGTGCGCAAGCGCATCGCAGCCCGGATGGTGGAGAGCCTGCTGCACACCGCTCCTCACGTCACCACGGTATTCGAGGTCGACATGGGCGAGGTGCTCGCCCATCGGCAGCGGCAGCGGGAGGAGTTTGCGCGCCGGGGTGTCGCTCTGACATTGACGGCGTACTTCGCGCAGGCTGCGGTCGCGGCCATACGCGAAGTGCCGGAGGCGAACAGCCGCTGGATGGAGACGGAGCTCGAGGTCTACGACAGCATCAACCTGGGCATCGCCACGGCGGCGGCCGGAGGGCTGGTGGTCCCGGTGCTGCACGCTGCCGATTCCCTGGATCTGCTCGAGACCGCGCGCCGCCTGGAGGTGCTGGTGCGGCGGGCACGTGACGCTGCGCTCGCCCCCGCCGACGTTCGCGGCGGTACCTTCACCCTTTCCAATCACGGGGTGAGCGGCAGCCTGCTCGCAGCGCCCATCATCATCCCGCAGCCGCAGTCGGCGATCCTCGGTCTGGGCAAGCTCGAGAAGCGTGCGGTGGTGATCGAGGAAGGCGGACGGGATGAGATCGTCGTCCGCCCACGCTGCTATGCCACATTGACGATCGACCATCGCGTGATGGACGGCAGCCGGGCGAACCGATTCCTGCAGGCGTTCACGCAAAGGCTCGCCGGCTGGAAAGACTGAGCGACCGGCCGGGAGTGCAGGTGACTCGGGAGGGCTGGGCCGCTACTATGGAGGGATCGCCGTAGTGCATGTCTTTTGGCGTTGATTGGCGGAGGAAAGTGATGACCGAGAACGCACCCGCAATGCATGGCCAGCCAGTCGAGGACGAGCCCGACCTCGATCGCCGGCGAATGCTCACCACCACCACGGCGGCGGTGGGTGCCATCGGTATAGGATTGACCGCGGTGCCGTTCATCGAGTCGTTGGAGCCCAGTGAGACCGCGCGCGCACTGGGTGCGCCCGTCGAAATCGATATTTCGAAGCTCATGCCAGGGCAGATGCTGAGTGCCTCCTGGCGGCGCCGACCCGTATGGGTGCTGCATCGCACCGAGGCGCAGCTCGTGGAGCTGCCGAAGCTCAATGGCCAGTTGAAGGATCCCCTCTCGAAAGAGGCGCAGCAGCCGCCCAACCTCCCCGACTGGAACCCGATCCAGAGGTCCATCAACCCCAAGTATCTCGTGGTCGTCGGCATCTGCACCCACCTCGGGTGCATTCCGAAATATCGCCCCCAAGTGGGCGCAGCCGATCTACCGGCGGGGTGGCCGGGCGGGTTCTTCTGCCCTTGTCACGGCTCCCGCTACGATCTTGCGGCCCGCGTCATGGATGGCTCGCCCGCGCCGCTCAACCTGCCCGTGCCGCCGCACTATTATAAGAGCGCCGGCACGATCAGCGTCGGGGAGGTCGCCGCCGACGGCAGCGAGCAGAACTGGGAGCCGGACACCTGGTAATCACGAGGCTCGCCGCCACCGTGCGTGGCGCTTCTCGACGCCCGTTCTGCGACTAGCTCGAGCAGCCGCTGCCCTTGCCGCCAAAGCGAGCGTGCCCTTCGGGGTCGGCTGGCGGCAGTGCTCCGGTGACCGTTGCGCCGGTGTCGGTGAGGAACCGCTCCGCGGCCGGAAATACAGCTTCATACAGCCTGGCGGTGAGCTCGAAAGCTTCCGTGCCGACCCATGGCGTGGGCAGCAGGGCCGGTGGCAGCAGCGGATCCTGCAAATGGATCCTGCGGTACTGGTGGATGAGCAGGGTGCGCACCACAAACGCCGGCTGCGGCGAGAGTGCATCCGCCTGCCGCACGGCCGCAGCTACCGGCGCGAAGCTGTCGCGAAAGCGCCGGTAGCGGCGCGCGATTTCCGCGAGATCCCAGCCTTCGGTGGCCAGCGCACGGTCGGCCGCCAGCCCTTCCGTCGCGCTCTTCAGCAACCAACAGTGATCGGCGCAGCCCAGGGTGGTGAGCCAGGCGCGGGCTTGCTCCAGCGTGCACTGCGGATGCGCATACACCCCGGGGCTCAACTGCCCGAAGCCGAGCCAGCGTAGCTGCTCGCGCCGGCTTCGCCGGCTGCCCGGTGGCGCCTCCCTCGATGCGGAAGCGGCTCTTGCGGCGCGGCCGCTCGCGGGTGGCATCACCGCGAGCGTCCATTGCCCGCTCCACGTCGATGGATTGGTCCCATAGATCCGCCGGGTCGCCTCGGCGAAGAGCTTGCGCCCGCTGTCGGTCAACCGGTATTCGCTGCGCCTGCCGTGACGGCTGGCCGCCAGCCACCCCTCGGCCGCGAGCCGCGCCACGGAAGTCCGCACCAGCCGCTCGGCGAGCCCGAAGGGGCGGGCGAGATCGATGAGGCTGCCGAGCGTCACGGCGCCGCCCCGCGGTGCGATGGCATCGCCGAAGATCGTGATGAGAAGCGAGCCGCCGCGCAGCGGCCGCTGGCTCTGAAAGCGGCGCAGGAGCGCCTCCAGGGGTTTGGCGAGCGGTGGCACGGCGGTATTGTCGCACGAAATAACGTGACACAAAAACTGATAGTGATATCATAATTATGTGTCACGTTGACGGACGCCAGCATCCAGCCATGTACACCCAGGCACTCGATTCCCCGCTTCCAGTGACCGGCACCGGCCAGCCGGCAGCGCAGGCGATGCTCGAGCGGCGCTTCGAGGAGCGCATCGAGCGCGATGAGAAGATCGAGCCCAAGGACTGGATGCCGGAGGCCTATCGGCAGACGCTGATCCGTCAGATCTCCCAGCATGCGCACTCGGAGATCGTCGGCATGCTGCCCGAGGGCAACTGGATCACGCGCGCGCCCTCGCTGCGGCGCAAGGCGGTCCTCATCGCCAAGGTGCAGGACGAGGGCGGCCATGGCATGTATCTCTACAGCGCCGCGGAGACTCTGGGCATCGCGCGCTCCGAGCTGCTCGAGCAGCTCCTCGACGGCCGCGCCAAGTACTCGAGCATCTTCAACTATCCGACACTCACCTGGGCGGACGTCGGAGCGATCGGCTGGCTGGTGGACGGCGCGGCCATCATGAACCAGATCCCGATCTGCCGCTGCTCCTACGGACCGTATGCGCGCGCCATGGTGCGCATCTGCAAGGAGGAGAGCTTCCATCAG
>DASYGA010000457.1:0-5555 GCA_036000265.1 Steroidobacteraceae bacterium | reverse complement strand
CGTGCGCGCTCACGGCGGCTCGCTCAGCTACAGGCCCAACACACCCTGCGGCGCCTGCTTCTCGGTCCGGCTGCCGGCCGAGACCTGATGATGCCCCTCCTTCGATACGGCTTCCGGCCCTTTTTTCTCGGCGCCGGACTCGCGGCGATGTTGCTCATCCCCTTGTGGGCGGCGAGCTATGCATTCGGGGTTTCCCTCGGCACGGCCTGGCCGCCGACTCTGTGGCACGGCCACGAGATGTTGTTCGGTTTCATCGTCGCGGCGGTGGCAGGTTTCCTCCTGACTGCGGTACCGAGCTGGACCGGCGCGCGCGGCTTCGCCGGCTGGCCGCTCGCAATCGTCTCGGGCATCTGGCTGCTCGGGCGCATTGCAATTGCCACCTCACGCTTCTGGCCCCTGCCAGCGGTCGCAGCGCTCGATCTTGCATTTCTACCCGCGCTCGCGATTCTGGTGGCACCGCCCCTCGTCAGGGCCCGCAATCGCAACACGCCCCTGCTTGCGGTACTCGCCGCCCTCTGGGCCACCGATGCGGCGTTCTACTGGGGGTTGAGTCATCACAATGACGGAGCATCGCTGCGCGCGCTCATCGTCGGAATCGACATCGTTCTGCTGCT
This sequence comes from Steroidobacteraceae bacterium, assembly GCA_036000265.1. Taxonomy (GTDB): domain Bacteria; phylum Pseudomonadota; class Gammaproteobacteria; order Steroidobacterales; family Steroidobacteraceae; genus 13-2-20CM-66-19. The sequence continues at coordinate 4,941 of DASYGA010000457.1, read as the reverse complement.
TATCACCGTAGTCGGCGGACGAATCGTCCCCGCATTTACCGCTTCCGCGCTCAAGCAACGCAGTCTCGCCGGCACCGTACGAGCATGGCCCGCAGTCACGGAACTGGCGATCGGATCCATGATCGCGGTCCTGTTGAGCGACCTCTTCGTACCCGACGGGACGATTGCCGGCGTGATCGCCACGCTCGCCGCCGCAATACAGGCGGTACGGCTCGTCCAATGGCGGACACTGAAAACGCTTCGCCAGCCCATCGTGTGGGTGCTGCACCTTGCCTATGTATGGCTGCCCGTAGGGCTGGCCCTCAAGGCGATGGCCCTGCTCACGGGCGCCGCGCCAGCGGCATTCTGGCTGCATGCCTTGACGATCGGCGCCGCGGCGACGATGATCCTTGCAGTGATGACACGCGCGACGCTTGGGCACACGGGCCGGCCGCTCGCTGTCGATCCGGTCATCGCCCTTGCCTACCTGCTGCTCACGGCGGCAGCGTTGGTACGCGTCTTCGGGCTCGCGGTCCTGCGAATCGCCTATCCCGACGTCATCCTGGTGGCGGCATTTCTGTGGACGGCGGCATTCGTACTCTTTACCTGGATTTATGCACCAATGCTGCTGGCGCCGCGCGCGGACGGCAAGCCGGGTTGATCCCGCTCAAGCAAGGAAGCCGTGCGGCGCGGTATCATGGTCCTAAGCCGCCCTGAGCCGTCGTTCGCACCGCATGCTCTCCTCCACCCTGCTCGCCAGCGTCCTCGAGTCCGCACCGGACGCCGTAGTGATCGTCGACTCCGCCGGCACCATCCTGTTCGCCAGCAGTCGGATCACCGCGCTCTGTGGCTACCTGCCGGAGGAAATCGTCGGCCAGCGGATCGAGTGTCTGCTGCCGGAGCGGTTCCGGCAAACCCATCTCGGTCACCGCCACAGCTATGCGCGCAATGCGCACCCCCGCCCCATGGGTGTCGATCTCGACCTCTACGCCCTGCACAAGGACGGGACGGAGTTGCCCGTCGAGATCTCGTTGAGCCCGATCCACGACGGCGAGCGGCTGCTGGTGGCGGCAGCGCTTCGCGACGTGACCGAGCGCAAGCGCATCCAGACGGAGCTCATGCAGGCCCGTGAGGCGGCGGAGCGCGCGAACCTTGCCAAGAGCCGCTTTCTCGCGACAGCGAGTCACGATCTGCGCCAGCCCCTGCAGACCCTATCTCTCCTCAACGGCACGCTGCGCCGCGTCGTGCGTGACCAGGTCGCGGGCGAAGCCGTTGCGCAGCAGGGTCAGGCGATCGACGCGATGTCGCGCCTCACGAACGCACTGCTCGACATCAGCAAACTCGAGTCGGGCGCCATCCGCCCGGACCCGGCGGACTTCGCGGTAGCCGCGCTCTTCGAGGAGATGCGCAACGAGTTCGCGAGCGTGGCCGCCAGCAAGGACCTCGAGCTGCGCATCGATGCCAGCGCACCGTCGGCGCACTCCGATCCCGCGCTCGTCGGGCAGGTCCTGCGCAACCTGATCTCCAACGCAATCAAATACACGCAGCGCGGCTGGGTGCAGCTGCGCTCGGCGCCCTGTCCAGCCGGGGTGCGCCTGGAAGTGGCTGACAGCGGCATCGGCATCCCGGTCGATCACCTGCCGTACATCTATGACGAGTTTTACCAGGTCGGGGTAGCAACCAACACCTCGCGCGAAGGCTACGGGCTCGGGCTGAGCATCGTGCACCGGCTGGTGAGACTGCTCGGGTTGAAGCTCGACGTGCAGTCGGAAGTCGGCCGCGGCTCGAGCTTCGCTCTGGAAATGCCGGCCGGAGCGCCGGAAGCGAAAGGCATCATCGCTGCGCATGCTCCAGCGGCAGGGCACGAAACTCACCACGCCCCCGCCCGCATTCTGCTGGTGGACGACGATGCAGGGGTGCGCAACGCGACGGCGATGCTGCTTCGGGTGGAGGGGTACAGTGTAGCGTGCGCCGCTTCCCTTGGGGAAGCCAAACAGGCGCTGCGCGAGAATCCCCGAGTCGATGTTGTGATCGCCGATTATCACCTGCAGAAGGGCGAGACCGGCATCGATGTGATCGCGGCAGCCCGGGATGTGGCCGGTGAGGCCCTTGGCGCGGTGCTCGTGAGCGGGGATACCTCCTCTACCCTGCGGGACGTGGAGGCAACCGATCGCCTGCGCATCGCGAGCAAGCCCATTGATGCCGATGAGCTGCTGTCGATCATCACGGAACTGCTCTCGGTCAGGAAAAGTACTTAGAGACCGGCGGGCATGGGCGGCCGATACTGCGGGCATGGGATCCGCAAATCCGGTTCGGGCGCCGCGAAATCACGGTGATCTGTTACTTCGCTACGACACCATAGGCCCGCGCTATACCTCTTATCCGACCGCGCCGCAATTCCGGCCGGATTTCGGGGATGTGCAGTACCGTGAGCACGCTCGGCGCAGCAATGCGACGTTCACGCCGCGGCCGCTGTCGCTTTATGTCCATATCCCCTTCTGCGTCAGTCCCTGTTTCTATTGCGGCTGCAACAGGCTCATCACGCGCGATGTGGCCGCTGGGAGCCGCTACATCGAGCAGCTGCTGCGCGAAGCGGCTCTGATCGCACCGCTCTTCGACCACCATCGTGAGGTGCGCCAGCTGCACCTAGGTGGCGGGACACCCAACTTCCTCCGCCAGGCGGATCTGGCACGGCTCATCGACGCCCTGAGCGGGTATTTCCGCTTGGGATCCAACGCGGATCTGGACTTCTCGATCGAGCTCGATCCGAGGTTCGCGACGGCGGCGGATGTGGAACACCTGGGACGCCTCGGCTTCAACCGGGCGAGTCTCGGAGTTCAGGACTTCGATCCGCAGGTGCAGCGGGCGGTCAACCGCATTCAGAGCGTCGAGCAGACGCTCGGCATCATCGAGGCATGCCGCGGCTCGGGTTTCCGCTCGGTCAACGTCGATCTGATCTACGGACTACCGCATCAGTCACTCGAGGGATTCGGGCGCACGCTGGATACCATCATCGCGGTGCGTCCGGACCGGCTTGCAGTCTACGGCTATGCCCACATGCCGCGGCTCTTCAAGGCGCAGCGCCATATCGACAGCCAAGCGCTGCCGGACCCCGTCGCGCGCATCGCGCTCCTCGAGCTCGCGATCGACCGGCTGGGCACCGCCGGCTATCGCTACATCGGCATGGATCATTTCGCCCGCCCGGAGGACGACCTCGCGCGCGCCCAGGTAGCCGGTGAGTTGCATCGCAACTTCATGGGCTACACGACCCATGCCCGTTGCGAGCTCATTGGTTTGGGGATGAGCGCCATCAGCCATTTCGGCGACAGCTTCAGCCAGAACCATCGTGACCTGCGCGCATGGGAGGCCGCGGTCGATGCCGGCCAGCTCCCTATCTGGCGCGGACTCAACTTGAGCAGCGACGACCGCATCCGCGCGGATGTGATCCAAAGCCTGATGTGCCAGGGCACCGTCGATTTCTGCAAGATCGAAAGGCGCTACGGCATCCATTTCGAGAGTCATTTCGCCGGGGCGTTGGAGCGGCTTGCCCCGTTGATCGCAGATGGCATAGTGGCCCGCTCCGGCCGGCAGTTACGCGCGACTGATCGTGGACGCTTTCTGCTGCGAGTCGTCGCGATGTGCTTCGACCGCTACCTCGCTCCCGCGGACGCGCTTGCGGCCGCAAGCAAGGACGTGCCACCGCCGAACGCTGCGGAGGCAGCGCTGGAGCCGCGCTTCTCGAGGGTGGTCTGAGTCCGCGACCGGACTCCGCGACGCGCAATGAAAAAGTTCCCCATTCGGCCCGGGCATCCCGAACGGATATGTTGGGGATGTGAGCATTTGTGCCCGGCCGACGACATGCGCTGCGGCAACGGTACGGAACGGGGCCAACATCCGATCGAGTTGTGGGGCGAAGGCTGGATGAGCGCAGGGCAGGAAGTAGCAAACGCCACACCGGCAACCGGCGATACCCAGATCAGGTAAAAGCGCATGGTCGGCGGGGCCTGAAACGGCTCGTGGGCGGGGATGCGGAATACATCGTCCGCCACAGCCCCGTACCCGTTCTCCTCGTCCGCGGACCGTGATTGCCGCGAGCTCGTTAGCTGTACACCTCTCGTAGGAGCGTTCACCATGGCCAACCCGACCGCAAAGCCTCCCGGCTTCAAGGCCCCGAAACCGCGCAGGCTATCCACGTCATTGACACCATCGGCCAGCACGCCAGGCTCGAAGCCGAATGCACGCTCGAAACCGAACTCTCTGATCGGTAGCTCGCTCGCGGCCGTGACCTCGGGTCAGCGACGGGCGATGATCGGAGAGGCGGCATACTACATCGCAGAGCGACGAGGCTTTGACCAAGGTCGCGACGTGGAGGACTGGCTGCTCGCTGAAAGGGAGATCGACGCGGCGCTCTCCGCCTGACCGCCTTCACCCCGACGTGAGGCTCTATGTAGTTCCGCGTATTTTCAGGACCGCGCTCGCGGCTCACCATTGCCCGAGTGAGAGGACGTATTTTTCAAGAGGTAATATCCCATGAGAGCAGACAGTGACATCAAGCGGGACGTGGAAGCGGAGCTCAAATGGGCACCGGACGTCTTGGACACCGACATCGCAGTGAAGCTCACAGGTGGCGTAGTGGCACTCACAGGCTACGCAGCGAGCGCTCACGAGAAGTACCGCGCCGAGGTGGCAGTGAAGCGCGTACGAGGCGTGACCGCAGTGGCCAACGACCTTGCCGTCCGTGCGCCGCTCGGGGGAATGCCGACTGACCCCGAAATCGCTCGGGATGCCGTGATGGCGCTCAAGCTGGAGCTGCCGTTCGCGTACGAGGACATCAAGCCCATCGTCAAGGAAGGTCGCGTTGCGCTCGAAGGCACGGTTGAGTGGCACAACCAGCGCGAGCGCGCAGAGGCCGTGGTGCGACGCTTGCGCGGTGTCCTCTCGGTGCGCAATTCGATCAGCCTG
>DASYGA010000414.1:0-2088 GCA_036000265.1 Steroidobacteraceae bacterium | reverse complement strand
CGGGCTTAAGGGATAGAGCTCAAGGCAAACGCCGTCATTGCGAGCGACGCGAAGCAATCCATCGGGCGTCAAACCGGGCTATGGATTGCTTGTGCGCCAGGCAAGCTGGCGTGGTCCAGCCGGTGCAAGTCCGGCCCGGGTAAGCCGTAGCGGGCGCCCGGTAGTGAGTGTTGCGTGGTCGTCGGCGACGGCGACTGCGAAGCGTACACAACAATCCTGCGGGGTAGGTTATTGAGCCGCGAAAGCCATAAAATCGCAGAGGCCGAGACGGTAAGCAACGTCGAAGGCAAGATGTGCGGTCCCGTTATGCGAGGGGCTGACGCTCTGCCGTGGTCGAAGACCCTATCACACAGGAAGGGAACGCGTCGGAACCTGGGAGATCTCACGCTCGACCGATGGCACTATGCCCCCAAGGTCCGCATCGGGAAGGCGAGGAGCCGAAGCCGATGATGCACGAACGTGAGAAGTCAGACCCGGCCGTAGTAGCTGTGAAGCCGGCGAACGAGGCGGAGCGATCCGTTGCGGAGCCGGTGGAGCCAAGGGCAGGGACCAAAGGGAATGCGGACCAGCATAGCACGCCCCGGACGCCGAGCCGGACCAGCGTGGCCCAGGCGCTGGAACGCATACGGCAAACTGCAAGGGAAAGGAAGAAGGAGAGGTTCACCGCGCTGCTCCACCACATCGGCACCGACTTGCTCGAAGCGGAGTTCTTCGCACTTGAAGAACATGCCGCGGCGGGTGTGGACGGGGTGACGTGGCGGGAATACGAGCAACATCTCAAGGGCAACCTTGAGGACTTGCATGCGCGTGTCCATCGAGGAGCGTATCGGCCACTGCCGTCGCGGCGGGTCTATATCCCGAAGTCGGACGGACGGCAGCGGCCACTGGCGGTTGCAGCCCTTGAGGACAAGATCGTCCAGCGGGCGACGGCAGCCGTGCTCAACGCGATCTACGAGGAAGACTTCCTCGGGTTCTCGTATGGCTTCCGGCCCGGGCGCAGCGCCCATCGTGCGATGGATGCGCTCGTGGTCGGGATCGAACGGTGCAAGGTGAACTTCATCATCGACGCCGACATCAGGTCGTTCTTCGATACGGTGAGCCAGGACTGGCTGATCCGCTTTGTCGAGCACCGGGTCGGTGACAAGCGCATTATCCGCCTGATCCGCAAATGGCTCAGGGCGGGCGTGCTGGAAGACGGGATTGTCAGCGTCAGTGACGAGGGGACGGCGCAAGGGGCGGTGATCTCGCCGCTGCTTGCCAACATCTACCTGCACTACGCCCTCGATCTGTGGGCCGAGCGCTTCCGACGGCGCGAAGCCACGGGCGACATGATCATCGTGCGCTATGCCGACGACTTCATCGTCGGGTTCGAGCACGAACACGACGCCCGATGCTTCCTCGACGCACTGCGCGAACGGTTAGAGGAGTTTGCGTTATCGTTGCATCCTGAGAAGACCCGGCTGATCGAGTTCGGACGCTTTGCGGCGGAGAACCGCAAGTGCCGCGGGCTCGGCAAGCCGGAGACCTTCAACTTCCTCGGCTTCACCTTCATCTGCGGCAAGTCGCGGCGCGGCAAGTTCCTGCTCAAACGGAAGTCTCGCCGCGACCGCCTGCGGTCGAAGTTGCAAGCCATTAAGCAGGAACTGCGGCAACGCATGCACCAGCCGATCCCCGTCCAAGGGAAATGGCTGCGGCAGGTCGTCAAAGGCTACTTCAATTACTTCGCCGTGCCGACCAACGATCGCACGCTCTCCGCCTTCCGGGTCCACGTCATTGATCTCTGGCGACGCTCGCTCAGGCGACGAAGCCAGAAAGATGGCACAAGCTGGGACCGGATCGCGCGGCTGGCGAACGATTGGCTCCCCAAACCGCGCACCCTTCATCCTTGGCCCTCAGCGGCCTTCGCCGTCACTCACCCGAGGTGGGAGCCGTATGTGGGAAAGCCGCACGTACGGTTCTGTGCGGGGGGCGCTCAGCAATGAGCGTCCCTACCGCGACCGTCGCTCACGCTCCTCGCAATGACGTTGGTATTGCTGTTGTGCGCAGCGTGGCTTTGCCCGCATGCGCGGCGCCATTGAGCCCCATCAC
>DASYGA010000367.1:0-6153 GCA_036000265.1 Steroidobacteraceae bacterium | reverse complement strand
GCCCTCCGGCGCAATGGGCCTCTACCGTGCGGCGGTTGATGCCACCCACTCCTATGGTGAGCAGCCGCACGCGACTACCGGCTCCAGCGCACCGGCGAATTCTGCCGGCACCTCGCCGAGTAATCAGCCGGCTGCTCCCGCGGGCTCGGGCGATGCGACCTCGATCCAGGCCAACCGTCCCACGACGCCCGCCGCCAGCCATCTGCCGCAGCAGCTCGGGAACGGCTTCGCATACAACGGCTATGCGCTGCTCGATTGCGAGCTGCCGGCCGGTTGCGGCGCCAGCGGCGGCGCGGGCTACGGGAGCCATCAGCCCTCCGGCACCTCCGGCGGGCAGCCCCTCGCGCATGACTCGCAGGGATCCAGTCCGCCGGACAATGGCTCGGTCCCGCCGGCGAACGACGACAGCAATCCGCCGACCGTGAAGTCGGACCCGATCGATCCGGGATCGAAGCCCGTAGCCTCCGCGCCGGAGCTCAATCCGGCCGCGCTCGCCGGCGCCATCACCCTGCTCCTCGGCTCCCTGGCGGTGGTTCGCAGCCGCCGAACGGTCCGCGTTACGCGCTGACGCCTTCGCCTAAGGCCAGGTGCGCAACGCCCATAGCATCCCCATGGCGGCTGCGGGGGATCGAGGCACGATCCCTGCTCTGGCTCCGCCATGGCACGCACCATCCTCGTCACCGGCGCCACGGGCTTCACCGGTGGAAAGCTGGCCCGCCGCCTCGCCGCCCAGGGCGAGAATGTACGCGCACTCGTTCGCGACGAGGCGAAAGCGAGGTCGCTAGCCGCCGACGGCATCGACGTACGCGTCGGGCAACTGACGTCTTTTAACGACGTCATTGCTGCCGCGCGCGGCTGCGATCAGATTCACCACATCGCGGCGGTGTTCCGGACTGCGGGGCATCCGGACAGCTACTACCGCGAAGTCAATGTGGGCGGCACGCACAATGTCCTCGAGGCCGCCCGCCGCCTCGATTGCGAGCGGGTCGTGCACTGCTCCACCGGCGGTGTGCATGGGCACATCGCCAATCCGCCCGCCGACGAGGCCTATCCCTTCGGCCCCGGCGACATCTACCAGCGCACCAAGCTCGAGGCCGAGCAAGCCGCCATGGCCGCTGCGCGGCGCGGCCAGCCCGTCACCGTGGTGCGGCCCGCCCCCATCTATGGCGAGGGCGACCTGCGGTTCCTGAAGCTCTACCGCGCGGTGGCGCGGGGTGTGTTCGTGATGATCGGCAGCGGCCGGCCGAAGCTGCACATCGTGCACATCGACGACCTCGTCGACGGCATCCTGCTGTGCAGCACCCGCGAGGCGGCTCTCGGCGAAGTCTTCATCCTGGCGGGTCCTCAGGCCCCGACCCTCAACGAGCTCGTCGGGCACATTGCCCGGGCGCTGGGCGTGGCGCCGCCGCGATGGCGGATTCCGGTGTGGCCGGTCCTGGCCGCGGGAGCGCTGTGCGAAGCGATCTGCGTGCCGCTGCGCATCGAGCCGCCGCTGCACCGGCGGCGAGTGCACTTCTTCACTCATCATCGCGAATTCGATTGCTCGAAGGCCGCGCGGCTGCTCGGCTACTCGCCCAAAGTCATGCCTGCCGAAGGCATCGCGCGCACCGCCCAGTGGTATCAGGCAGCCGGATACCTGGGACAGGTCCGCGGTGAGGCAGCCCCAAGCGCCTCCAGCGTCCGATAGGCGGCGCTGACTTTCTCGCGGAAAGCCTCGACGGAATACCTGTCCTTGGCCCGACGCCTGGCCGCCACGCCGAGCCGCGCCCTCAAGGCTTCGTCCGCGGCGAGCTTCACGAGCCCCTTTGCCAGCGCTTGCGGGCTCGGCTCCACCAGAAACGCGCAGTCGTCATCCAGCACCTGTGTGTGCGAGAGGATGCGGGTCGCGAGAATCGCGGTCCCTGAATTCATGTACGAGTAAACCTTCATCGGCGTATTGCTGCCGCGCACTCGCGGCGAGACCAGGATGTCGGCCTGCGCGAGAAAGCCGCTGAGCTGCGCCAGCGGCCGCGGCCCGAGCAGATACACGCGCTCCTCGAGGTGGAGCTTGCGCACCAGCAAGCGCATCCGCGCGACGTCATCCGGTGCGCCGCCGATCAACACCAGCGTGAGATCCAGCCCCTGCGGCAGCTGGGCCATCGCGCGCACCACCTGCTCGACGCCCTGGTAGCGCTGCAGATTGCCGACGTACAGCGCCAGAGGGCCGCGAATATCCAACAGCTCCCGCAGCGGCTCCGCGGCGCCGCAGAACTGCTGCGATGGCAGCGCTACGTCCTCGATCAGGAACACTGGCACACCGGGCGCATCCGCCCTCACGTGCCGCGCAAGATCGCTGCAGACGGCGAAAACGGCATCGGCGCGACGGATGACCGCACGCTCGATCGCGCGCAGCACCCGCGTCGCGGGCCGCAGCAGTCGCCATTTTGACACGAGTGACTCGCCGAGCATCGAGTCCATGTCGTAGACGACTCTGGCGTGCGACGAGGACCGCAGCAGAATCGCGGGAAAGACTGCCTCCTCGACGGCATGGATCACGTCGTAGCGCCGCGACAGCGCGAGCCCGAGCAATCGTCCCGAGATCAGCAGATCACAGACCAGCTTCTTCCACGAGATGCCGATCGGAACGTGCCGCAATCCAGGAAGCGCCGGCGTGCGCAAAATTTTCAGCCCGTCGATATCGAGGTCCGCACCCTCGTGATACGTCAGCAGATCGACGGCATGGCCTTGACCGCAGAGCACCTCCACCAGCATCCGCACGGCGATGGGCGTGCCGCGCTCCTGGTAAAACGGTTGTGGTGCGACGAGCAGTATTCGCATTGCCCGGTCCAATCGAGCAAAGGCCATACCCATGCGGCAGAACGCTGTCTGCGAAAAGTGACGGTTCACTTCACGGTATGTGACTTGAGAGGTAAAGCCTGAGGCGGCGCTCGCATCTGTATAGCAGCTATCTCTCGCCGCATCTCGCTCAGGGATGCTGTATACGAATCACGAATCCAATTATGGACGATGAGCAACCCGAAGAGCGTCAACACGTAAAAACCCAGAAACATCACCATCCAGATCTTCGCAACCCGCTCTGACGTATCCGAATGCAAGTCACAAAACTTCGACCAGAGCTTCGATTCGATCTGGCGGATCTCCGAATACAACGAATACAAGTCTTTCGTGGTCAAAGCCACGTCAAGTATGCGTACGCTCTTGGACGGGACGGACGCCGAATGTCCAGAGGCTGTTACCAATGAAATTCCACAGAAAGACCACGGCAGTGGCGCAGACCTGCGCAATGAGGTAGTGCACGCCCGCGCCAATCATCAGCCTCATGATGGCGGCATTGATCAGCAGGCCCGTTGCAGCGAGGACCGCGAATTTCGCCACCGCCGGCCCGTGAGCGCGATCGCTCTGGAAGGTGAAGCGGTAGTTGAGGAGGTAATTGACGCCGGCGCTTAACACGAAGCCGATCGACGAAGCCGGCGTCGGCGCCATCCTTGCGCCGCGCACGAGGAGGACCAGCACTGCATATTGTATTGCGGTAGCGATGCCGCCCACCGCTGCGAACTTCACGAACCGGGTGAAGTGTCCGTGGCTGTCGCGGGGCAACGCCCGAATCAAAGCACCTTCTCGATGATGTACCGCGGCCTGCGCTTGGTCTCCTGGTACACCTTGCCCAGGTACTCCCCCAGTATGCCGACGCACAGGATCTGCAGGCCCCCCAGCAGATAGATGGGAAGGAGCGTCGACGTCCACCCCGGCACCGCCCGATCGGAGAAGAGCTTGATCCAGAGCGTCCATACCCCCATGCCGACACTGAAGAGAAACACCAGCACCCCGAGCGCCGAGATCAACCGCAGCGGCACGACGGAGAAGGACGTTACCGCATCCATTGCCAGCGCCAGCATTTTTCGCAGCGGATACTTGGATACGCCCGCCATTCGCTCCGTGCGGGTGTAGTACACCACCGAAGACTTGAAGCCGATGAGCGGCACGATACCGCGCAGGAAGAGGTTCACCTCGCGGAAGTCCTTGAGCGCATCCACCGCCCGGCGACTCAACAGCCTGAAATCCGCATGGTTGTAGACGGACTCGACGCCGAGCGCGTGGATCATCCGATAGAAGCCGAGCGCGGTCGCCCGCTTGAAGACTCCGTCGCTCGAGCGGTCGTTACGCACTCCATAGACGATGTGCATCCCCCGCGCGTGCTGACTCAGCATCTCCTCTATGATGTCCACGTCGTCCTGCAAGTCCGCATCGACACTCACGACCACATCGCCTTCGGCCGTGAACAGCCCCGCCAGGAGCGCATTCTGATGGCCACGGTTGCGCGACAGCTTGATGCCGCCCATGCGCTCATCCTCGCGCGCTAGCTGCTCGATTATTTCCCAGGTCCTGTCGCGGCTACCGTCATCGACGAAGAGGATCCGGCTCGCCGCCGCAACGCGCCCCACACGCCGCAGCCGCTGCAGCAGGGTACCCAGGCGCCTCGCGGTCTCGGGCAGGACTTCCTCTTCATCGAAGCAGGGCACGACGATCGTGAGCCGCGGCAGCGTGCGCGGGGGCGCCGCCTGGGCAACGCTGTCGTCCACGGCGCTCTTCTCGGCCGGAAGCCTCTCAGCGATCAGCGCCTCGCCGGATTCCGGCGTCGCTTGGCGGAACAACGTGGCCATGGCTACGCTTCCTCACTCACTACTGACCTGCCAGCCGGTCAGGTGTAGCACCGAACAGGCCACGCGCCGGCCACGGCCGCGGTGAGCCGGCAGCGGCGGCCCTCGCAGCGGACGTTAAAGCACCTTCTCGATGATGTACCGGGGCCGGTGCTTGGTCTCCTGATACACCTTCCCCAGATACTCGCCCAATACCCCGGTGCATAGGATCTGCACCCCGCCCAATGCATAGATGGGCAACAGTGTCGAGGTCCATCCCGGCACGGCCCGGTCCGTGAACAGCCGCACCCACAGCGTCCAGACGCCCATTCCCGCGCTGAGGAGAAATACGATGAAGCCGAGCGCCGAGATCATCCGCAGCGGCACCACGGAGAACGACGTTACCGCGTCCAGTGCCAGCGCCAGCATCTTGCGCAGCGGATACTTCGAGACGCCCGCCACCCGCTCGGTCCGCGTGTAGTACACCACCGACGAATTGAATCCAATCAGCGGCACGATGCCGCGCAGGAACAGGTTCACCTCCCCGAAGCCCTTGAGCGCGTCCACCGCCCGGCGGCTCAGCAGCCTGAAGTCCGCATGGTTGTATACGGCATCCACTCCGAGCGTGCGGATCATCCGGTAGAACGTCAGCGCTGAAGCACGCTTGAGCATCCCGTCGCTCGAGCGGTCGTCGCGCACCCCGTAGACAACGTGCGCTCCCTGGGCATGCTGCTTCAGCATGTCTTCGATGATCTCGACATCGTCCTGCAGGTCGGCGTCCACGCTCACCAGCACGTCGCCTTCCGTGGTGAAGAGCCCCGCGAGCAGCGCATTCTGATGTCCACGGTTGCGCGACAGCTTGATGCCTCCTATCCGCCCATCTTGCCGCGACAGCTCCTCGATGAGCTGCCACGTTCGATCGCGGCTGCCGTCATCGACGAATATGATGCGGCTGTCGACGGCGATGCGGGCAGCCTTGCGCAACCGCTCGAGCAGAGTTGTCAGGCGCTCTGCCGTATGCGGAAGCGCCTCCTCCTCGTCATAGCACGGCACCACGATGGCGAGCCGTGGCAACGGGTGCGCCGGTGAATTCCCGGCCGAGCGCTCGTCGCCGGGGACGCGCTCAGGATACGGGTAGGGTGTCTCTCGGAGCAGGGTGGACATCAGGGCCCTCCGGCACCAAGCGCCAGATCAGCAAGGAACAGGCCCGCAGCGTCTACGCTCAGGCCCCTGGATTCCGGTGCGCGCTGGCATGCTCGACGCGAAACGCCTCGAGGCAATACTTGTCGGCCGGAGTGCCGACCTGGCCGATCGGCTTCAGCCAGCCGGCCGCGACACCCTCGCGAGCGATGCGGCCCCAGCCCCATCTCAGGAAGTCAGTGTCGATGACGAGAACGCTCACCCGGTTCCAGAGCGCGGTCTTCACGACTCCGGGGTCCGCTCTGTCGTCGATGATGACCGGAGTACCGCGCTGCGGGACATAGAGCCAGATCGAGGTCGGACCGACAGCCCAGGT
>DASYGA010000353.1:0-9469 GCA_036000265.1 Steroidobacteraceae bacterium | reverse complement strand
AGGATCTGGTCCTCGAGCAGGGATTGCCCGGCAGTTGGCACGCCGACGACCACTTCGTCCTGGTCGCAGAGCCGTCCGATGAGGACCTGGAATGCGCCGAGCAGAGTGACGAACAGGGTGTTGCCCACCTTGGCGCCGGATTGCTTGACCGCCTTGTAGAGACCGGCGTCGATGCGGCGGCAGTGGCTCGCCCCGGCGTAGGACTTGGCGGCGCCGCGCGGGCGGTCGGTAGGCAGCTCGAGCGGGCGTACCGCCTCCGCGAACTGCTGCAACCAATATGCTTCCGTCGCCTGCGCTTCCGCAGGATCGTGCTGTGCCTGGGCGCGCGCGTAGGCGCTGAATGCCAACGGCTCTTGCAGATCCGCGGCAGCGCGGTGGCGCAGTGCGGCATAGATCTGCGCGAGCTCCGTGACGATCACATTGAAGGACCAGCCGTCGCAGATGATGTGGTGCCCAGTGAAAATCAACGCGTGAAGTCGTGGGGCGAGCCGTACCAGCCGGTGGCGGAACGTGGGGCCGTTGACGAGATCGAGCGGCGTGCGCGCCTCGGCCGCGATGATCGCCTCGAGCGCCTGCTCAGCTTTGTCGCTTCCGTCGGCAGAGAGGTCGCTCGGCTGCAGCTCGACGGCGGCCGGCGGCTGGATCCGCATCTCCTCCCCGGTGGGGCTGAAGGTGGCGCGCAGGGCATCGTGCCGGGCGATGACTTGCGAGAGAGCCTCGCGTAGAGATTTCTCGTCGAGCTGGCCGCTCAAGCGCAAGGTCACGGACTCGTTGAACGCGCAGGACGCGTCGTCGCCCATCTGTGCGGACAGCCAGATTTCCGTCTGGCTCTCGGTGAGCGGAATCCCGGTAAGCGGCACGGCGGGAGAGGGCAGGACACCAGGGGAGGGCGGCACACCGGTCGCTGCAGCCGTCCCGACGATGCCCACCGAGCGAAGCTCGGTCAGGCTGTCGCGGAATGCGTCGACGATGCGTTGAATGTCCGCTTCCGAATGCGCTGTCGTCAGGAAACAGGGGAAGCCGTCCTGGATATGGACGCCGCGTAGGCGTAGGTGATGGAAGAGCAGTCCCGCGAGGGGATGCTCATTGTGCAGATGGAAGTAGAACCAACTCGAGAATGTCTCGGTGCGAGCCGACAGCCCGAACTCGGCGAATATCCCGTTGAGGGTCGTGGCGAGAGCGGAGGTGCGTGCCGCGAGACCTTCCTGCAATGCGGGGCCCTGCTGCTCGAGGTACTGCAACACCGCCCAGGCCGCGGCCATGGCCAGCGGGTGGCGCACGAAGGTGCCGGCAAAGAAAGTGACGCCGACTTCGGGGAAGGAGTCATCGCCGTAAGCCCACTGCCCGCCGTCGAGCGCGTCCATGAAGCTTGCCTTGCCGGCCAGTATGCCGATCGGCAGGCCGCCGCCCACGACCTTGCCGTAGGTGGCGAGATCGGCGCGTATCCCGGCGATGGCCTGGATGCCGCCCGGATGCACACGAAAGCCCGTGACCACCTCATCCAACACGAAGGCGGCGCCCGACTCCGCGGTGATCTTGCGCACCTCGTGCAGGAATTCGAAGGGCTGCAGGCTCGGGTGGCGGCTCTGCACCGGCTCGACGATGACCGCGGCGAGATCGCCCGCATTCTGGCGCAGCCATTCCAGGGTCGCGGGCGTCGCATAGTCGAGCACGATCATGTTCTCGACCGCGGAGCCCGGGATGCCCGGCGCGACGGGGACCGAGCGGGGCTCGGCGCCGGGGCGCTGCACGCCCTTGACGAGCACTTCGTCGAACTGACCGTGGTAGTCGCCATTGAAGATCGCGACTTTGCTGCGTCCCGTGACCGTGCGCGCAATGCGCATGGCCGCCATCACCGCCTCGGAGCCGGTGTTGCAGAAGGTGACGCGCTCATTGCCGGTGAGCTTGGCGAAGAGCGCGGCGACTTTGCCGGCGAACTGCGTCTGCGGCCCTATGGCGAATCCCTCATCGAGCTGCGCCTTCACCGCCGCGACCACGAACTCCGGAGCGTGGCCGAAGAAGGTCTGGCCGTAGCCATTCACCAGGTCGATGTACTCGTTGCCGTCGACGTCCCAGAGCTTCGAGCCCTGACTGCGGGCGCAGACGACGGGATAGACGAGCTCCTTCCACTCGGTGCGGAAGCCCGATGCGGCGCGTGGATCGGCGAGCACCGAACGATGCGACTGAGTGAAGCTCTTGGAGCCGGCCGTTCGGCGGCCATAGCGCGTTGCCAGATCATCTATGTGTTGGCGATGCGCCGCACTGACGCCGCCGGGGTTGGCGCTCTTCTTCGGGTTGTAGACGTGGAAGCGCGACGGCTGCTGCTGCGCGGGCGAGTCTGCGGCCGGTTGGTTGGCTGCGCGCGGCGCGGACGGGTCGGGCGGGCTGGTCTGGGCACTGGTTGCAGACGCGCTGGCGGTCGGAGCAGCTCGCGCCGCCGCGGGGGCCGCCGCCGCAGGCGCGGTCCCTCCCAGGGTCTGCAGCATTTCCATCTGCCGATTGATCAACTGCGACATCGCCTGCATTTGCTCGCGGAAGATGGCTTCGATCCCGGTGGACGCTCCCGCGGGCAAAGACGTGGCCCACTGCGCGACCCTGGGGGCCGCGGCCTGCAGCGTCTGTTGGGTCGGCTGCGGTACGGGAGCGGCCTTGGGCGCCGGCGGAACCTTTTCCGCCAGGAAGCCGGCCAGCCCTGCAATCGTCGGGTACTGGCTGAGGAGCTGCCGGAAGGTGATCTTCACCTTCATCTGGCTCTGGATCTTCTGCGCCACCTGGGTGAGGAAGAGGGAGTCGTACCCCATCTCGAGAAAAGTGGTGGCCGCGTCCGTGAGCTTCGGCCGCTCGCCCGAGAGCTCCTCCAGGATGGTAAGAATGGAGGAACTCAAGTCCTCGAGGTGAGTGTTGGCGGGGTTTGCGCTCATCGTGGCGTTGTCCGGAGGTAAGGCGATCTCTGAGGGGGCGTTGGCGAAGGGAGCGGCGGCCGCTGCAGGCGCGGCGGCGAAACTCGCGCCGGCGGCGGGCGGCGAAGAGCTCGTGGCCGGCGGCTCGATCCAATAGCGTTTGCGATCGAAGGCGTAGGTCGGCAGGGGAATGCGATGCGGTTGTCCGGAGTGCAATCTCTGCCACTGGGGCTCGATGCCGTTTACCCACAGCTGTCCCATCGCCTCGAGCAATCGATCGCGGTCGTTGCTCTCGCGCTCGGCGTCCTGCAGCGAGCTGATCACGGCCGCCGTCTTTCCCCGCAGCGTCTGCAGGGCGAGCGTCCCGAGCACGTTGCCAGGGCCGACTTCGAGCAATACCGGCAGCGGGTCCTGGCAGGCGAGAGTGGTCAGGCCGTCCGCGAATCGCACCGTCTCGCGTGCGTGTCGCGACCAGTATTCGGGCGATATAGCTTGCTCGGCCGTCAGCCACGTTCCGGTGACACACGACACGCACGGCAGCGTCGGGGCAGAGAGCCGCATCCCTGCGAGCCGCTCCCGCAAGGGCGCGACGATCGGCTCGATCATGCTGGAATGAAATGCATGCGAGGTATGGAGTCTGCGGCTCATCACGCCACGTGCTTGCAGCACGCTCTCCAGAGCGCCGACGGAGGCGTCCGGACCCGATGCGACACATAGGGCGGGGCCGTTAACCGCCGCGATCGATAGATCGGGCCCGAGCAGCGGTCTGACGTCCTGCTCCGCGAGCCGGATGGAAAGCATCGCGCCACCCGGCAGGCTCTGCATGAGCTGCCCGCGCGTGATTACGAGAGTCAACGCGTCCTCGAGCGACATCACGCCGGCCAGGCTGGCGGCCACGAACTCCCCGACACTGTGGCCAATCATCGCCTGCGGCTGAATGCCCCAGTGCATCCACAGCCGTGCGAGTGCGTATTCGACGGCAAATATCGCCGGCTGGGCGAAGCCCGTCGCCTTCAGCTCCTCCGCGGCCGCGGCGGAGCGCTCGGCGGGAAAGAGCTTGGCCGCCAGGTCCGCTCCAGTCAGGTCGCGGTACAGCCGCAGACACTGATCCATCTGGCGGCGAAACTCCGGCTCTTCCCGGTAGAGGTCGCGCGCCATGTCGGGATATTGCGCACCCTGACCGGGAAACATGAAGGCGACTGCCGTCTTCGCGGCGTGGAGAGGCCGTGCCGCCGGTGTGTCCGCTGCCGCCTCGAGTTTGGCGGCAGCCTCATTCACATCGCGGCAGACCAGGAAGCTGCGTTTCTCGAACCCGCGCCGGCCCCTCTGCAGGGTATACGCGAGGTCGGCAAGGGAGGTGCTCGGATGGTCTCGAAGATGGGCTGCGAGGCGGGCACGAGCGCCGGCGAGGGAAGCCTCATTCTTCGCGGAGAGCACGATGAGCTCAGCGCCGCTCACGGGGGGGCTCACGGCGGCTTGGTCCTGCGCCGCGGGAGCTTCCTCGACGACCAGATGAACGTTGGTGCCGCCCACCCCGAAGGCGCTGACGCCGGCGCGCCGCGGCTCGTGCGAGCGGACCCAGCTCGTGAGCTTGGAGTTCACGTAGAACGGCGTGGCGGGAAAATCGATCTGCGGGTTGGGCTGCTCGTAGTGGAGCGATGCCGGCATGGCCCCGCGCTCGAGCATGAGGGCGGTCTTGATCAAGCCCACCACACCGGCGCCCGCGTCCAGGTGGCCGATGTTCGATTTCACCGATCCCACTGCGCAGAACTGCCGGTCCGGTGTGGTCGCGCGGAACGCCTGGGTGAGCGCCGCCACCTCGATCGGATCGCCGAGCGGTGTGGCGGTGCCGTGACACTCGACGTACCCGATGGAGCGGGCGCTCACGCCCGCATTGGCGTGCGCCATCTCGATGGCGGCCGCCTGGCCGTCGATACTCGGCGCGGTGAAGCCCACTTTGGAGGCGCCGTCGTTGTTGATGCCCACCCCGCGAATCACCGCATAGATGTGGTCATCATCCGCCAGCGCATCCGACAGCCGCTTCAGCAACACGACCCCGCCGCCGCTGCCGAAAATCGTGCCGCTGGCGCGGGCATCGAAAGTGCGGCAGCTGCCATCGGCAGACACCATCCCGCCCTCCTGGTGCAGGTAGCCGCGCTTCTGCGGAAAGGTGACCGACATGCCGCCCGCGAGCGCCATGTCGGATTGATAGAGGAGCAGGCTCTGGCAGGCCTGCGCCACGGCAACGAGCGAGGTCGAGCAGGCGCACAGCACCGTGACGCTCGGGCCCTTGAGGTCGAGCTTGTAGGCGATGCGCGTGGCGAGAAATTCCTGGCTGTTGCCGAGGAGCAGCGGGTAGCAGCCGACCTGATAGCTGCTGGTGAACTCCTCGATGATGCGGCGGTCCGCCAGCACGTGCCGCAGAAAGTAAGTATTGATGCTGCAGCCGGCGAATACGCCGATCAGCCCCTGGTAGCGTGCGGCGTCATACCCGCCACTCTCGAGCGCCTCCCAGGCGCATTCGAGGAAGAGACGCTGCTGCGGATCGGTGAGCTCCGTCTCGCGCGCATACATGCCGAAGAACTCGGCATCGAAGAGGTCGACACCCTCGAGGATCGGCCGGGCGCGCACGAAGTTCGGCGCGCGGCGCACTTCTTCACCGAAGCTGTCTTCCAGCTCGGCCTCGGTGAAACGGGTGATGGATTCGACGCCCGCGCAGAGATTGCGCCAGAACTGCTCGACGTTGGCCGCGCCGGGGAAGCGGCCGGACATGCCGACGATGGCAACCGCGCCCTCGGGCGGCTGCGTCACTGAGTCATCCGTTGGCTCGGCGCTCATCGCGGTCCTCCAGCCGGCGGCGGCGGGCGCCGCCGTCCGAGCGCTGCGCGCGACCGAAGCGCGCGGTCCTGGGCGCTGAGCAGGCCCTCTCGCTGCTCTGTGCGCCGAGTGAGGTGCCCCGACAGAGCGTTGATGCGTGGATACTGGAACATGTCCAACACCGTTAACTCGAGCTGCAGCGAGCTCTTGATGATGGCGTGTATCTCCAGCAGCTGCAGTGAAGTGCCGCCCAGGTCGAAGAAGTTGTCGTCGAGCCCCACCGCGCTGCGGCCGAGCACCCGGCACCAGATGGCGGCGAGGGCAGCCTCGATGGAGCTCTGCGGCGCCTGCGGGATAGGCGTCGGCGCCTGCGGCGGGGCCGCGAGCGGCAGGCGCGCGCGATCCACCTTGCCGGTGGGTGAGAGGGGCAATGCGGGCAGGGCTACGATGCTGGCGGGCAGCATGTAATCGGGCAGCTCGCCGCGCAGGAACGCGCGAACGGCCTCTGTGGACACTGCGCCACCGGCGAGCGGTGTGACGAAGGCGTTGATCTGGCGTTGCCCGGTCGCGGTCGTCGTGCACACCACGGCCGCATCTTGCACCAGGCCGCTCGTGCGCAGGCAGCTCTCGATCTCATCGAGCTCGACCCGCTTGCCGTTGATCTTCACCTGCCGGTCGGCCCGGCCGCGGAACTCGAGATTGCCGTCCGGGCGCTGCCGCACGCGATCGCCGGTGCGATACAGTCGTTGCCCCGGTGCCGCCGAGTCCGTCGGCGCTGCGATGAAGCGCTCGGCGTTGAGCTCGGGGCGGTTGTGATAGCCGATCGCCAGCCCCAGACCGCCGACATACAGCTCGCCCTCCTCACCGGGTGCGACGGCTCGCAACGTGTCATCCAGCACATGAGCGTCGGTGTGACGGATAGGACGTCCGATCGGAATCGACGTCGAGCCGTCGAAATCCCGCGGGATGGTGTAACAGCAACTGAACGTCGTGTTTTCCGTCGGGCCATAACCGTTGATCAGCCGGCAGTCGGGGAGGGCGCGCAACGCCTTCACCACGTGCACCGGCGACAGTACGTCGCCGCCGGCCAGCAGCTGCCGCAGGGGCTTCAGTCCCTCGAGGTGGTTGTCCACCATGAGGTGGAACACCCCGGCCGTGAGCCACATCGTCGTGACGCGGTGGCGCGAGATCGCGCGGCCGATGTCTTCCAGTGACGGGTAGGGGTCCGAGACGACCGCCAGCGTGCCGCCATTGAGGAGCGCGCCCCAGATCTCGAAGGTCGAGGCGTCGAAGGCGAGCGGGGCAAATTGCAGCACGACCTCACCCGGCCCGAGGTCGACATAATCGTTGTCGATGACCAGACGCAACACGGCGCGATGCGGAACCACCACCCCCTTTGGCCGTCCGGTCGAGCCGGACGTGTACATGATGTAAGCGGGATCGTCCGGGCGAACCGTGGGCCACTCTCCCGGCGCGCCGGTGGGGGGCTCGGCACCATCCGCTGTCAGGGGAAGGGCTCGTCCGCTCCAGAAGGGCGCGTCACCGTGGGACTGCAGCAGCGAGTCCTGCACGAGCATCGCCGATGGAGCGCTGTCATCATGAATGTAGCGCAGGAGTTTGGCGGGATAAGACGGGTCGAAAGGCACGTAGGCCGCACCGGCCTTTAGAATCCCGAGCATCGCAGCCACCGCCTCGGGCGAGCGCTGCGCAAACAGTCCCACCGTGTTGCCCCTGCCGATCCCGACCCTGCGCAAGCGGGCAGCTACCCGGTCGGCTCTGCTTGCAAGGTCTGAATAAGAGATCGGCCCGCTGCCCACCACGGCGATCCGATCGGGGGCGGATGCAACGCTTTCCGTGAAAGCCTGGGGGATGGATCCACTCAGCATGTGCGACCAATTCCTGACGAGCGCTCCCGCAATCCTGCCTCGCGTTCTTGTACTACCTTGTTTTCGCGGCAAGTTTCTTCTTTGAACCGAGTATACCTGCGGGCGCGGGCGGCCGGCAGCCGGCGTGGTCTAAAGAAGTGTCGATGCCGTCACGAAATCGCCGCGGGGCCGGCGCGATTTGAATTATTCGCCGCATCATCGCGCGGGTGACCGCCACCGACCTCAGCGCTGCTGCCCCGGCCGATCCGCCCCGGCTGTCTGCCGCCCTCTCTGCTCTTTATCCGTCCGGGGTTCATGCCGCAGAGGCTCTGGGGCAGGGGCATCCGAGTCTTCTCACTGCGCCTGAATTGCAGTGCGTAAGTCATTGTGCGGAAAAGCGCATCAGGGATTTTGCAGGCGGCCGATCGTGCGCCCGCCAAGCGCTCCTGGCGCTGGGGATCGCAGGCTTCGATCTGCTGGCGGGCGAGGACCGCCAGCCTCTATGGCCGGACCCGGTCGTCGGCAGCATCACGCATACCGAGGGCTACAGCGCTGCCGTCGTGGGGTTGCGCAGTCGCTTCCGCGGGGTCGGGGTAGATACCGAGGTCGTTACTGCCGTCAATGCGCAGGTGTGGACGCAAATCTGCGGCGCGGCGGAATTGCGCCATCTCGAGGCGCTGCCCGCGGCGCAGCGCCCATTCTGGGCGGCACTGGTGTTCGCTGCCAAGGAAGCGTTCTACAAATGCCAGTTCCCATCAACGTCGGAATGGCTGGAGTTCTCGGATCTGGTGCTCGCACCCACTGCGGCGGGCGCTGCGGAGGGGATGATCTCCCTGCTGCCGCAAAGGCCATTACAACTGGCAGCCGAGATACCGGCGCCGTGGCAGGGACGATTTCGGTTTCATGACTCGTTCGTCACGGTCGGGATGGCTTTGCCGACTTGATTCCTCGCGCCGCGGCCGGCCGTACGGGACCGATCCGGTCTCAACCGCTCTCGCACCCGCCCTACATCAGGCCGAGCGGCTGTTCGGGCGGGTACGGCTCTGATTACTGCGGCGGCTTGCGCGAGCGCCGGCCACGCAACACGGCCAGTCCGCCTGCGAGCAACGTGAGCGCGGCTATCGCCCCGGCAGGGTCGAACTCCGGCGCGGCGACCGTTCCACCACCGGTCCCGCCGTTGCCGGAATCAGGATCAGTGATGCCGAGTGTCGGGCCCCACGTGGCGTAGAACCAGTCCTCGAACTGGTCACCGAACTGATCGACCCAATTGTCGATCGCCTGCAGCTCGCCCTGGGTCGAGCCGCCTTGCGTCGGGGGAGCCGGATTCGCGTAGGCCACGGCCGTGGCGGAAAGCGAGAGTGTCAAAACTGCGAGTAGCTGTCGCATTTTCTTATTTTCCTCTTCAGGCCCCGCGGGCCTGCTCCACTGTCGAACGAATCGCCGCGTGTTTGGTTCCCGTCACCGCGTCTCGTCCAGGGCGTCCTGGTCGGGACCGTCACGCGAGACCTATCATATCGACCTTGTCGGCAAATGCAAACAACTTGTTGTTCGCGGGCCCATTTTATGTCAAACGCCAGCCGCGGATCTCCAGAACCCTCAACTTTTTCGAGCTGCCCTGCTTCCTGCGCGGCCTGAAGCTTCGCTAGCCGGCTCGTTATTGTTTCTTCCGGCGGCCGCGAAGCACGGCCAGACCACCGCTCAGCAGGGTCAACGCCGCCATCGCGCTTGCGGGATCGAGCTCCGGCGCGGTGGCTCTGACGGCGCCGAAGGCCACGGCGGTGGCCGAAAACGAGAGAAACAACACTCCGAGGAACTTGCGCATGTTTTTATTCCTGTCTCTTGCCCGGATCCGGGCTGCTACGCGAGAGCCATCTTATCGGCCCTGTC
>DASYGA010000305.1:0-11392 GCA_036000265.1 Steroidobacteraceae bacterium | reverse complement strand
GCTGCGGCACCGGCTGTCCCCAGAGCTCCGCGTCGATTCGAAACGACAGTTGATGGCCCTCCTGCCGGCCCTCGCGCGTCTCCGGCGCGACACGCACCTTGCGCAGGCGCGGCTCGTAGCGGCGGATGGCTTCCTCGATGCCTGCGGCGGTGGTGATGGGATCTACTGCGGCCGCTGACAGGCCCGCCAGCGAGCGCATGCCGTAGTTCAGCACCGAGCGCTGCACGTGCGGATAGCGCGTCAGATCGACATGCATCTCGAGATTGAGCGCATTCAGAAGCGCCGCCACGTCACGCAGCACGCACTCGCGCAGCCGCCGCATCGATACGTTCCGATGCTGACTCGACTCGACCATGGCATTCGGCAGGTTGCGCGTCTCGATCCGGCAAAAATCCTGGACCGCGACCCCCTGAGGCGCGCCGGGGGGCTTCAACACCAGGGCTTTGAGCTGCGCCGGACTCAAGCGCCCCGTCGGCACGAACAGGCGCCACTGGAGCTTGTCTTCGCCCTTCTCCTCGCCCTTGCTCTGGCTGTTGCTGTGGCCCTGGGCGATCGCATTGACGCCATCGCCATCCTCCACGGGGCGCAGCCCCTGGGCGAAGAGAATATCGAGCCACTCGCGCTCCGGAAGCTTCAGTCTCGCCAGCTCGGTGCGAGTCGACTCGAGCTGAAAAATCGTGAGGAACCGCTCATCGTCGGCGAGCCGGTCGAGCAATGCCGGCTGGAGGCGCTCGCGCAGGCTGAGCTCGGCCATGATTGGATTTCAGGCTCGCGAGTGTTCGGCTGGCGCGCTCGGCGCTCAGGCGCTCTCGAGCACGAGCTCACGAACCTCGAGCAGGCCGACCTCATCGGCGCTGGTGGCGAGGATCCGCTGGCCGAGACCCGCGAACGCGCCGCCTCCGACGTCCAGCCATTCGGTCCGGCGCGCCATCCGTACCGCATCCTCCGCGCTGCGCTCCGAGCCCGGGTAGCGCGTGGGAATGAGACCCATCGCCTCCCCCTCGTTGCTCCAGGTGATCTGCGCGGGAACCCAGGCGAGATCTCTCACGTCCGCGGGTGGCTCGATGACGATGCGCCGCACGCGGGAGAAAGGCGCCCAGTAGTAGGCACCATTCAGCAGCACCTCCAGTACCGGGCCCAGCCGCGAGTCGGCATCCGCGATCCAATCGAACGCCGTACCGTTGATGCGGCCCGGCGTCGGCGCCGCATCCGCCAAGGCCTGCTCGCGCAAACGCGCCGCCTCATCGGGGCCGCGTATTGCCAACGCCTGCAGCAATGTGGCGATCCACGGGGGCGGGTCACCGAGGATCAACGGCAGCCGCTCGCCCGCGAACACGGCCGCCCGCAGCCGCTCGCACTGGATGGCGGCCGTGTAGGCGTGCTTCATGGGCAGCGCGGCCGGATCGAGCTCTCCGGCCACCTGCAGCTGATTGACGGCGCGATCCCAGTCGCCGGTCAGCATCAGCAGCTGCGCGAGAAAGGTGCGCAGCTTCGCATCGGCCGGAGAGCCGCGCACCTCGCCCTGCAGCGCCGCGAGAGACTCGCGGAGCTTCCCGGCACGGAACAGCTCCTGTGAGTCGCTCAAGTTTTGGCGTTCTGGGCGATGTCCCAGCCGAAGTCGTTGCTGCCGGCCTTGCCGCCCTTCTCCGCCTGCTGGGCGTATTCGACCTTGACCGAGCCGAAGTTGAGGCTCACGTTCTCGGTGAGGCGGTCCTCGCCGCCGCTGCCGCCGGTCGAGTAGCTGCTCACGAGAATGTTCTGCATCGTGATCTTCAGGTATTCGAGCGGATTCTCGCCGGCCTTGCGCACCGTGATCACGCCCTTGGTGATGTGCTTGCCGTTCGCGCAGAACAGCATCAGATTCGGCGACGCGAGATCGATGTACTTGGTGATGCTGATGTCCTGGAAGCTCGCCTTGCCGGCGCCGCCGCCGGTGCCCGCGTGGAACGTGCCGGAATTGGACAGACCCCAGCTCCAGGCGAGGATGTCCATCGCATTCTTGCTCTTGAACGCCTTGTCGGCGGTCTCGCCTTTGACGCTATCCAGCTCGAGAAACATGTCGACAGCCATAGACTCAACTCCTCTCGTCGATTCTTAGTTGCTTGTTAACCGCCCCGCTGCCCGCACCTCAGCCCTGACGCTGCGACGGAAGCCTCGAGACCAGACTCATGGAAATGTTGACGCCCTCCAGCTGGTAGTGCGGCCGCAGGTGGAACGTCGCCGAGTAGTATCCGGGATTGCCCTCGACCTCCGCCACTTTCACCTCCGCTCCGGCGAGCGGCTTCTGCGCCCGCGCCGTCTCGCCCGCGTTCTCGGGATTCAGGATCACATAATTCATGATCCAGTCGGACAGGAAGCGCTCCATGTCGGCGCGCTCCTTGAAGGAGCCGACCTTGTCCCGCACCATGCACTTCAGATAGTGCGCAAAGCGGCAGCTGGCGAAGAGGTAAGGCAGCCGGGCCGCAAGGCGCGCATTGGCCGTCGCGTCGGGGTCCATGTATTCCGTCGGCTTCTGCAGTGACTGCGCACCGATGAAGGCCGCCGTGTCCGTGTTCTTGCGATGGATGAGCGGCATCAGACCGCAGTTGGCGAGCTCCGCCTCGCGGCGGTCGCTGATCGCGATTTCCGTCGGACATTTCATGTCCACGCCGCCGTCGTCGCTCGGGAACGTATGGACGGGAAGTCCCTCGACTGCACCGCCCGACTCCACGCCGCGGATGGACGTGCACCAGCCGTACGTCTTGAAGGAGCGGTTGACATTGACAGCCATGGCATACGCGGCATTGGACCACGCGTAATGCGAGTGTTGCCCGCCAGTCGTCTCCTCCTCGAATTCGAACTCTTCCACCGGGTTGGTTTTCGCGCCGTACGGCAGCCTCGCGAGAAAGCGCGGCATCGCCAGTCCGACGTATTTCGAATCGTCCGATTCGCGCAGCGAGCGCCATGCCGCGTAATCCGGCGCCCCGAAGATCTTGGCCAGATCCCTCGGGTTGGCCAGCTCCTGCCAGGAATCCATGCCCATCAGGGTAGGTCCGGCGCCCGCGATGAAAGGCGCGTGCGCGGCGGCCGCCACCTGCGACATCTGACCGAGCAGCTGCACATCGCCCGGCGTGTGGTCGAAATAGTAATCACCGACGAGACAGCCATACGGCTCGCCGCCGAGCTGACCGTACTCTTCCTCGTACAGCTTCTTGAAGATCGGGCTCTGATCCCACGCGGCGCCAGCGTACTTCTTGAGCGTACGTCCCACGTCCTTCTTCGAGATGTTCATGACACGGATCTTGAGCATCTCGTCCGTTTCGGTATTGCTGACGAGGTAGTGAAGGCCGCGCCAGGCGCTCTCGAGCTGCTGGAAGCGCTCGTTGTGCAGGATCTGGTTGACCTGATCCGACAGTTTCTTGTCGATCTCGGCGATGATCGCCTTGATGGTCCCGATGACGTCATCGGAAATGACGGCGGTCTCGCTGAGCGCCTGCTCCGCGAGCGTCTGGACCGCGCGCTCCACCTCCGCCCGAGCCCGATCGGTCTTGGGCTTGAACTCCTTCTGCAGGAGCGCGGCAAACTGGTCCGGCTCGGTGGCGACTGCGGCGGCGGCGGCGACTTGCTTGGTTTCGGCCATGACTCAGCTCCCGGACTCTTCCTGTTTCGGTTTGGCGGCGAGTGCCTTCAGCAGCGCCGGATCGTTGAGCGCTTTGGCGATCAGGTCCTCCGCGCCCGCCTTGCCGTCCATGTAGGTCACCAGGTTGGACAGCTGGCTGCGTGCTTCGAGCAGCTTGTTGAGCGCATCCACCTTGCGGGCAACCGCCGCGGGCGAGAAATCCTCCATGCTCTCGAAGGTGATGTCGACGCTCAGATTGCCTTCGCCGGTCAGCGTATTCGGCACGCTGAATGCCACGCGCGGCTTCATCGACTTCATGCGCTCGTCGAAGTTGTCGATGTCGAAGCTCAGAAACTTGCGCTCCTCCACGCCGGGAAGCGGCTCCTTGGCGTCGCCCGAGAGATCCGACATCACGCCCATGACGAACGGGATCTGCACCTTCTTCTGCGCCCCGTAGAGCTCGACGTCATACTCGATCTGGACGCGCGGAGCGCGGTTGCGGGCGATGAATTTCTGACTGCTTGGCTTGGCCACGGGTCGTCTCCGTTAAAGTAAGTTCACTCGGCGTCGCGTACGCCGCCGACACTCTTCGCCTGGGCGACGGAATCGGGAATGACATCCTCGAGCACCGCCAGGAAATCCTTGCCGACCAGGCGCTTGGCGCGCTCGATGAACAGGGGTATGGGGCTCGAAGGCTCGGTCTTGCGGAAAAAGGCCGCCACGGCATCGAGCGTTCTCAAGGCTTCGTCTCGGGTCCCGATCGCACCCGCAGCACGGGCGACCGCTGCTCGGCCGCCATCGGCGCTGGCACCGGCCGCAGCATCTGCCAGGTCCGCCGGAACGCGGGTGGCGAGCTGCCCATCGAGCAGTATCTTGGTACGGCTCAGCAACTGCAGCGGCCCACTGAAGTCGGGCACCGCCTCGCTGCCGCCGTGATCGCGCATGGTCGCCTCGATGGCGCGGAAGCTCTCGATGGCGGCGGTTACCTGGCCGGCGATCACCTGCAGGCTGTCGGTCTCGATGGCGGCCAGAAGAGCCGCGAGCTGGCTGGCGTCCCGCGGCGGCTCGTCGGGGGCCGGAGTCAGATGTCCCTGGGCGATCTCGATGTCACGGATGGAATAGGTGCCGAGCTGGCGGTGTACGAGCAACGGCGCGCGCCGCAGCCCGTCGGCCACAGCCACCCGGTCTGCAAGACAGTTGAGGGCGTTGCGCCGCAGGATCGCATCCTCGTCGATCCGCGGATACGCCTGGTCCCACCACGTGCTCAGCCATGCCTTGGCGGTCGCGAGCGTCTGCCCGAATGCGCCGAGCCCCTCTGTGTGCAATGCGGCCGCGGCAAGGTGGGCGAGCACGCGCAGATCGCGGCTCTGAGCCAGCACTTCGAGCGAGCGATCGCGGATCTCGCGCCAGTCCGGCTGCTTGTCCTTGGGCCAGGGCGCCATCTGTCCGAAGAGACGATAGGAGTCGAAGCCTGCCAGGACGAGCGGCTGAGTCTCGTCCAGATCCTCCCCGCACGGGCGATCCTCCGTGATCGGCATCACCAGGGTTGAGACTTCGACTTGCATTCGCTGCTTGGCATTTTCGTTATCCGTCCAGCCCTGACGAGCGCTTGCGCTCCCGCCGGAAACCCCCCGAGGCTTGGTCCTGGACGCAACCGGGGAGAGAATGGACCATTATTGGCGCAAGTCAATAGCCGCAGCCGGGGGCGCCGCGCGCCCGGTCGCGTCAGCCTTCAGACATGGGACACAGGTCCCATTATCGGCGTTGCGCCTGGGGATATCCATCAAAGTGCAGGCGTTCAGTGCAGAGCACATCCAGAGGCGCAAGCAGGGGCTGCCGACTTCTGCGCTGCCACTCAGCTGGAGATCTCTCAAAAAGCTGTACAACAGCGAACGCTGCCATTGGGCGATAGCTTGTCCGTCCGGCCCAGGCGCATCCTGTACCGCACCGGGGCCGTCACGCTCGTCAACTTCGTTGTATTCGTCCTCGTCAGCGCCTACATCGGCGGCGACGCCCTCAATGGCTACGTGTCGCACGGCCACTTCTTCGTCTGCGGGCACGGCCGCTTCGCGCAGGTGACTTCCTCCATCTGGAACTAGTCTCGATGGCCAGCCGGCGTCTCTGGTCCGCCTGAAGGCCCTCCTCGGAGAAAGTGGTTCACCAGACGCACCGGTGAGCCAGCGACCGGGTTGCCCACGCTCCCTGGTGCTGTGTTTTTGTACAGTCGCTGTGCTATCCTTCCCGGAACCGCACCAACCTCCCTCAACGCGTCTGCTCTGGAGGCGCCTCGCATGGCCAGAAATCGCAATAATGCGCTGCCCAAGTACGTCGAGTTGAACCCGCGCAACCAGACGTACTACTACAAAAATCCGGCGATGCCGGAGAAGGCAAGACTCGGCAAGATCGAGCAGGAAGCCGTTCGACTCGCCTCTCAACTCAATGCTCGTTATCGCATCAAATGCGAGCAGGAGGCCGACCGTTTGGAGGCGTCGATCAATCTGGGCAGCGTCAGCTTTTCGGAAGCTTTCTGCGCATTTGTCGTCAAGTACATATCTGACTACAGCCTGAAGGCGAGCACAGCCCGACTACTTCATCAGCGAGGCCAGCGCCTCGCCGACTCGCTCGGGAAGGTTCAGGTACCGATGGTCGACACGCAAATGCTTCGCGAAGCGATATCGACGGGAAGTCAGTTCGAGCAGGGCAAGCTCAAGACTCTTCTACTGCGGTTCTTTCGGTACGCCAAATCGACGGGCATGTATCCCTCGCATCTGGGCAATCCGGTCGATGATTTGTTCGTCGACCCGTTGCCCCACAAGCGCCGACAGCGGATGACGATCGAACAGTTCAATGCCATCTATTCGGTGGCGCCACAATGGCTGCAATGGTTGATGACGCTGGCCTTCCATTTGGCCCTGAGGCGCGTTGATCTGGTCAGCCTCCGCTTTGACGACGTCGCGGGCGACAGGATCATCAGTCCAATCCGCAAGACGGACTCGCAAGCTCGCGACATGGAGGCAACGAGCGTCGACTTTCCGATCCACCCCGACGTGCGCAACGTCCTGATGGAGGCTCGTCGCTCGAGCCTGCGAGTCGGCCGGTGTCCCTTTATCGTTCACCGCGAACCGGATCGGCGAACGAGGCGTGCCGCCGGCGCGCTGGAGGGAGGCCGCATGGAGCACCCCGCTCAAGTGCTTCCCGATTACGCATCAAAGGCCTTCTACAAAGCCCGGGATTTGGCCCGCGACCGGACTCGCCTCTTCGACGGCATGAGCGTCCGGCAAATGCCAACGTTGCACGAAATCCGGGCGCTGTCTTCGCACCTCTACGGGACTGCAGGTTACGAAGTGGCTGCGGTTCAAGAGCTGATGGCTCACACGGACCCGGATATGACGCGGGCGTATCAAAAGGGCCATGCCCGGAAAGTGCTGCGTGTCGAGATGATGCTTCCGTACCGCGTGCCGCAGCCCGACAACGCCGTCAGAGAGACGCGGCCGTCTATCCCGTGGCTGCCTCACCGCGGCGTCAGAAAAAATTCTCTGAGAATTCCCTGAACGGAAATGGCGTCGCCGCTTAAGTCCTTATATTGGAAGCAATTTTGGAGCGGGAAACGAGACTCGAACTCGCGACCCCAACCTTGGCAAGGTTGTGCTCTACCAACTGAGCTATTCCCGCTCGCGGGGAGGGACGGCATTTTAAGTGCGGCCCCTGTGAAGTCAAGGCAGGTGTCGACGCCCGCTCAGCGCTTGAGCTCCGGCCACGCAGCCCGCAGATACGCCACCATGGAGAAGAGCGTCGCGGCCGCGGCGAGCTCCGTGAGGACCACCCCCACGCGGTAGATGGGAATGGCGAGGATCGGCACCCGGTAGAGCATCATCGCCAGGCCGACGATCTGCAGGACCGTCTTGATCTTGCCGAGCTGCGAGACAGCCACCTTGCGCCGCTGCCCGATCTCGGCCATCCATTCGCGCAGCGCTGAGATCGTGATCTCGCGCCCGATGATCACCACGGCCGTGAGCACGATCAGCGCCCGCGTGTCCTTGCTCACCAGGAGCACCAGGGCCACCGCCACGATCAGCTTGTCGGCCACCGGGTCGAGGAACGCCCCGAGGCGCGAGGTCTGCCCGAGGCGGCGCGCAAAATAGCCGTCCAGCGTATCGGTGACTCCCGCCGCCGCGAATAGCAGGCCCGCGGCCGGGTCCGACCAGTGGTACGGCATGAAGAAGAGCAGGACGATGAGCGGGATGGCGGCGATGCGCAGCCAGGTCAGCGTGTTCGGCACATTCCAGAGCATCGTGCGGTTCAAGAGCCCGGGTGAAGGTGATCATAAAGTGTGCGCGCCAGCGCCGCTCCGAGCCCGGCGACCTCGCTGAGGTCCGCCACGCCGGCGCGCATCACACCCTGCAGGCCGCCAAAATGGGTCAGCAGCGCACGGCGCTTCGCCGGCCCGAGGCCCGGCACGGACTCGAGCACGGATTCATTGTAGCGGCGCGCGCGCTTGCGCCGGTGACCAGTGATCGCAAAGCGGTGCGCCTCGTCGCGAATACGCTGGACCAGCCGCGAGGCGGGCGAGTGCGCTTCCGGTACTCGCGGCGCGGCGGCGCCATGGACGAACAGCCGCTCCTGCCCTGCACGGCGGTCCGGGCCCTTGGCGACGCCCACCAGGATCAGGTCACCGAAACCGAGCTCCAGCAGGATCTCGTGCACCGCGGCGATCTGTCCCAGACCGCCGTCGATCAGCAGCAGATCGGGGGCCGGAATCTCCCCGGCGCGCACGCGCGTGTAGCGCCGCTGCAGCGCCTGCCGCAGCGCGCCGTAGTCATCGCCAGGGGTCACGCCGGTGATGTTGAACCGGCGGTACTCCTTCTTGAGCGGCCCCTCCGGGCCGAATACCACGCACGAGGCCACCGTGCCCTCCCCGCCCGTGTGGCTGATATCGAAGCACTCGATCCGCTGCGGCGCCTCGGGCAGCTCCAGCTCCGCCGCGAGCGCGGCGAGCATCTCGGCCAGCCCCTGCTGCTGGGCGAGCCGCATGCGCAGCGCCTGCACCGCATTCTCGCGCGTCATCTCCACCCAGCGGGCGCCGAGGCCTCGCGACGGACAGCGCACGTGCACCGCGTGAGACGCTCGCAATGCGAGCGCCTGGCCGAGCGACTCGGTGTCCTCGAGCTTCTGCCCGACCAGCACCTCGGGCGGCGGCTCCTGCGAAGCGTAATACTGCATCACGAATGAAGAGAGCGCCTCCTCCGGCTCCGCGAGCACCGCCTTGGGGAAGTAGCTCGACGTGCCGAGATTACGCCCCCCGCGCACCAGCATCGCGCTGATTGCGTACTCGCCCGGCTCCCCGACGATCGCGAAGACGTCGATATCGCGCTCGCCTCCAGCCGTCACGATCTGCTGCGCCTGGATATGCTTCAGGGCCACGAGCTGGTCACGGATCTGCGCTGCGCGCTCGAACTCCAGCCGGCCTGCAGCTTCCTCCATGCGCTTCTGCAGCGTAGCGTTCACCTCATCGCTGCGACCCTCGAGCACTTTGACCGCGGATTCGACGTCTTGCGCATACGCCTCACGGCCGATGAGCCCGACACACGGGGCGGTGCAGCGGCCGATCTGGTGCTGCAGGCACGGGCGGCTGCGATTGGCGAAAAAGCTGTCACGGCAGTTGCGGATACGGAAGAGCTTCTGCAGCTGGTTGAGCGTGTCGCGCACGGCCCAGGCAGTCGGGAACGGCCCGAAATACCGTCCGGGAGCGCTGCGCGAGCCGCGATAGAAGGCGAGCCGCGGAAACTCGTGATCGACACAGAGGTGCACGTACGGGAAGCTCTTGTCGTCCCGCAGCACGATGTTGAAGCGCGGCTTGTGCGCCTTGATGAGGTTGTACTCGAGCAGCAGCGCCTCGGTCTCCGAGTTGGTGACCGTCACCTCGATGTCGGCGATCTGCTGCACGAGCGCCCGTACTTTCGGGTTGACGTTGCTCGCCGCGAAGTAACTGCTCACCCGGTCTTTGAGGCTGCGAGCCTTGCCGACGTAGAGCAGCTCGCGCTGCGCATCGAACATGCGGTAGACGCCGGGACGGCGCGGCAGCGCGCTCAGGAAGGGCTTGGAGTCGAATGCGGTCGAGGTCATCTGGGCCGGCGCCGGGCGGGGCCGAGCAGACGGTTCAGGCGCTAGCGGATGCCGGCCATCTCGCAGGCCCGCGCCACCACTTTCCTGAACATCGGCTCGGTGAGCACCCCGGTCGAGGTGTTGTAACGGCTGCAATGATACGAGTCGATGAGGGTCCGCGTCTCGTCGAGACGGTGCTCACGCCCATGCGCAAAAGGAAACGGGCTGCGCTTGAGGCCGCTGGCCAGGAGAAAAGCATCGTGCCCCACCCGGCCCAGCGCCAGCACCACCCGGATGTGCTTGAGCGCGGCGAGCTCGGCCTTCAGATAGCCATTGCAGGTCCGGATCTCATCCGGCAGCGGCTTGTTGCCGGGCGGCACGCATTTGACCGAATTGATGATGCGCAGGTGCTTGAGCTCGAGCCCGTCATCCGCGGAAACGGACTCCGGCCGCGTGGCGAGTCCTGCCTCATGCAGCGTCCGATACAGGAGCTCCCCCGCGTAGTCGCCGGTGAACGGCCGGCCGGTCCGGTTCGCTCCATGGAGACCCGGTGCAAGCCCCACGAAGACGATGCGCGGATCCGCGGCGCCGAACGAGGGCACCGGCCGCGCCCAGTAATCCGGGTAGCTGCCGTGCACCTCGGCCAGGAACTCCGCAAGCCGGGGGCAGCGGGTGCAGCCCGGATCGTAAGCCGCACTCCTCGCGACCGGCAGGACCGGGCGCCGCCCTCCGTTCGTCCGCAGCTGCTTGATGTCAGTCGTCCATGTGCCGGATGATCGCCGTCGCGAACCCCGAGCAGCTCATGAGCGTCGCACCCGGGATGAGGCGCTGCAGATCGTCCGCGACGCTCTTGCGGGCCGCGAGCTCGCGCTTGGGAGCCTTGATCGCCTCGCGCAGGCGCGCCAGGTCATAGGTCAGCTCCTTGTTGGCGATCGTGGTGGCGACGCCCTTGATGATGAGGTCGGCCGCCTCCTGCCATCCGAGGTAGCGCAGCATCATCTCCGCGGAGAGGATGAGCGAGCCCGGGTTGACCCGGTCCTTGCCCGCAAAGCCCGGCGCCGTGCCGTGCGTCGCCTCGAATACCGCGAGCCCGTCGCCGATGTTGCCTCCAGGTGCGATGCCGATACCGCCCACCTGCGCCGCCAGCGCGTCGGAGACGTAATCGCCGTTGAGGTTGAGCGTCGCGATGACGTCGTACTCCTCGGGCCGCAGCAACACCTGCTGCAGGAAGTTGTCCGCGATCACGTCCTTGACGATGATCTCGTGGCCGGTGAGCGGGTTGGCAAACTTGAGCCACGGGCCGCCGTCGATCTCCTTGGCGCCGAACTCCTCCTGCGCGAGCTGGTAGCCCCAGTTGCGAAAGGCGCCCTCCGTGAACTTCATGATGTTGCCCTTGTGCACCAGCGTCACCGAGACACGATCGTTCTCGATGGCGTACTGGATGGCCTTGCGGATCAGGCGCTGGCTGCCCTCCTTCGATACCGGCTTGATGCCGATCGCGGAGCTCGCCGGGAAGCGGATGCCCGTGACCCCGAACTCCTTGTGCAGGTAGGCGATGAGCTTGTGCACGTCGGCCGATCCGGCCGGCCATTCGATGCCCGCATAGATGTCCTCCGTGTTCTCGCGGAAGATCACCATGTCGGTGAGGCTGGCATCCTGCATGGGGCTCGCGACACCGGGGAAATACCGGAT
>DASYGA010000303.1:0-6196 GCA_036000265.1 Steroidobacteraceae bacterium | reverse complement strand
CGGGGGAGAAACAGGCGTGGTTCCTTGCGGAGCATCTCGTCGAGACGCCGCTCGTGCGCGCCTGACCGTTCCTGCTGTCTACGCACAATTGCGTATTAACTGGAAACCGGCAAGCGCTCAAACTCTCCAACAGCTTCAACTCACGGCATGGCCGCAGTCGCTCGAATTCGCCATCGATAAGACCCCCTGACCTTGATGCCGAGAGGATCGACTGCAGGAAAGGTCATGCCGTGAGCCTTTCTTCGAGCATCGCCGCGCCGAAGGCCGCCTGAGTATGGAGTGGACCTGCGCGACGTCCAGGGTCTCGTAGTGCAACAGGGCCGCGGCGAGCGCATGCAGGGCGTCGAGACGGTCCGTTAGAATGGCGCGGGCGCGGACATAACTCGCCTCGATCAGGGTCCGCTGCGCTCGGTCGACGGCCGCAGCGCTCTCTGGAGAAAGACCCTGGAGCACCCCCCCGCTGCCGATGGTGCCCGCTCCCTCTTCGCCACGCAAATAGCAGATCGGGCCGAGCTCCACGGAGAGCCCGTATTGCGCCACCATGCGATAGCTGAGCTCGTTGGCTCGCTCGAGATCATCCGCCGCGCCGGTCGTGACGCAGTCGCGCCCGGCCGTGAGCTCTTCGGCCACCCGGCCGCCGAGCAGCGCACAGAGCCGGCTCTCGAGCGCGCGGCGCGTGAGGCTCGAGCGCTCCGCCGCGGGCAAATGAGCGGTCGCTCCCAGCGATTGCCCGCGCGGGACGATGGTGGTCTTGCGGATCGGGTCGCGGTCCGGCACGTTGAGGCTCACGATCGCGTGCCCGGCCTCGCGGTAAGCGGTAGTCCGGCGCTCCGCTTCGCTGGGCTGTGCCATATGCCTCTCGAGGCCGAGCGTGAGCTTATCGAGCGCCTGATCGAAGTACTTCGTGACAGGGCGCGACTACCGGGCAGGCACGGTGGAGATTCAGAACTTCGACGGCGATGTGGATGAGGTCGATCTGGAGGCTTGGACGTCCTTGCCGCTCAGCTTTGCCGAGCCGCCGGCGGATTGGACGGGTCCGGTGGATGATGTCGAGACCGACGATCTCGGCTATTCCGAGACCGGCATGCGGCTTTCGGACTGGGAGCAGCCGCTGCAGACCGTCAGGCCGGCGGAGCCGAGGGAAGCCTGGGAGGAAACCGGCGAATCGGAGCAAGTCGTAGGTCGCTCATGATCCCTCGGAGGGGATGAGCAGAACCGGGATCCGACTGTGACGCAAGATGTAGTCTACGTTGCCGCCCGTCAGGATGTGGCGGATGCCGGTGCGCCGCCGTACGCCTAATGTAATGAGGTCGGCAGGCCATGAGCTGGCTTCGGCCACCACGAGCTCGCCGACGCGCCGCCCGAACCCTTCGATCACTTTGGCGTCGATTTCGACCCCGCTCGTGCGCATATCCTTTTGGATGCGATGCAGCATCGACTCCCCGGCGCTCTGCAGCTGGATGATGAGGTCCTCGATGGCAGCCGGGCCGGTACCCATCGCCATCCACGGCGTTCGGGTGATGACGTGAACGAGCTTGATTCGGCTGCCAAGGGCTGTGGCGAGCTCGACCGCGTCCCATACGCTTTCCTCGCAGGCGCTGCTGTCATCGACAGGAACGAGGATATTGCCATAGATCCGAGGTGCTCTTGCGCTTCTGGAGAGGTCGTCCTCGCCAAGCGACGGATCGGCACCGGGGAGACGAGCGCTATGGATACTTCCGACGTTCATGATCCAGCCGTTGACGACACCAAACACCAGCGGCGGCCATCACGGCCGCCGGTTGAGCTCAGGTACTGCTTGCGGCCGTCTTGACGCAAATCTTGTTCGCGACGTCCTGAACGCTGGGACATGCGGCCGCGATGTCCTCGATGGCGTGCTTCATCCATCGAACGGGAACCGTACCCTCCAGCGTCACCTTGGCTCCCGTGACAGCGACCGTCACCTCGCTCGAATCGATGCCGTCGGCCCGCATCAGCTCGCCACAGATATCGTGACGCATCATGTCATCGGAACGCTGATAGCCTTTCGGGCCTGGAGGATAGCGGCGAGCCCGCGTCGCGCGACGGTACTTGCGGGCTCCGCCACCGGTCGCCGCGGGGCGGGCTGGATTGTACCCGCCCGCTACTGGTTCAAAGTAAGGATCTGACTCTCCGTAAAGGTCGTACTCATACTCGCGCTCGAGCTCAGTCGGAATCTCAGACGACGCGCTGCCATACCCGTAGTAGCCACCGGTAAAGCCGGGGCCGCTCTCGTAGCCGGCGACACCCGTGCCGTAATAGCGGGGCGATCTGCCATAAGTGAACGGCTCCCGGCCGAAGAGCTCCACGCCGGAGGGCTCGCGCGGGCGCCGCAGCGGCGGCACGCTGTCAGGCGTCGCGGCTCCTGTCCGACCGCGAAGAGGAAGGGCGCCGGCAGTCCGCGGACGGCGGTATCCGTTGGAAATTTGCTTGCTCTGTCTCATGGCTCGCCTCGCTCGATGGACAATACAGCCTGCTCATGGCAACAACGAATGTGATGCAATCTCGGCATTTCTGCAATCGAGGAAAGTACGGATTGGCGACAGGCTCAAGAGACCAACCGTGCGGGTGTTTTCCGGTGGCGCTATATCTGACGCCGCTTGCGCAGCGATAAGATGGTCACCAACCCCAGCGTGCACTCTCCGGACCCTCGATGGTATCCGTAGTTCTACGCATGCCTCCGCAGAGGAGGGTAATCCGGCGGTTGTCCCGCAATGCGGCCAGTGCCCTCGAGACTCTTCCCGCGTGGGCGGCGGCTCGACACGGCAGGCCGGCGGCCAGTGATCTGCCTATCTTCCGTCGCAGGGGAGGGCCGGCTAGGATACGAGGCCCTGCACACAAGGTCGCGAATGGCTCCACCGATCCCAAGCGGGCGGCAGATTCTTCGGCGCATCGCGCGCACGGCGATGCTCGAGCGCGGGCTGCTGCCGGAGTTTTCCGGGGCGGCCATGCACGAAACGAGCGCGCTGAGGGACGGAGCCCAATTGCAGAGTGTGAGCGGCGGGCATTCACTTGCAGGCGAAGTCCGAGATCTGCGCCACCTTCTGTGGTGCTCGATAGATAACGACGACTCGCGCGATCTCGATCAGTTGTCGGTTGCCGAGCCGCGATCCGGAGGCGCGGTCGGGGTGCTCGTCGCGATTGCGGATGTCGATGCGCTGGTGCATCGCGGGTCGGCCATCGACGATCACGCTCGTCACAACACGACATCGGTGTATACCGCCGGGCGGATCTTTCCGATGCTGCCGGAGCGTCTGTCGACGGATCTGACTTCGTTAGGACAGGGTGAGGAGCGCCTGGCACTGATCGTCGACATGGAAGTCGACGGGCAGGGAAGGGTCGGAGAGGCCGATCTCTACCACGCCATGGTCCTAAGCCGGGCCAAGCTGGCCTACGACTCGGTGGGCGCATGGCTCGAGGGCTCGGCGCCGATCCCGCCGGCAGCCGCAGCCGTGCCGGGGATGGACGCCCAGCTGCGCATCCAGGATGGTGTCGCGGCGGCGCTCAGAGCGCAGCGGCATGCCCATGGCGCCCTCACGCTGGAGACCATCCAGACCCATGCCGTTTTCGAGGAGGATGCGCTGCGGGACCTGCTTCCTGACCGCAAGGGACGCGCCCGGGAGCTGATCGAGGACCTGATGATCGCCGCGAACGGCGCCACGGCGCGGTTCCTCGAGGGGCGGCATTTCCCGTCCATCCGCCGGGTGTTGAATATCCCGACGCGGTGGGATCGCATCGTGGCGCTTGCGAAGCAGGCCGGCGAGAGTCTGCCGCCCATTCCCGATGCGCTGGCGCTCAACACATTCCTTGTGCGCCGGCGGCAGATTGATCCGGACGGATTCGCCGACGTCTCGCTGGCCGTGGTGAAGTCACTCGGCCGCGGAGAGTATGCCGCCGAGCCCGCCGGCCAGCGGGTTTCGGGCCACTTCTCTCTGGCGGTCAGTGATTACACGCACTCGACGGCTCCCAACCGCCGGTTTCCGGACATCATCACCCAGCGCCTCGTGAAGGCAGCCCTTGCCGGGCGTCCGCCGCTGTACGCTGGCCAGGAGCTCGCCGAGCTGGCCACGCACTGCACCGATCAGGAGGACAACGCCGCCAAGGTGGAGCGGCGGGTGGCAAAGTCCGCCGCGGCACTTCTGCTCGCGGATCGCATCGGGGAGACGTTCGACGCGCTGGTCACGGGCGCTGCATCAAAGGGGACCTGGGTACGGATATTCCATCCAGCGGTCGAAGGCAAGCTGACGCAGGGTTTCGCGGGTGCGGACCTCGGCCATCGTCTGCGCGTGCGGCTCGTGCACGTCGACATCGAGCGCGGGTTCATCGATTTCGCCAAAGTGAGAGACAGCTCATGACGGATCATCCGGTAAGTTCGCACGTCGCATACGAGCAGCGCGGATTCCTCGAGAGCGATGAGGCGCGTCCGCTGCGGATTCTCGCGGAGTATCTCGAGCCTCTGCATCGCTTCCAGCGGGAGGGCGTCCATGACACGATCGTATTCTTTGGATCGGCCCGCCTCAAACCCGAGGAACCGCTCGGGCGCTACTACGAGGAGGCGCGCGAGCTCGCGCGACTCATCACAGAGTGGTCGAAATCCCTGCCCTCTCATGCGCATCGGTACGTGATCTGCTCCGGTGGGGGCGGTGGGATCATGGAGGCTGCCAACCGTGGCGCCTCGGAAGCCGGCGGGAAGGCCATTGGTCTCAACATCAGCCTGCCGCGCGAGCAGCACCCCAATCCCTACATCACGCGTGAGCTGCTCTTCGAGTTTCATTATTTTTTCATGCGCAAGCTCTGGTTCGCGCACCTCGCGAGGGCGCTCATCGCCTTTCCCGGCGGTTTCGGCACGCTCGATGAGCTGACGGAGATTCTGACGCTTGCCCAGACCCGCAAGCTCTCGCGCGACATCCCGGTGATCCTCTATGGCACGAGCTACTGGAAAGAGATCCTCAACTTCGACGCCCTGGTCCGCCACGGCATGATCGCCGCCGAGGATCTCGAGCTCTTTCAATTCGCCGACGCGCCGGCGGCGGCCCTCGAGATCCTCAGGAAGCGGCTGGCCCCGGAGCCCGCCGGCGCCTCGCCTGGCTTCGCGCACTCCCATCACCGGCAGGCAGAATGAGACTGGGGGTCGGGCCCGTCAAAATGGCCCAGGCCGACCGAGGTCGGCATTGACGAGCCCAGAAAAGCAGAGCTCCGTGATGCGCATGCCTGGTCTCGTTGAGACCTCGGCGGGGGCTCACGAGGGTGTAGTTTTCGACTCGACTCGCGGCTGGTAGGAGCCCACGGAGGCATGGAAACTGATGGCGAGGCGATTCCAGGCGTTGATGGCCACGATCGCGAGCGTCAGATCGACGATCTCCTTGTCTGAAAAATACTGCCGCAACTCCTCGATCCGGGCGTCCGTGTCGGGATGCTCGGCGACCAGGGTCAACGCTTCCGTGTAGGCGAGCGCGGCCCGCTCGCGGTCGTTGAAGAACGGTGTCTCGCGCCAGGCGGGCAGGGTATAGAGCCGCTGCTCGCTCTCGCCCACCGCACGGGCATCCTTGGTATGCATGTCGAGGCAATAGGCGCACCCGTTGATCTGCGAGGCGCGGGTCTTGATGAGGTGCAGCAGTCGGGCCGGCAGACCGCTGTCGTGCAAATATTCCTCCAGCTGTCGCAGCGCCGCGAGGCCGCGCGGGGCTTCCCGGTAATAGTCGATTTTGGGGGGCATGATTTCTCCGGCGGCTGAATGATGGCGATACGCTGGATTGAATGGAGCCGCTGACCGGCGCCGTGACGCATCAGTAAAAATACGTATCCGGGGCGGTGGATTTTCCAGCCGGATGCCGTAATCTGAGCCGATTGCACCGGGAGCGATGGGTGCCGGTCTTCTCGTGGCCGCCAGCCATAAGCATTCCCGTGCAGCGCCGACATGGGGTATTGCCGACGAGGCGTAGAGCATGATCATCCGCTCCTCGAGCCAGGTCTCTCGCTGGAAGCTTCTGCGGCGCTTCCCCGTGCCGAAACGGTTCGGCGTTGCCCGCGATTCCCGCATCGCGCGGGGCCGGCACTGGCCGGCGCCTGTCGGCGCGAAGCGCATCAAGACCTTCGAGATCTACCGCTACGATCCGGAATCCGGCCGCAATCCGCGGCTCGACAGCTTCGAGGTCGATCTCGACGATTGCGGACCGAT
>DASYGA010000299.1:0-49334 GCA_036000265.1 Steroidobacteraceae bacterium | reverse complement strand
GCCAAACACCGGCCACATGGGCCAGTTCGGCATCAGCGGCGTATTCGCAGCCGCGGGCGTCATCTTCTTCGCCTACATCGGCTTCGATGCGATCTCGACCACGGCGCAGGAAGCCAAGAATCCACAGCGTGACATGCCCATCGGCATCCTCGCAAGCCTCATCATCTGCACCATCCTCTACGTCGTCGTCTCCGTGGTCCTCACCGGCATGGTGAGCTACACCAAGCTCGATGTGCCCGCCCCGATCGCGCTGGCTCTCACGACGTACGAGCCTCACCGCTGGCTAAGCACGATCGTGGATGTCGGCGCAATTGCCGGAATGACCTCGGTCATGCTGGTCATGACTCTGGCACAGGCTCGCATCTTCCTGGCCATGTCGCAGGATGGTCTGCTGCCAAGATTCTTCGGACGGGTGCATCCGACGTTTCGCACTCCTTCCGTGGGCACCGTGATCACCGGGGCCGCTGCAGCCGTCATCGGCGGCCTACTCCCGGTAGGCATCCTTGGCCAGCTGGTGTCGATTGGCACGCTGGCAGCCTTCGTCACCGTTTGCCTTGGCGTGCTGGTCCTGCGTTACAAGCGGCCCGACCTGCCCCGCCCTTTCAAGGCGCCGTGGCCATGGTTCACCTGCATCGCAGGCGCCGTCATCTGCCTGGCGATGATGGTGTTCCTCGGCGTCGGCACATGGATACGGCTGGTCGTCTGGACGATCATCGGCGCGGTGGTCTACGTGTTCTACGGCTACCACCACAGCAAGGTGCGGGCGGAGAACGCCTCCAGCCAGGCCGTCCGATCCACGACGAGCTGACCGCGCCCTACGCTAGGGCATGTGGTCGACGGCGGTCTTCTTGATGGTCGGGAAGATGTGCTCGGCCGTGAGCCCGCACTCCAGTGCCACCGCGCTCGAGATGTAGATCGACGAGTACGTGCCGGCCAGGATGCCGATCAGCAGCGCTTCCGAGAAGCCCTTGAGGACCGGGCCGCCGAGCACCAGCAGCGCCACCACCACGATGGAAGTGACCACCTTCGTCATAATGGTCCGTGACAGCGTCTGGTTGATGGACTGATCGAGGACGACGTTCGGCGCGAGCCGGCGATTGCTCTCGAAGCGCTCGCGAATCCGGTCGAACACCACCACCGTATCGTTGAGCGAGTAGCCGATGACGGCGAGGATGGCCGCGACCACCGCAAGGTCGAAGGACGTCTGCGAGGCTGCGAACCAGCCGAGCACCAGGATCGGGTCGTGCAGCACCGCGAGAATCGCCCCGAAGGAGAGCCGCCAGGTATGAAAGCGGAAGGCGATGTAAAGGAAGATGAGGAGCAGCGTGAACCCGAGCGCCCAGGCCGCACTGGTCTCCAGCTGACTGCCCACCTGCGGGCCGACGACCGCAAGCTGTTGCAGTGTCGCTCCCGGATTGACGGCCTCGAGGGCCGCCTCGAGACGATCGTGCAGCACCTCCTGAGTGATCCTCTTCTCGGGCGGCAGGCGGATCGCGATATTGCGCGACGACCCGAAAGCCTGCACCTGTGGATCGCGAAATCCGGCGGCGACCAGCCGGCTGCGCACGGCAGCGAGATCCGCCGTGACCGGGAAGGTGGCTTGCGCGCTCACGCCGCCCGTGAAGTCGATGGCGAAGTTGAGGCCGCGCGTGAAGATCATCACGATGGAGGCGATCATCAGGATCGCGGACAGCCCATACCACACGTGCCGTGTGGCCATGAACTTGAAGTCGGTTTGATGGCTGAAAAATTCCACGAGAGTGTTCCTGGAGCTTGGCCCGGGCGCCGGCCTGCTGCTTGATTTAGATCGGCAGCCGGGCGACTTTGCGCTTGCGGCCGTACATGAGGGTGACCAGCGCGCGGCTGCCCATGAGCGAGGTGAACATGGAGGTCGCGATGCCCAGCGTCAGCACGATCGCGAACCCGCGGATCGCCCCCGTGCCGAACACCCAGAGCACCAGCCCGGCGATGAGCGTCGTGATGTTGGAGTCCGCGATCGCGGAGAACGCCTTCTCGAACCCCGCGCGGATGGCCGCCTGCGGCGTCACGCCCTTGCGGATCTCCTCGCGGATGCGCTCATAGATCAGCACGTTGGCGTCCACGGCGATACCCACCGTGAGGATGATGCCTGCGATGCCGGGCAGCGACAGCGAAGCGTTCATCATCGAGAGCAGCGCCGTCAGCAGCACCACGTTGGCGATCAGCACCAGGTCCGCGACCAGGCCGAAAACCTTGTAGTAGATCGCCATGAAGGCGAGCACGCCGGCCATGCCGATGACGAGCGCGTCGATCCCCATGCGGATATTGTCCTTGCCGAGACTGGGGCCGATCACCTGCTCCGCCACCAGGAAGATCGGTGTGGGCAGCGAGCCGGAGCGCAGCAGGACCGCCAGATCGCGCGCCTCGCCCATGCTGAGGCCCGTGATCTCGAAGCGGTCGGCGAAGACGCCCTGGATGGTGGCGTCGTTGATCACCTTCTCGGTCGTGACCTCGCGCGTGACCTTCTTGCCATCGACGGTCGAGGTCTGCTGATGCTTCTCGATCAGCACCACCGCCATGTGCTTGCCGAGGTTCTGCCGCGTGGTGCGCAGCATGTTGTCGCCGGCTTTGCTGTTGAGCGTCACGTCGACGGCGGGGCCCTGCTGGCCCTGGCCGACCGTGGCGTTGGTCAGCTGATCGCCTGTGGCGATCAGCTCGCGCTTCAGCAGCAGCGGCACGCCCATGGCGGTATTGGTGTAGAGCTTGTCGCCGAGCGGCACATTGCCGGTCTGCGCCGCCTCGATGGCATTGGCGCTCTCATCCTGCAGGCGGAACTCGAGCGTCGCCACCTGCCCGAGGAGGTTCTTCACCTCCGCCGAGTTCTGGATGCCGGGCAGCTGCACATCGATCCGGTCCAGCCCCTGGCGCTGCACGATGGGCTCGGAGACACCCAGCTGGTTGACGCGATTCCTGAGGATGGTGACGCTCTGCTCGATAGCGTAGTCCTCACGCTGCTTGACGTCCGCCGGCGTCATGGCGGCGACGAGCACCGGGCCGCTCGAGGTGCTTTGCTTCGTGATGGTCAGCCCCTGCAGGGGCGCCGTGAGCGCCTCTTGCGCGGGCGCGAGATCGGTCCCGGGCGGGAACGCAATCTGAATCGCATTCTGGATCTGGCTGTTCCCTGTCGCGCTGAACGTGATGCTGCGCACTGGGATCTTCTTGGCCGCCAGTGCCCGCGCGGAGTCCTGCGAGTAATTCTGCAGCATCTGTGCTACGGCGCTGTTGACGTCCACCTGGTAGAGAAGGTCCAGGCCGCCGCGCAGATCGAGACCGAGCGGCATCGGCTTCAACCCCAGCGCCCGGAAGAAAGCCGGCGCCCGCGGCACGAGCGAGAGCGCGGAGATATATGCCCCCTGATACTTGGCATCCGCGGCATCGCGACCCTGCAACTGGTCGGAGACATCGGGGAACTGCACCATCAGCCGGCCGCTGCTGTCGACATAGGCGCGCTCGAGATGCACGCCGTGCTGCCGCAGATAACCGGCGATCGAACTGGCCTCAGCGGCCGTGACCGGCGAGTGATCCCTGTGGGCGAGCTGCAGCGCGGGGGCCGAGCCGAACACGTTGGGCAGCGCGTACAGCAGCGCCACCACCAGCACGGCGACGATGAGGATGTATTTCCAGCGAGCGTACTCGAGCATGGATCAGGCGCTCTTCAGCGTGCCCTTCGGCATCAGGGCGCTCACCTGGAATTTCTGCACTTTGAGGCGTACCCCGTCGGCCACCTCCAGGGTGACGAAGCTCTCGCCGACCTCGGTGATCTTCCCGAGCATGCCG
The DNA here is from genome assembly GCA_036000265.1 of Steroidobacteraceae bacterium. Lineage (GTDB taxonomy): Bacteria > Pseudomonadota > Gammaproteobacteria > Steroidobacterales > Steroidobacteraceae > 13-2-20CM-66-19. Next base: position 45,518 of record DASYGA010000299.1, on the reverse strand, counting down.
CCGTTGGTCACCACCTCATCGCCCACCGAGAGCTTGGAGATCAGGTGCTGGTGCTCCTTGGACTTCTTCTGCTGCGGCCGCATCAGCAGGAAGTAGAAGATGACGATGAAGACCACCATCACCAGGAGCGGTGCGAACTGCCCGCTCGTCGAGGCCGGCGCGCTCTGCGCGAAGGCCGTGGGAATCAATGAGTTCATGCAAGTACCGTGTCGGAATTAGGTCTATTCGTTAATGCGGGCCAGCATCCCTGGCCGCTCTGAGACCCGCCGCCGCGAGCGGGAACCCCCCGGGAAACGGCGACGGAGCGAAAAGGAGGCATTATGCCACAGCGTCAGCCGCAGCCCGCCGCGCCAGATAAGCGGCGCCGAAGGCCGCCGAGCGGCCCGCCGCGATGGCCTGGCGCAGCGAGCGCATCAGTCGCAGGTAGAACGACAGATTGTGAATGGTATTCAGCCGGCATCCCAGGATCTCGTTGCAGCGGTCGAGATGCCGCAGATACGCCCGGGTGTAGTGCCGGCAGGTGTAGCAGTCGCATTCCGGGTCGATCGGGCCCAGGTCCGCCTGATGCACCCGGTTGCGGATATTGATTACACCGCTCTCCGTGAACAGGTGCCCGTTGCGCGCATGGCGCGTCGGCATTACGCAATCGAACATGTCGATGCCGCGCAGGACCGCCTGAACGATGTCCTCCGGCCGTCCCACACCCATGAGGTACCGCGGGCGGTCCGCCGGCATGTGCGGGACCACTGTCTCCAGCATCCGCAACCGCTCTTCCTCCGGCTCGCCCACCGCCAGACCGCCCACGGCCAGGCCCGGCCAATCGAGCCGCAGCAGGGCCTCGAGCGATGCCAGTCGCAGCGCTCCGTGCATCCCTCCCTGCACGATCCCGAAGAGTCCTCCCGGGGGCTCCTCGCGGTGATAGCGCGCATGGCTGCGCGCCGCCCAGCGCATCGAGCGCTCCATCGATTCTCGCGCCTGGGACTCCGTGGCCGGGTGCGGCGTGCAGTCATCGAGCGCCATGGCGATGTCGGAACGCAGCCCCAACTGCACTTCCATGGAGTCCTCGGGCGTCAACCGCACCTCGCTCCCGTCGACTGGCGAGCGGAAGCGCACCCCCTCCTCCGTGATGCGGCGCAGGCTCTTGAGGCTGAAGACCTGAAAGCCGCCGGAATCGGTCAGGATCGGCCGCTTCCAGCTCATGAACCGGTGCAACCCGCCGTGCGCGGCCACGATCTGCACGCCGGGCCGCAGCATCAGGTGAAAGGTGTTGCCGAGCACGATCTCGGCGCCGAGGTCGTAGAGCTCCTCGGGCGTCATCGCCTTCACCGTGCCATAGGTGCCCACCGGCATGAACGCCGGGGTCTCGATCATCCCGTGTGCGGTGCGCAGACTGCCAGTCCGGGCCGCTCCGTCCGTTGTGGCCAGCTCGAAGACCGGTCTCAAGCGCTCACCTCGGTTGTCACCAACATTGCATCGCCATAGCTGAAAAACCGGTATCGGGCCTCGATGGCATGCCGGTACGCCCGCAGCACCGGCTCGCGCCCGGCGAACGCACAGACCAGCATGAGCAGCGTCGACTCGGGGAGATGAAAGTTCGTCAGCAGAGCATCGACCACCCGAAACCTGAAACCCGGCTTGATGAAAAGTCGCGTCTCACCCGACCAGGGTGCGAGCCGGGGCTCCGACTGCTCCTCCAGCCGTTGCTTCTTCAGCCGTTGCTCCTCCAGCCATTGCGCCTCGGGCCACCGCGGCTCTGATCGCCGCGTCTGCAGCCGCGACGCCCCTGGTTCGTGGTCATGTGCGCATGACCCAAGGGCCGCAGACTCGAGGGCACGTACAACCGTCGTGCCGGCGGCGACGACCCGCCGCCCCGCCGCGCGAGCCTGCAAGATAGCCTCGCAGGTCGCGGCGCCAACGGTAGCGCGCTCGGCGTGCATCACGTGAGACTCGAGGTCATCCGCGCGCACCGGCTGAAATGTACCTGCGCCGACGTGCAGGGTCACGAACGCAAGACTCACTTTGCGTGCCGCGAGTTCCGCCAGCAGAGGCTCGTCAAAGTGCAGGCTTGCCGTCGGCGCTGCGACAGCGCCCCGCTCGCGCGCAAAGACGGTCTGGTATCGCTGCTGGTCGAGCTCAGTGGCCTGGCGCTGGATGTAAGGCGGCAGCGGCACCTGGCCCCAGCGGTCGAAGAAATCGAGAACCGCCGCAGGCACGCGGACCCGCCACAAGTCGTCCTCTCGTGCGAGCACCCGGACCGTGCCGCCCGGCGTAGAGATCTCCAGTCCGTCCCGGACGGGCTTGCTTGCTCGCAGCTGCACGAGCGCCTCCCGGTCGCCAACGGCCCGCTCGAGCAGGATCTCCACCCGCCCGCCGGAGGGCTTCGCCCCGAAGACCCTCGCCGCGACCACACGAGTGTCGTTCAGCACCAGCAGGTCGCCAGGACCAAGAAAGCCGGGCAGATCGCGCACGCGACGGTCCGCGATGCCCCCGGATTCCCGGTCGAGCACGAGCATCCGGCCCGCGGATCGCTCTGCAGGCGGAGCCTGGGCGATCAGCTCGGGAGGCAGGTCATAGGTGAAGTCGGTGCGCAGCACGCCGCGCATGTTAATGGCGATGCCGCCGCCGCCGCCACGGCAGGTGATCGACCGTCCGCCGTCGTCGCGGTGAGCCAATCTCGCAAGGCATATGCTTCCGTCCGCCCCACGCCCTATACTTGCGCGCTCGTGCCCGAGTGGCGGAATTGGTAGACGCAGCGGACTCAGACCATTTCAATTGAGCCCCCGGGGAGAAATCCCCTGGGTGAAGCCCGTCAAAGTCGGTAGAGGCCCTGAAGCGCAGCGCTTCGAGCTAATGCCGAGCCAAGCCCCGGATCCTCCGGTGAAGGTGTAGAGAGCAGACGGCGGGCACCTAAGGCCGCAAGGCTACGGTGAAGGCGTGCTCCAGCCCACGAACCCCGCGGCACCGCCGCGTGGGGCGGCGAAAGCCGCAGCGGGATGAAAATCCGCCGCCCTTAAAAGCGTGTCGGTTCGACTCCGACCTCGGGCATTCCCGCACCGGCCTGATATCGCCTGGCGCGGGCGTTGTCTGTCGCCCCTTGCCGCCCTGCCCGGGCTCTCTCCCACTCACCGTGCAGCAACCGCCGAGGCGGCCACGTGAAGTAGACGGGTCAATCCCCCCTTCCGCGCGTGGCGAAGGGCGGCTTTGTGCTATCAGCCCATGATCGCCCGAACTGTTATGTTCAATCAGCCAACCCCATGACAAACGCCAGCGCGACATTCAAGCGAGCGACATCCTTGTCATCAAGCGACCCGATCCTGCGCCCCACACGTTCGCGACGGATTGTCACGGGCTTGTCCGCCATGATTTGCGAGCGCGTCCGCAAGCCGTTCTTCTCGGTCGGCTCGATCGTGACGCGGAAATCCGGGGCATCCACAATGTCGGAGGTCATCTGGCAGACAATCACCGACGCGTGCTCAGCCGGTAGAGCAGTGGTCTGAACGATTACCGCCGGGCGCGGTTTCCCATAGTCGCCGGAAGCGGCGACGGTCACGACGTCGCCACGCCTCATCGAGCGTCAAATTCCGAGACTGCCTCGATCCACCGCATCGCGTCATGCTCTGCGGCTCTGTCCAACCCGGCAACCTCCTTGGCGACCCGCCGCAGAACAGCCTTTGCATGGGGATCCGGTACGATCAGCCGCAATTCCCGCAGCCCTTGCGTACGACGCCGCTCGCGCATTGCCCTCATCCGCTCTGCCGCTTGTGCCATATCCCGTCCTCCTCTGTAACGCGTTACAGTAACGCGTTACAGGCTCGGATTCAAGGGCCGCTCCTGGGCCGCAGCCATTTGCCGCAATTTGTACGGCAAATCTGGCGCTCATTCACCGCACTGCGCTTCTCAGGCCGGGGGCGATCAATGTACCCCGACGGCCGTGGGGCTTACCTCCTTCAGCCTCTCTTCGTGACGACCACTTCGAGGTATTCGGGCCGTTGCCGTTTTTCGTCAGGTACGGGAGCGGGGGCGCACCGTCCGCCAGGCTCATATGCGGCTTTCTCGCTTGCGATGCACGGCCCTTCAATCCATTGCTCGACAATCTGCCGGCGGTGATGACGGCGAGAGCCTCGAGCGAGGATCCCGGCGGCTGGCTCAGCCAGTTCATTCAACTGGCTGTTACCGAATCGGCCAACAAACGAGCCGGCAGCGAAAGCATCCTCGCCAAGCTCAGCGAATTGATGTTCGTCGAGCTGGTGCGCCGATACCTCGAGACCATGCCGCCCGAGCGAGCCGGTTGGCTTGCGGGGTTGCGCGATCCATTCGTCGGCAAAGCGCTATCCCTGATGCACGGCAGTCCGCCGTACGAGTGGACGATCGCTGCGCTGGGGAAGAAAGTCGGCCTGTCGCGCTCCGTGCTGGCCGAGCGCTTCACCGACCTCCTGGGCATGCCGCCGATGCAGTAGACTCCCGGAGCCATGGCTCGACAAACGACTGCTTCCGGTACAGTGCATAGGATGCCGTCAGATTTTCGCAAAGCGATCGAGTCCGACGCAATTGTCACGGGTGTTTGGGCGAGCATTACGCCGCTGGCACGCAATGAGTGGATATGCTGGGTCACGTCCGCCAAGAAAGACGAGACCAGGAACCGCCGCATAGAAGTCGGCCTTGATAAAATGCGAAAAGGCATGCGCCGGCCGTGTTGTTGGCCCGGATGTCCTCATCGCTGAAATGATTCGCTCCTGTGAACGAGCGCTTTGGGCGCGAAGACTCAACGCTCCTGACCACGTGGTATATCGATTGGCGGCGCGGCAAAGACGTTCGCCGCGGTGGAGTACGGAGGAGCTGCGAGGCAGCGTACGATTGACGCAATGAGGCATGCCGTATCCGCAGTCGGTATGCTACGGACCGAGGAGCGCTGCGGGGACGACGGCAACCCCATCCTGCCGTCGGTAAGCGTGCCTGCCAGTAGTGATGACCACCATGTCCGTCAGGCTGGTGCCGAGCTGCTCACGTAGCCACAGAAGATGGTTCACGTCCGCGTCCGAGACCTCCGCGCTCGTCTTTACTTCGAGCGCGAGCACACGCTGGTCGCCCGTCTCGACGATGAGGTCGATCTCGCGCCGGCCGTCATAAGTGCGGCAGTGATAAACACGTGCCTCGGCGGCCTGTGCATAGACGCGCACCGACTGAGTAACGAGGGCCTCGAACATCTGCCCGAGAAGAGTTCCGTCTCGAGGCGCAGCGTCTGTTGGCGAGATCGTCACAAGCTTGGCACCGGCGGTGATACCGCCGAGCAATGCCCCGGTATCCACGCCCAGCAGTCGTGCAGCCAGCGCGGGATCAACCAAGTGGTGCTTTGGAGCCTGGGTGAGGCGCCTCAGATGGTTCTTCGCCGGAACCCAGCCGGGAACCTGATCGAGAATCCACAGCTGCTCGAGTACATTGCGATAGGCAATCACCGTGGCTTTCGCCGGGATTTCCTCTGCCCCCGCCGAGGCGGCGTTGCGAATTTTCTCGAGCGACGTGCTGGTGGCCGTGGCCGCCGCGAATGCCGCCATCCAGCGGCGGAGGGTCTGCGGTCGCCGGATCATATAACCTTGCTCCTCGAAGTCGCGATCAACGATTCGCTCGAGGTAGCCATCGAGCTGGGCTCGCAGCGCTCGTCCTGACAGTCTCCGGATGCCCGGGAAGCCCGAGGCGACGACTTCGTGTGCGTAGTCGGCCAGACCGAGGCTCGTGTGGCCCTCGACTTTCGCCTGTGCTTCGCGGAGTAGGCTAGCCAGGCTGACGGTCGGCTTGCCCAGGCCACGCTCGGCAAGACTGAGCGGGCGCATCCGGACTCGCACAATTCGGCCGGCCCCGGAGTGGCTCGGCAATCTTGTGGGGGCTGCCGAGCCTGCAAGGAGAAACCGACCCGGGCTCGGATCTCGATCGACCGCGGCGCGCACGGCATCCCAAATCGCCGGCACATGCTGCCATTCATCCAGCAAAACTGGCGGCGGGTCTCTGAGCAACACTGTTGGGTCCGCAGCCGCGATGGACCTCATTTCAGGTACGTCAACGCGGTGCACGGTGGTCGCGCGACGTTCTGCTGTCGCAGTCTTGCCCACCGCTTTGGGTCCTTCGATTGCGATGGCGGCGAGCTGTGGGAGAAGCTCATCGAGCTCGCCATCGACGATACGCCGCGTATAACCGGTCATGGGTGGTGGCCTGCCCGCTTGGGCATTCAGAATACCAGACAGTCACCTTGAAGACTACCATTCAACCGAGTATAACGATATCGTTTAACCAGATTTTACTATACCATTCAACCAAACCCGAGCCTTCACGGCGCCGCGCGCGGCGCGTTGGGCATGGTGGCCGTGATGTTCATCCTGTGATGCTGGCGCAGGATCACCAGATTGATCTTCTCGCCAGGATCATAGGAGGTGAGGATCCGCATCGCCTGGGAACTGCTCGCCGGAAGGCGGCCGCCAATGGAGAGGATCACGTCTCCGTCCTGGAGCTTCAATATCCCACGTGTCGGCGCACGCGCCACCAGCACGCCATGATCGGTCCCGAAGTAGCGCCCGAGCTGCGGCGTCAGGGTCACGAGCTCCATGGTGCCCGCCGGCCTCCTCAATGGCCCTTCCCCGATCAGGCCGGCGATCGGTAACGGCGGCACCACGGGTGGCGCTCCCGCCGCGATTTCTGGCGACGCGCCCAGCTGCGCCTGCGTTCCGGCCTCCCGGGAGGCTAACTCTCCCTCGAGCCTGGCCTGGTTTGCATCAAGCCGCGCCTGGACTTTGGCCTGATCAGCCGCGAGCCGCGCCTGGGCCTGTGCCTGCTGGATCATGATCTGCGTCTGCAGCCTCTCCTGGGCAGTATTGGGCACGATTGGCACGGGGAGTGGCGGGCCTGCGGCGACCGCCAGGAGGGAGGCACCCGGGAGTGCCCCGCACAGCACCAGGCCGGCGAGGAGCGTCTTCAATGACATGTCCAATAGACGCGCGAAAGGCCAAAAGGTGTCGCTGCGCGCCCGCCCGACTGGTTGCCCGGATGGCTTCCCCGATGCCCGCTCAGCTCGCTGCGGCTCTTCGTCCCTGGACGGCATCCGCGGCCTGAACGGTTTCTCCCTTGATGACCATCAGCAACATCAACAGCATGCCGAGAATGACCGCTACCGCGGAGGCTCCGAGCAGCGGCTCGAGGCGTCCTTGCGAGGCGACGCCGCCAAAGAGCATCAGCAGACCCGAGAACATCCCGATACACCCGGCCTGGTGCAGCACGAACTGGACGGTCCCGATCACCTTTGGCGCAGCGGACAGCCACAGTTTGTGGATGACGGCGTAGATGAGCGAAGTCACGAATCCCACCAACAGGATGTGCGCATGGGTGATGAATTGCGCGTGATTTCCCGATGCGGCCATGAAGATGCCGAGTCCCATCCCGGCGGTGGCATAGCTCAGCGCCCAGATCAGATAAGCGCGATCGAAACTCTTCATCGCAGACCCTCTATTTTTCTAGTGTCAGGCAGTCTGGCGAGTCCTGCCGGCGGCTGTCAAGGGCGCAGCCGCCGCCGGTACCCGCTGCAGCAAGCCGGAAGACTCAATGCGACCCGCCGGCGCCGTCGATGCTTGCGATCGCATCGCGCGCGGCTTGCCGGACCTCCGGACTGGCGTCGGCGAGCGCGCGCATTAGATCCGGCAGCGCGGCGCGCGCCGCGATTCCGATCCCGCCGAGGGCGTTGCAGGCACTGCCCCGCGATTCCGGGTCCGGACTGCGCAACATGGCACGAAGGCGTGGCACCGCGCCCGCCGCGGCCGCACCGATATCGCTGATGTCCTGCGCCGCCCAGGCCCTGACGCCGGGATCGGAATCCTGAACCGCTGACAACAATGCCGGCAACGCCGGCTGAAGATTCAGCTTCGAGCCACCATCGGGGAATTGCCACCAGCCGCCGCCAACCACATCCAGCGCCACGGCCACATTGCGCCGCATCTCCGCCTCAGGATCGCGGAGTGCGCGGGCGAGCGCCAGCACGCTCGCCTGCCCGAGCGCATGCAGCTCTGCATAGACATGCTGCCGCCTGGCCTCCAGGGCCGGCAGAGGCGGCGGAGGCGTCTTCGTCGACGCGACGACGTTGGAGAATGGCCGTAATGGCAAGGGGAGTTGCCGCAACTTCTCGACCACGGCCTCGGCCCTGGCACTGACTGGATCCGCCGCGGCGGCCCCACTGCGACTGATGCGCGCATCGGCGGCAAATGCCGGCGTCGCGCTCGTGGCCAGGATGAGCATTGCCGCCACGGCTTTGAGACACGCCGTGCGCCAACATCCGGGTTCATGCTGTTGGGAATACCGCTCTCTTCTCGCCCGTCCGTTCACGCCCTCATTTTAGCACCGGGCGGCCGCTCGATCAGCGACTCACCCGGCTCGCGGTTGCGCGGCTCGAACAGCACGATGTCCCCGGGCGCGTTCGACGCCGCGATGCAGTTGCGGCCGGTGGATTTCGCGCGGTAGAGGGCCGCGTCGGCACCGGCGATCAGGTCCTCCATGCGCTCGCCGTCCTCGGGATAGCAGGCGATTCCGAGGGAAGCGGTGATCCGCGGCAACGCGATGCCGCGCGAGAGCACATGCAGCTGCGCGATGGCCTCACGGATCGCCTCCGCCTTGGAGTAGGCATCGTCCACCGGACAGGCCGGCAGCACGATCAGGAATTCCTCACCTCCATAACGACACGCGACGTCCTCCGCACGCGTATGTCGCTTCAGTACATGAGCGACGTTCCTCAACACCTCATCCCCAGCATCGTGTCCATTGGTGTCGTTGAACGCCTTGAAGTGGTCCACGTCGAGCATGATGAGGCTCACCGGGAATTCGTGCCGCGCCGCTCGCGCCAGCTCCCGCTGCAGGGAGATCTCCAGGTGCCGCCGGTTATAGAGATCGGTCAGCGGATCGCGCTCCGAGCCGCTGCGCAGCGTCTCCTGCAGGCGCAGGTTGCCGATCGCCAGCGATAATTGCTCGGCCAACGCGGCGGCCAGCCGCTGCACGTCCTCCGGTAGGCTCTGCGGTCCGGCTCCGCGCAGGTGCAGCACCGCCAGCGTTTCGCCCTGCGATACCAGCGGGACACAGAGACAGCTGTCTTCAGACCCGCCGACGTGGCCGCATACCACGGCCGCGCTCGCCGGGTCGTAGACGTGCGGACGCCCGCGGCGCAGCGCCCAGCAGTCCTCGGCGCCAAAGCTCTGCGCCGCGACGGCGGGCCCCCAGCTGACTTGCAACTCCAGCGCGAAGTCGTCGCGCCGCGAGACATAGAGCGCGCCGCCCGCCCCCGGCAGCAGCTTCGGCAGTGTGCCCTGGATCACCGTATTCGCCTCGCTTTGCGCGTGGCAGGTCTGCAGCAGCTCGACCATCGTGCTGATGGCGGAGATCTCCTGCAGCAGCCTCGTTTGCCGCCGGATGGTTCCCTCCAGGGCGGATTCGTAGCGGCGGCGGGCGATGCATTGCAGGACGAGCAGCGCGATCGTCAGTACCGACAGGCCGAAAAGCGCTTCGAGCGCGATGAAAGTCCCGCGCAACCCACCGCCATGCCCAGGTGAGGCTGCATGGCCAGGCTCCAACGCGAGCACGCCGGCTGCGAGGATAGCCAGGGCGGCGCAGGAGCCGACGCTACCGACGATGAGCGACACCCGCGCGCGACCGGCCGACCGCGCCGGCAAACCGCTCGTATGGAGCCCGGGCACCCGCATGAGAACTGAGTCCCACCTGAATGGTATTCAGGAAGTACTTCGGCCCGCGACACATTGTCTTGAAGACCCGCGGATGAATTGTGACGCGCCTTCCCGACATTGCCGCCAGGGCGTGAGCCACCACGCACTCGCGTGGCTCACGCCGGTCCGGCGCGGTGGCTCAGTCCGCGAGCGTCCAGAGCACCACGGCGTCGAACAGCGCCCTCCCTTGCGGCGTCAACTCGTCATACGTGGGGTTGTCGAGCGGCAGAAGCGACCGCCGCGCCGGCGCAATGAAGCCGCCAGCCATCCGCGCACCCTTCGGATAGCCGAAGATGGCCCGTTCCTGTGGCTCATTCGGCAGCGTCGCGATCACGATGGCATCGGGCAACGGGCGCGCCCACTTGAGGACACCGGGGTCGGCGGCGAACTTCACGAGTCCCGGCCTCAGGCCGGCCGCCATCGGGCTCCAGGCGCCGACGATGTCGAGATAGTTCTCCGCCGGATCATCGCTCTCGCGCTCCTCGCCATGCTCGCCGTAATCGACATAGCGATCGTATCCCGAGAAGTGCAGGGTGTCCGACATCAATCCTTCGAGCGAGATCAAGGGAAGCGAGATATCGGCGTACTTGTTGGCGAGCTTCCACTTCGAGCAGGTGCCGGAGACGATGACCAGATCCTGACCGTGGGCGCGCGTCTGCGGATCCGACTGATCGGCGATGGTGACCGTGAATCCCAGGCCGCGCAGATGCGCCACGATGTGCTCGTCCGCCTCGGCGCCCTCGCCCGCATCCACACGCTCCACGAACAGTACCTTCTTGCCGGTAGCCGCCCTTCTCAGCGTCGCCGCGAGCGCCGGCGGATCATAGGCGGGCAGGGCCGGCGGCGGCGAGGCCGCCCAGCGCAGGGCGGTATCGAACAGTTTTACTCCGATGGCCCAGCTGCGCATGTTGGGATCGTTGGCGGCGGGACCATGCACCGCGGTCAGCAGATGGAAGTCATCATCACCGAGGTAGAATCCGACACGGCGGGCGGGGGCCGCCCGCCCGTTCGCGAGCGACGCCTCGCGCTCGTACGTAAACACCGCCGCACGGTCCGACATGCCGTTGAAGTCCGCGATCACGGTCCCGCCCGGCCCGGGACGGCCCCACCCGGCGGTCTCGGGCTCGAGATACAGCGTGCCGAAGAGCTGCGCCCGCAGGCCCACTGCACGGCTGATCTGCGAGGTGACGTTCGCGCCGTAGGCATAAAGCACCGAGAAGCTGTCGGGATAGTGTTGCACCGGATCGATCACCTCGAAATCCCGATGCAGCACCCGTCCCGTGAGCCCGAGGTTCGGGTAGTCGTACGTATTCCAGGTGAAGACCGGCAGCGGAGTGTCGGCGTATTTGTCGCCGAGCACATGGGCGTTCGCGGTCGAAGACAGCACGATGAGCGCCGCACCGCCGGCATCGCTCGCCGGCGCCGCGGCGTCAACCGTGTGCACGACGAGTCCGAGCTGCACGAGATGCCGCGCCACCAGCGCATCGTCATTGGGCGTCGGGCTGTCCGCGCCACCGGTGACGAAGAGAACCGTCTTACCCGCAAGTGCGGACCAGGGTGCCAGGGCCGCATGCGCCGCCGGAACCGCCAAGGCCGCCAGAGCCGCGCATAGGCCGGCCGCGCGCAGCCGGTTCATCAGGCCGCTCACCGGGCACCTCCGTTCGCGCCCAACGCCAGGATCTGCACACCCGGCTCTTGCCGCGCATCGCCGGCTGCCGCGGCGCCACCCGGCGCACTACTGACTTCGCGCGGCGCGATGGCAATCCACAACTGTTCCGCGGACGGATTCACCGCCAGTGCCGTCGCTCGCCCGGGTAGCGGCATCGAGCCGCCGCTCGCGTAAGAAATGAACGCATTCATGCGTATCGCATCCAGCCCCGGCCCGTCGCCCGCGATGAAGGCGCCCCCCTTCCAACCGCCGGGCCCGCCCGGGTGGAATGCGAACACCGTCCGCAGCGCCGTTCCCTTTTGGATCGGAAGCTGCTCGAATGCGAAGCCCATGTCGGTATCGATGACCAGCGCCGTAGCGTTGCCGCAGGCGACGAACAGCCGCCGGCCCACAGGGTCGAGGTCCAATCCCGCCGGTGCGTGGCAATCGGGCGTTGGAATCGCCCCGAGCGCCATCATCCTGGCGGTGCCGATCACATCGATGGCATCGGTCGCGGTATTGGCAACATACAGCCTGCCACGGCCGTCAGCCGTCATTTGCGCAAGATCACCCTGCAAGTGCGCCACCGCGATCGCTTTGCCATCGCCGGAATCGAGCCGCGTCACCGAGCCGCCCGCACGGCTCTCGAGGTAAAGCGCGTGCTCACCGGGCTCATAGAGAAGGCCGGAGGGCGCACCGCCGCGGAGCGCGACGGATGAGCGCACACGCAAGGGATGCAGGCTGAGGACCAAGAGGCGAGCCGGCGTACCGACGGCCGCATAGAGGGTGCCTCCTGCCTCGGCGGAAGTCGCGAGGCTGACCACCGGCCCTGGAGCCTTCACGAGCGCCTCGGGCGCTCCCGTCGAGACCTCGAAGACGTGCAGCTCATCGCCGGCCGCCGCATAGGCCAGCTTGCCGTCGGCTGCGAACGCAAGAGCCACGACCGGCGAGCCGGTGGCCAGCTCGATCCGATGGGCAACTGCAAACGGCAGCGCTCCACCCGCCGCGGGGACACTGACAGCAAGCGCGGCGGCAGCAAGCAGGAGTGTGCCCGCAGGCGCGGGTCTCGGGCCGCGAATCACCGCCCTCCTCCGCTGCCCGCCAGGCCGGCATCCCGCTCGGCGCCCCTCACCTGGAATTCGCGCAGCGGCAGATAAATACCCTGGCGACGCACATCCTGCTGCCCCGCGCGGCTCAGAATGAATCGCAGAAACTCCCCTACGGCGGCCGGCGGAGCCGTTCCCGGCGCGCGATTGATGTTGGCGTACACGAGCCTGCTCAACGGGTACTTCGCAAGCGCCACATTGGTGTAAGTCGGCGAGACCGCATCGGCGCCGCTGCCTATCGCAACGACCTTCACAGGTGCGTCGGCGAAGGCAAGACCGGTATAGCCGATGCCGTCGGGATCGGCCGCCACCCGCCGGGCGATCGGGAAGACCATCTTGTCGAAATGAATGCCGGTGGCCCAGTCACCGCGCCTGCCGCCGGCATCCAGTACCCGCTGCCGCACGAACTCTTCGAATCCATTCCAGGGCTTGATGGCATACACGTGCAGGGGCTTGTCGGCCCATGCCCCCGTAGCGCCCAGGTCCCCCCACGAGTGGACCTCGCCGTCGCCGCGCAGATGCGACCGTGAGAACACCGCGTCGAGCTGCTGCAGACTCAGCTGCTTCACCGGGTTGCCCGGATTCACGATGATCGCGACGGCATCCAGGAAGCCATAATGCCGGTACGAGCCGCCGCTCACCGGCACGCTGGTCGGATCGTAACCGTACTTGACCCGGAATGACGATACGTCCGTCGGCTTGAGCTCCCGCGAGACGAAGGCGATATCCACCTGTCTGGCGAGTAGCGCCTGCGCCGCATCGCTCCCTTCGAAGGGTGGTCCCAACACGAAGCGGACGTTCGGATATACCTTGGCGAAGGACGTCATCCACGAGCGCACCAGCCCGGGAAGCACGTCAGAGCACATGAGCCGCAGCGTGCCGCCGAGATCGCGGCCATGGCGCGGCTCGAACGGCGCGAGCCGCGGATCCAGAGTCGGCTGCAGCACCTCCGGCGCCGGCAGCGGGCGCCCATGCTGCATGCCGAAATCATCCTGCGCTTTGGTCTGCGGGGGCCGGGTTGGCTCCGCCGGCAGCTGCCACTCGGTGGTGGCCGAGGTGCGTCCTGCCGCGCACGCGGCCAGGGGCGCGACAGCCGCCGCCAGGACCAGAGCGCAGTGGATGCGCGAGCGCGGACGGGCCGGCGCCAGCGCCCTCATTGCAGGTAAGCCCGGGCGGAGAGGGTGAACATGCGGGGATTGCCGGGCGTCAGGGCGATGTCTCCAGTCAGTCCCGAGCTCTCATAGTACGTCTTGTCGAACACGTTCTCGACCTTGAAGGTGAAGGTGTAATCGCCATAGTCGTAGTAGAGGGCCGTATCGACGCGGCTGTAGCGCGGCATGGACAGAGTCGCCCCCTTGCCCGTCGGCAGAAATCCCTGGCGTTCGCCCGCGTGAATCAGTCCGAGACCCCAGCCAAGGCCATTCAGCGCGTGGCTCGTGAACTGATAGCGTGACCAGAGGTGCTCGGCCAGCACCGGCACATTTGGCTCTCGTGCACCCACCTGCTGCGGCACCGTCGAGTCGGTGACCCGCGCATTCGTGTAGGCTGCGCCCGCGGTCAGCTGCCAGTTGCGCAGCGGCCGGGCGTTGAGCTCGAATTCCGCGCCCTTCGATAGCGCCTTGCCGACCTGCACATAGTAAGTGCCGCTCGGACTGGTGACCGCGTTGAGCGTGTCCGTCTCTTCGATCCGGTATACCGCCAGCGTCGAGCTCAGCTCTCCGTGCAGGAATTCGTCCTTCTCGCCAACCTCATATTGCGTCGCGAATGTCGGCACGAAGCTGTTGACCCGATTCACATCGAGGGCAGTGGGCGACGGCGGCACGAAGGAGGTCGCGTAGCTGGCATAGAGGCTCCAGTTGCCGTTCGGCTGATAGACGATGCCGGCCATGGGAAGCACTTTGTGGTTGGTCTTCTCCACCTCGGGCGTCGCGGGCGTGCTGACCGTGCTCTCGCCCTCGGTGCGCTGCCTGTCGGTCGAGTAACGGACGCCGAGACTGGCCTTCCAGTGGTCGGTGAAGCTGATCATGTCGGCCATGTACGCGCCGAATTCATCCGTCACGCTGTAGCGGTCGTTGAGGTTCGAGCCCTGCCCCTTGGCGTACAGCGGCAGGGTCGAGAGCGCCGGCACGCCATTGTAATCCGGGCCGTAAACGCTGATATCGAGCGATTGCGGTCCGGTTGAGGGCGCATTGAAGAATTGCAGGCGGTCCAGGTCCGCCGTGGTGCGCGAGTCGGCGACTCCAACCACCATTTGCTGCTTGAGGCCATAGAGATCCAGCGGCATGAGCAGGTGGGCATCGATGGAATGATTGCCCCTCTTGTTCAGCTGTCCGCGGGCGCGGCGCGTCAGATATCCCGGGCGCTTGGTATCAAAGGCCACCACGTCATAGCCAAACGCCTCGTCCGTGTGCCAGACGTCGCGCGTGGCGACATGAAAGGAGAATCCGTTGGCGAACGAGTGATCGAGAAACGAGCTGACGGTGCTGCCATGCTCCGTCTCGTAGTCGTTCGGCTGCTGGTAGCGGGTGGTGACGGGCGCCACCAGGCTGATGTCGTTGTTCGGCACCACCAGGTAGGTGTCGTAGCTGAAACGCAGGTGCTGGTAGTTGTAAGCCAGCGTGAACTTGGTTGCGTCCGAGATCCGCCAGGTGAGGCTGGGCGCAATGTAGATGTTCCGGTTGTAGCTGAACGCCCGGAACGTGTCCTGGTTGGTGTCGTCGACGATCAGGCGGTAGAGAAAATGATCGTTACCGGCAATGGGGCCGGTGGCGTCCGCCGCCAGATCGAACCCCGGCTTGTCGCCGATGCCGATCCCGTGGCCATCGTAACCCGTTCCCGTGGCCGACAGCTCATATAGCGGCTGCGCCTGCGGCTTCTTGGTGACGAGGTTGATGAAACCGCCGGGCTGTTCCTGCCCGTTGATGACGGAGGCGGGGCCGCGCACCACATCGATACGCTCGACGCCTATGGTGACCGGCGAGCCGAAGCGCGTGCCGAGGCCGGGCAGTCCGTCCACCAGGATGGAGTTGGTGTCATTGGCGCCGCTGCTGAAGCCGCGGAACACGATGTCATATCCAGTGTTGCCCGCTTTCTCGATGCCCGTCATGTACGGGTAGAGCGTGGAGACCTCCTGCGCCTCGACGGCGTGCATGAAGCTCTGCGAGTAGGTAGAGATGGAAAACGGCGTATCGCGGGCCGGAAGGTTCATCTTCATCGCGCTCGAGCCCGCCGCCGAGATGAAACGCGCCGTGACGACGACCTGCGCCAGCCCGGCATTCTGCGGCGGGTCTTGCACACTGCCGCTTGAGGCGGGCGCGGCGGCGGCCGAAGGCGGATCGGCCGCACTGACTGCCGCAGGCCGGACGGCGATCGTGCGGTCGCTCACCTGTTGAAACGTGTAACCCGAGCCCCGCAGCAGGCGGGCGAGTGCATCCTTCGAGTCCATGCCTCCCTTGACCGGGCCGGCCTTGAAGTGCGCGAGCGCTTTGTAATCGAACAGCAGCTGCACGTGCGCCTGGGCCGCGAATGCCCGCAATGCGCTCGGCATCGGCTGCGCAGCGATATCGAAGGACTCGGGATTCGCCCTGGCAAGAGCGGTGGGCGCCACGCCGAGCCAGAGCACACCAAGCATGGAAAGGGCGACGCCCCGATGCCAATGATCGATTCTTTTCACGCCGCATCCCCATTCTGCATGACGGCCGTTCGCCGTCCAGAAAGCGGTCACAGGAGGCGGCCACGGTAGCGACCTACCATAGCGGCATTTCCTGTATGGAAGCTAAACCGAGACTGAATAGTCTTTCAGGGGTGATGAGTCCGCGGCCGCCCGGCGCAGAAACCGCTCCTCGAGCTCCGCCGCCGACAGCGGCCGCGCGAGCAGGAAGCCCTGCGCCTCCTCGCAGCCGCGCGCGCGCAGCCATTCGAGCTGGCCCGGACGCTCGATGCCCTCGGCGGTGACCACGATGCCCAGGGTGTGGGCGAGTGAGAGGATGGCATTGGCGATCGCGGCATCGCTCGCCGAGACATCCACATTGCGCACGAAAGCCTTGTCGATCTTGAGGCGGTCGGGCGGGAAGCGGGTGATGTAGGCAAGCGAAGAGTAGCCGGTACCGAAGTCATCGAGCGCGATCCGGCATCCGAGCTCGCGCAGGCGCTCGAGCGCGCGGCGCACTTTGGCCGAATCCCGCACCAGGACGGACTCGGTGATCTCCACCTCGATGAGCGACGGCGGCACGCCGGCCGCCGCCGCTTCCACCTCCACGACGCGGGCCGGGTCGCCGTGCAGGAACTCCTTGCCGGAAACATTGATCGCCACCGGCACGTGAAAGCCCGCATCGAGCCACTTGCGCAGCTGCCTGCAGGCCGCACGCACCACCCAGCTGCCCATCTCCAGGATGAGTCCGCTGTCCTCGGCGATCTCGATGAATCGAGTCGGCGAGACCTCACCGTGCTCGTCATCGCACCACCGCAGCAGCGCCTCCACGCCGGACAGCCGCTGGTCCTTCAGTCGGAACTTGGGTTGAAAGAGCAGGTGTATGCGCTCCTCCTGGACCGCGCGGCGCAGCCGGGTCTCGAGCTCGAGCCAGTCGCGCAACCGGCTGCTCATCGCCGGAACGTAGACCGCTATCGGGGTCGCACTGGCCGTCTTCGCCTGATACATCGCCGTGTCGGCATGCTTGAGCACCGTGGCCACGTCGCCGCCATCCTGCGGGTAGACGGCGATCCCGATGCTCGGCGCCGAATAGAACTCGAGTCCATCATGGAGGATGGGCTCCCTGAACGCCGCGCTGCACTTCTCGGCCAGCCGCAGCGCAAGCGTGCGCGAGTCAGCGTGCCGGACCAGGATCACGAACTCATCGCCACCGAAACGCGCGAGCGAGACGTGCGCCGGCTCGGCTGCCAGATCCTCTACTGCACGCGCAAGCTTGCCGGCAACCGTGCACAGCACCGCATCGCCGACCGAATGCCCGAAGGTATCGTTGATCCGCTTGAAGCTGTTGAGATCGAGGTAAACGACAGCGACGGTCTCGGCCGCTCGCTTTGCCTGCGCCAGCTGGCGCTCCGCCGTCTCCAGGCACCGTTGCCGGTTGGGTAGTCCGGTAAGAGGATCGAAGTACGCCAGCTTCTCGATCCGCTCGGCGGTGGCCGCGTTGCGCAGAATGTATTCCAGGCGCCGCGGCAGAAGCGCCCAGTTGACCGGCTTCGACACGAAATCGGTGGCGCCGGCATCGAAGGCAAGCGTGATCGCCGTCGGGTCCTCGTGGCCCGTCACCATCACGATGGGTGTGGTCGTGAAGCGCGGATCACCGCGCAGGCGCCGGCACACGGTGTAGCCGTCCATGCCGGGCATCTCGACGTCGAGGAGAACGATGGCCGCGCCATACGAGAGCGCCGCCTCCAACGCTTCCGTGCCGTTGTCGAACATCAGGGGCGCGAGACCCACCTGCTCGGCGGACTCGGCGAGCAGGAGCCGCCCCGTCTCCTCGTCGTCGGCGATGATTGCGATGGGCTGCGCTGCTGTCGCGAATGTCATGCGCTCTCCTTCCGCTCGAGTGCCGTCAATTCCGAGATGAGGGATGGATGCGCCGAGCGCAGGCGCTCGAGTGCGTCCCAGGCCGGCGCCGGATCGCCGGCCGCGCACAGCTTCTCGAGCCGGCGGACGTCTTCGGAGAACGCCATCGCGCCGACGTTGGCGGCGCTCGACTTGAGCTTGTGGCAGATGGCGCGCGCTGCCGTCAGGTCCCCACTCTGAAGCGCCGACTGTAGCTCACCGAGTGCCCTGGAGGAGCCGGCGCGGAAGAGCTCGCTCAACCTGGTGTAAAGATCGGTCCTGCGGCCTGGAGCGGACACACCACGCAGCTGCACGACCGTGGCATGGTCCAGCTTGGAGAGCCCTTCAGCCGGCGCGATCTCCGGTGCCTCACCGGCGCCGCCGCGGTCCGCACGCAATTGCGCGGCCGGCGCAGCACCGCCGCCCGAGCGAGCAGGCGCCCGCGGTGCCTTGTTTGCGGATATCCAACGCCGCAGCAGCGCCTCGCAGTCCGTCGGCGAATACGGCTTGCTCAGCACGTCATCGATGCCGGCTGCCTCGCAGCGCTCTCGCACCTGTGAAGGAGTGTATGCCGTCAGGGCAACGATGGGCACGCGGCGTCCGCCGCCCTCGCGACCGCGCATCAACCTTGCGGTCTCATAGCCATCGAAGCCCGGCATGTTGAGATCCATGAGGACCAGATCGAAGCGCTCGATCGCGCTGCGCGCCAAGGCTTCCGCACCGTCCTTCGTCCAGCTGAACGTGCAGCCGAGCGCCTCGAGGTATCCTTGAGCGACCGCCGCATTGACTTGCTCGTCCTCCACGAGCAGGACGTGACCGCCAATGGCTCCCGAGGCGACGGGCGCGTTGCTGCACGCGGCTGCCGCGATCCCTGCGGCTGACTCCTGCGGCGTCGCGCCCAGCGCGAGCGGCACGGTCACGTGGAACGTCGAGCCGGCGCCCGGCGTGCTCTCGACCGCGATGCGCCCACCCATCAATTCCGCGAGCTCGCGGCAGATCGCCAGCCCGAGGCCGCTGCCGCCGAACCTGCGGCTGGTCGATTCGTCGGCCTGGGTAAAGGGCTGGAAGATCTTCTGCAGCGTCGCGGCATCCATTCCGATACCGCTGTCGCGGACCGAGATGCGCACGAGCGCCCGCTCGGCGCCTGCATTCTCCACCTCCGCCGCCACCGCGACCTCGCCCCGCTCGGTGAACTTGACCGCATTGCCGATGAGATTCAGCACGATCTGCCGTATCCGGAAGGGATCGCCGATGAGAGTCCGCCCATCGGGTGACTGCCGCTCGTGCGCCGGCAGCCTGACATCGAGCCGGATTCCCTTCTCCTGGGTGGCCGCGATGAAGAGGCTGGCGCACTCCTCCAGGATGCGTCCGAGATCGACGGGCAGCGCCTCGAGCGCGATCTTGCCCGCCTGCGCGCGCGAGAGATCGAGCAAATCGTTGACGATCCGCAGCAGCACCTGCGCGGAGGAGCGGATGGTCTGGGTCAGCCGCGCCTGGGTCGTAGACTGCGGCGTGCGAGCCAGCAACTCGGTCATGCCGACGACGCCGTTCATCGGCGTGCGCAGCTCGTGACTCATGCGATCGAGGAAATCGCTTTTCGCGCGCGCTGCGTCCGCCAATTGGCGGTTGCTCTCGGAAAGCTCGTGTGTGCGCGCCGCAACCTCGGCTTCCAGGCGCTCGCGCTCGCGCGCCTGATGCCTGCGCTCGAGATGCTGCTTGCGCAGGCGATACGCGAAAATACCGAGGAGCATCAGTCCGTAGGATGCATAAGCCCAGGACGACTCCCACGGCGGCGGATCGCGGTGCAGGGTGATTTTCAGCGGCGCGCTCCACACGGAATCCGAGTTGGCGCCGCGAACCTCGAGGATGTGAGCGCCGGGCTCGAGATTGGTGAGCGTGATGCGATGCTGTGCGCCAAGATCGATCCAACGGTCCGTCAGGCCCGCCATGCGGTAGGCGATGCGGTTGTGCCTCGGCGAGGTGAAGTCGAGCACGCTGACATCGAGGGAGACGATGTTGTCGCGATAATCGAGCGGGATGTGCCGGCGCAGCCAGTACGGTGTCGGCCCGGGCGCCGGCGCACCGAGGATCTCCTCTCCGGTGAGCGCCAGGCGCGGCGGCTGTGATCGCTCCGTTACACGGGAGGGATCGAAGATGTTGAAACCGCCCGGGCCGCCGAAGCAGAGTCGGCCGTCGTGCAGGCGAAAGTAGGCGTTGGCGGTGAACTCCTCGCCTGCGGCTCCGTCCGCGGCGTGGAAGGTCTTGACCGCGCCGGTGTCCGGATCGAGACGCATGAGGCCGGCATTGCCGCTCAGCCAGATGCGCCCGCGGCCATCGACGAGCACGCCGTTCACGGTGTCGCTCGTCAGCCCTTGGCCGAGGGAGTACGTTCGGAAGCGGATCGACTGCGGCGCCGAGACATCGCCCATCGCGAGCGCAAGTCCGCCGCCGCTCGTCCCGATCCAGACCCGATCGCGCGAGTCGACCGCGAGGGCGTACACCGTGTTCGCGGGAAGGCTGGATGGGTCATGCGGGTCGTGTCGGAACACCCTGACGACCGTGCCGTCGGGGCGGGCGAGATCGAGGCCGCCGCCATTCGTTCCGATCCACAGATCGCCCTGTGAATCCTGCGCGAAGGCGGTGGTGCTGTCGGCGCTGACGGCGCCCGGCAATGATCCAGACGGCAATTGGCGCACCAGACCGGTCGCCGGATCGACGATGTTCGCGCCGCCGCCCCAGGTGCCAACCCACATCTGCCCGTTGCGGGCCTCGAAGAGAGTCATGATTCCCGAAGCGCTCACGCTGTGCGGGTCGCCGCGCTTGATCGGCAGCCACTTGAGCTTGCCCTGGCGGTCGAGTGTCGCCACGCCCTTGTCCATGGTCCCGATCCAGAGCACACCGCTGCGGTCCTGGCGCAACGACATCACTGGCTCGTTCTCGAGGGCCGTGCGGCGGCCGATGAGGGTATCGACATCGATCTTGCGGCCAGTGTCCGGGTCGTACTCGACGAGACCGCCGCCCATCGAGGCGATCCATACTCGCCCGTCAGGCGCATCGGCGAAGGCCGTGACGAATTTTCCCAGCCAGGCCGGCTGGCGGGCGCCGAGCTCGGCGCTGCGAGGATCCCAGCGGCTCACGCCGCCCGTGGCGGTGCCGATCCAAACCAGGCCGGAAGCGTCCTGGTACAGGGAAAAGACCGAAGAGTCGTTCAGGGAGTCGGGATTTTCCCGCTCGTGGCGATAGTGAACGATCGTTCCCGAGGCCCGATCGAGCAGGTCCAGCCCGTCCGCGGTGCCGACCCAGAAGTGCCCCTGCCGGTCCTCCAGCAGGGCCTGCACATCATCGCTGGACAGCGATCCCGGCTGCCGCGGATCGTGCCGGAAGACCTGCAGAACCTTGCCGCTGCGATCCATCCGATCGAGTCCGCCACCGAAAGTGGCGACCCAGATCGAGCCGCTCGAATCCTCGAGCACCTGCCAGATGTCGTTGCCGCTCAACGTCCGCGGATCACCGTCCAGGTGACTGAAATGACGGAACGCCCGCCGGCCGGGCTCGAGCTCATCGAGCCCCTGATCCGTGCCCACCCAGAGATCGCCGGCACGGTCGCGCGTCAGAGTGGTGACGTGATTGCTCGCCAAGGATCCGGGATTCAGCGCCTGGTGCCGCAGATTCTCGAAGCGGCCAGTCCGCGGATCGAGCCTATCCAGACCCGCGTCGCTCGTTCCGATCCAGATCCGTCCCTGCGCGTCGATCGAGACGGCGTTCACCTGGTCGCTTGCCAGGGAATTCGCATCGTGCGGATCGTGCCGATAGACCGTGAAGCGATCCTCGGCTCGATTCCAACGGGCGAGGCCGCCATTGATCGCAAGCCACAGATCGTGGCGCGGCCCTTCGACGATCTGATTGATGTAATTGCCCGGCAGTCCGCGCTCTTCCTCGCGCGAATACCCGTAGCGGATGAGCTCCTGCCCATCGTAACGCACGAGTCCGTCCTCGGTGGCGAACCACATGAATCCTTGCGAATCCTGCAGGATGGCATGGACGCCACCCTGCGGCAGTCCATCCGCTGTCGTCAGATGCGTGAGGACGAGAGGCGGGGCATCGGCGGCGGCGGCCAGCGAAGCTCCTGCCGTCAGCGACAGCGCCGTGCCAATGATCCGCCGCCTCCAGCCGCCGGCGCGTGCGATCCTTCTCACGGAATGCTCACGGCTCGCTTCCTCTCGCTATTGGTTCGGAACCCACGGCACGATCGGCGCAGGCGCCGCGGGTGCCGGGGCCTGGGCGGTGTTCCACCACGGAACGGTCCGCGCCCAGGCGAAATTGCGAGCCCAGGCGAAGTTCCGCGCCCAGGCGAAATTGTTCGACCAGACGTAGGCCCGGGTCCACGCGAACCCCTGGCTCCATTGGTGCGCCTCGCTCCAGGCATATCCCTGCGTCCCCGGATAGGCGCTCGACCACTTCAATCCATCGCCGGACTGCGCGGTGTCCGGCCACCACGACTGCATGTTCATGATGTAGTAGTCGCCCTGGGCATCGCGATTGGCCGGGCCGCCGAAGTGCTCGGTGCCGGCAATATCGGCGCTGATGTCGAGCCCCAGATTTGCGCAGTTGACCGCCGAGCTGTTGACCGCCGCGACTGCATTGATCAGCCCGGCACCCTGTTGGAAGACGCTGTAAGCAAGCGTCCCGGAGGAAGTCACCGCGGGCCGCGCCGAATCCATCAGACGGCATTTCACGTTGTCCGGCGTGAGCGACGGGTCCTCCTGCAGCATCAGAGCGACGACGCCCGAGGTCACCGCCGCAGCCTGCGACGTACCTGACATCGTGAACATCTGCTCGACGATGTCCATCGAGTCAGGATCGATGTTCGCCAGATAGCTGCCGCTGTTCATCGAGGCCACCATGTGGCCGCCGGGAGCGACCATCTCGGGCTTGACGAAGCCCTCGTAGGTCGGACCGGTGGACGAGAACGAGGCGAGTCGCCAGTCGCTCGTGTTGTAGGGCTGGTAGTTGTCCGTGAGCGCGCCAACGGTGACGACGTAAGGCACGTTGCCGGGCACGTCTACGGTCATGGGGCTGGGCCCATCATTGCCCACTGCCGCAACCACGACGATGCCCGCCTTCCAGGCGGCCATGACGGCCTGATCCAGAGGATCGTTCCAGTAGTACGACTGCGGGCTGGCGCCGAGCGACAGGTTGAGCACGCGGATGTTGTATTTCTGCCGGTTCGCGACGATCCAGTTGATGCCGGCGATGATGTCGGAATAGCTGCCGGCGCCGTCGCCGTCAAGGGCGCGCACGATGACGAGGTTCGCCTGCGGCGCGATGCCGAGGTACTGCCCGGCGATGTTCTGCGCGCCGCCCGCCGCGATCGAGGTGATGTGGGTACCATGGCCGTACGGATCGCCCGTCACCGGTCCCGAGCCGCCGTTCGTGACGTCCCGCGTCGCCAGGATGCGCGCGCCGTAGTTCTGCAGCGCGTCCTGCCACAGGCCCGAATCCAGCACTGCGATGGTGACACCCCTGCCCGTGATCCCGGCCTGCTGCAGGGTATCCGCGCCCACCAGCATCGGATAGTTCGTCTGATAGGTCAGGGTGAGCGCCGCGACACCCTTGCCATCCTGTGTGCCCGTGGCAGCGCTCAGCGTCGAGACGAGCGGCGCCGTCACGATGCTCGTGAGGGAGTTTCCGGTGACGGTCGTGACGAGGGGAATGGCCGTGCTCACTACGGCCGAGGTCAGAGGGTTCGTGGCGAGCGTCTGGTTGAGGGAATTCGTCGTGCTGCTCAGGGTCTGGGTGAGGCCGCCGAGGAGCGAGCTCGTGGCCCGCGCGTGCACGGCACGATCCTCGAACAGGCGCACCGCGGGGCAGGCGCGCAGATTCGCCGCCTGCTGCGGGTCGAGGTGTGCTGCGACTGCGTTGATGATGGGCAGCTCGCGCTCGAGGGTTCCATGCACCCGCAGTACGGTCGCGCGGGCAGCCGCCGCGGTTTGCGCTTGCACTATGTACAATTGATCGGCAGCACTCGCGGGCGAGGCCGTCGCGGCGAGCGCGAGGGTCAGGAGCGAGGCGGGAATGAGGCGGTGAATACGCATCGGGGCGTGCTCTGGTTATGAGTCTTCGTGGTGCGCATTCTCGGCCGGATGTGACGCCGCTCTCGGTCGAGCCGGACGCATCGGTCCGCGCCGCAAACGTGACATCCGTCACATAACGGCCGGGTAAAATCACGGGGAGGTTATGTCCAACTCCTGATCCCGATAAAGATCGCCGCTGCCGTAGGCGCAGCCCAGCTCCAACAGCGCATCGCGCGTTGCCGTGTCGTCCACCCCGGTCGCGATCGGGACCAGCCCGAGCGCGGATGCCATGTCGATGCCGGCGCGACAGACGCGGCGCGCGATCGGATCCGAGCACAGCGCTGCCACCCACGCACGGTCGAGCTGCAGGCCCCAGATCGGCGCGCGCGCCAGCGCATCGAGGCAGCCCATGCCGCGACCGACCTCATCGACGATCAGCCGCAGCCCCAGGCGCCGGAACGGCTCGAAGTGCGCGGGCTCGCGCGTGATGAAGACTTTCTCGGCGATTCGCAGCTCAAGCCGCTCCGCCGGCACGCCGCCCTCCGTGACCAGGCGCGCCACGTCGCTCACAAATTCATCGTGCAGGACGTGATGGCGCAGGGCACCGAAGGAGATGCGGACTTCCGGCTCGCCGCGTGCGGCCAGCCGGGCGAAATCCTGGCGCAGGCCCGCAAGCACGGCGCGCGACAGCGCGGCGGACAGACCCGTCGCTTCCGCCAGGCGCAGGAATTCCGCGGGGCGGATCTCGCCGCGCAACGCATGCGGCCAGCGCAGGTAGCCCACGCAGTCGCTCAGCCGCCCCCGCTCGAGGTCGAACCGGCCCGTGTAGCGCAGGCGGATGTCGCTGTTGGCGACCGCATTGCGCAGCTCGCGGGTCAGATCGATGCGCGACAAGGCGCGCATCTTCAGGGTATCGCTGAAGAAGCGGACCCCGCGCGCCGTGCCGCCGCGGCGCGCCTCCATCGCCGCGCCGCGCGCCTGCTCCAACAGGAGCCTGGGCGTGGAGGCGTCCTGCCCGAGAATCGCGACCCCGGCGTGCGGAGTCAGATGGAATTCGGCATCACCGTTGCGCACCGGCTCGCCCAGGCTGGCGCAGACCTGCGCCACGCAACCCTCGATCGCATCGCGATCGGCACTTTCCACGACAATGGCGAGCAACGCCTCACTCAACTGTCCCAGGTACCAGCGTGGGCGGGCGCCGGCCGGCGCCGCGGCTTGCGGCGGAACCGGCAGCCTGCGGATCGCCGCGCTCATCACTTGCTCCGACACCTGGGAGGCGAGCACCTGCGCGATGTCCGCGACCCCGTCGACGTGGATGACCGCGAGCGCAAGGGGCGTCTCGCGCAGAGCCGCCCACGACAACGACTCTTTGAATCGCTGCAGGAATCCGCGCCGATCGAGCTGCGGCGCGGGCCGGGCACCCGCATCCGCCGGATCTTCCAGGCTGCTGTCGCCGGCCGCGCGCACGATGCACACCGCGCGGTCGGGACCCCGGGGTGAGACCTGGAGCGCATATTCGCCGCCGCCGCTCGCGAAGCGGGCATCGATAGTCGTGCGTTGTGCGATCGACTTACGTGTCAGCTGCCTGAGCAGCGCCGCGACGGGGGCGGGCCACGAGGACTCCAACGGCTGGCCCGTTTCCACAATGCCCGGCCGCAGATCGCCGAGGCCACGGCCGCCGCCCTGCGCGATGACGAGACCGTCCCGGCTGACGAGCAGGGCGAGATCCGGCAACGCCTCGAGCAAGGCGTCGGCGGCGTGCGCGCTACCGCTCCCCGGCGGCCTGTCGGGGTCGGCCGGGACATCTGCGCGAGCAGGCGCACTGAAGCGCTTGGGGGAAATGGCTGGCTCTCCGGTTACGCTGAGGGTCGCGAGAGGAGACTAGCCGGAATGCGCCGTCGTATTCGGGATGCAGCTCGCGATCCGCAGCACGCGCGGTCCGCTCCGCGTTGCCGGCCGTCGCAATCCTCGGCATTGCTCGAGTTATGTCAATGGGTTTCGCCGACGTCGTCGCGCTCGCCGCGGAGTGTGAGATTCGTCACGCCACGTTTATCGCGGGCGCCCGCAGCCGCCTCGCACGCAGCAGCGGCGGAACCCGGCGGAAGCGTGAAGTCCAATGACGCTGCCGGCGGGACAAGCACGTAATGTTGCTCCGGCCATGCGCAGGCTCTTGTTCACCGCGGCAATTCCTGGCGGAGCAGCGGCGGTCCTCTTACGGACCGCTCTGCTCGCCCTGGCCCTGTGCGCCCTGGCGCCGCGCACCGCGCGGGCAGACTGCTTTCCCGTCTCCGACCCGGCGTACGTGACGCTCGACCCGCTCGTGGACGTGAACGCCCGCCAGGCGCTGAGCACGGTGTCGGCACGGCTCGAGGCGCTCAGCCGCACCGCCGGCGCGCGGGATGCGCGCCAGCTTGCGGCGCTCTACGCCGTTCAGGCGGACGCCTACAACATCCTGGAGCTCGATCACCAGGCGCGCGCAGCGGCCGGGAAGGGGCTCGCGCTCGTCGCTGGTGCGACGGATCCCCTGCGGCTGGAGCTGCTCTCGACGGCCGCTCTGGCGATCTACACCGAGGATGGCATACGCGATGCGATCGCCAGCATCGGAGCTGCGCAAGCGAGCCAGCCGCAGGATTCCCTGTCGGGGCTGTGCCTCGGAATCACGCTCGGCATCCTCCAGCGCCGGGCCGGGGAGAATGCGCTCGCCACACGCACCTTGACACGGGCTTACCACGACAGCGAGACGCCCGAGCGAGCCGAGGCGCACTCCGGCGCAGCGGTCGAGCTCTCCTCGGCGCTGCGCGGAGTGGGCGACTTCCAGGAGGCGCTCACTCTGGTGCGCGAGAAGATCGCCTGGGACGATGCGCACGGCGATTCGCTCGCCCTTTCGGTCTCCACCTACCTGGAGGGAGAGGACCTCAACGCGATGCGCGACTTCCGCGGCGCGATCGCCACCTTCCAGCGGGCGCGGAGCATCAGCGTCTCGCTCGCCGACACTCAAGGCATCGCCTTCGCGAATATGCGGATCTGCCAGAGCCTCATCGAGCTCGGCCGCGACCAGTCCGCGCTTCCGCGCTGCGACAGCGCCGCGCACGTGTTCGCCGCCAGCAAGTCCACGGACGTCCTGAAGCAGACTCAGGAGTACATGGCCGAGATCTATCTGCAGGCCGGGCATCCGCGGCAGGCGCTCGGGCTCCTCGACCAGGTGCTCGATCACGACGGAACGGACATGGACGCAAACATGGTGGGCATCGGCTATAGGACCCGCGCACAAGCCCGTGATGCGCTGCACCATTACCGCCGTGCCTATCTCGATCTTGCGGAATATCTGCGGCGCTATCGCGCGGAGAATCTCGCGCGCCGCATGCGGCTGCAGGAGACGGTCCGCGAGCGCTTCCTCGCCGAGAGAGAAATCGCCCGCAATGCCGTTCTGCAGCGTCAGCTCGAGGTGACGCGCCAGCGCGCGACTCGCCAGACCGAGACGCTGCGTTGGGTCGCGGCCGCCGGTACGGCGGGTGCGCTGGTGATCGCGCTGCTCTCGTACATTCTGATCATCAATCTGCGCCTTCGGCGCCAGCTCCTGCGGCTCGCCACCGAGGACAATCTCACCGGCATGCCCAACCGCGGGCGCACTGCGGCGCTGGCAACCGCGGCATTGGAGGCGGCGGCCGCGCAGAATCGCCCGCTGACGATCGCCATCATCGACCTCGATCATTTCAAGGCCATCAACGACCGCTGCGGCCATGCGACCGGCGACCACGTGCTCAGGGAATTCGCACGCGTCAGCCGCGGCTCCCTGCGGGACGCCGACGTCCTCGGCCGTTGGGGCGGGGAGGAGTTCCTGCTCATCCTGCCTGGCACGACTCTCGATGCCGCGCTCGCCAGCATCGAGCGGCTGCGGGTGCTCGCCCTCGCGATCCGGGTGCCGTACGGCGAGGGCGAGGCGCCGCTGCGGGTGACCTTCAGCGCCGGGCTCGCCACCACAGCCGACGGCGCGCGCTCCCTCGATGAGATCATCGGCCGCGCCGATGCCGCCCTCTACGAGGCGAAGAACGAAGGCCGCGACCTGGTGCGCATCGACCGCGAGAGCTATCAGACCGCCTCTACGGCCGTACGCCGCGCCTTGCGGCTGCGCTGACCATCGACAAGCCTCGAGGCGGCCCGTATCCTGCCGGCACGCCATGAATTTCTGCCCTCAGTGCGGCGCCCCGCTCGAGTTTCGCGTGCCGCCGGGCGATCACCTCGCCCGGCACGTCTGCGACGCCTGCGGGACGATCCATTATCAAAACCCGCGGCTGGTCGTCGGCTGCGTGCCGGAGCATGGCGGCCGCATCCTTCTCTGCCGGCGCGCAATCGAGCCGCGCAAGGGTTTCTGGACGGTGCCCGCCGGCTTCATGGAAAACGGGGAAACCCTGCAGCAGGCCGCGGCCCGCGAATCACGCGAGGAGGCCTTGGCTGAGGTCGAGATCGGCTCCCTGCTCACCGTCGTGCACGTGCTGCACGCACACCAGGTGCACGTGTTCTTCCGCGCGACGCTGCCCAAGGCACAGTTCGGCGCCGGGGCCGAGAGCCTGGAAGTCGAGCTGATCCATCCGCAGGACATCCCCTGGCCACAGCTCGCCTTCCCCAGCACGGAGTTCACTCTGCGGCGCCATTTGGAGGATCGTGCCGCGGGCACCGAGCCGCACCATTTCGCCTCGCTCGATCGCCGGCCCGGGCAGTGAAGTCTTACCTGATGACCGGAACGTCTTTGCGGGCGCACCGGCGCGCGTGGCACAATATGTTTTTTCCGGCGCGCGACTCCGCGCAGTACTCACGCTCATGACCTTTGTCGTTACTGAAAACTGCATCAAGTGCAAGTACATGGACTGCGTGGAGGTCTGCCCCGTGGATTGCTTTCACGAGGGGCCGAACTTCCTCGCCATCGACCCGGACGAGTGCATCGACTGCACTCTTTGCGAGCCGGAGTGTCCCGCCGAGGCTATTTTCTCCGAGGAGGAGCTGCCCGCCGGCCAGGAGCATTTCAAGAAGCTGAACGCCGAGCTCGCCAAGCAATGGCCGGTGATCGCGGAAAAGAAGGACGCCCCGGCGGATGCCAAGGAATGGGACGGGAAACCTGACAAGTTGAAACTACTCGAGAAGTAGGAACTTCAGAGGGCCGCGCCACTGATCGTCCCTGGTGGCAGGGCACCCGGCAACGCCCTTACCCGCGGGGATGGTGCTGCGAGTGCAGCTCTTTCATCCGCTCGCGCGCGACGTGCGTATAGATCTGCGTAGTGGACAGATCGCTGTGTCCGAGCAGCATCTGCACGACGCGCAGGTCCGCCCCGTGGTTCAGCAGATGCGTCGCGAACGCGTGCCTCAGGGTATGGGGCGAAAGCTCTTTCGAGATCCCCGCCTTGCGGGCATAACGCTTGATGATGTGCCAGAAGGCCTGGCGGGTCATGCGATCGCCGCGCCGCGTCGGAAAGAGAAAATCGGTCTGCCTCTCGAGCAGGATCTCCCCGCGCGGCCCATGCTCGAACTCGATGAGCCAGCGCACCGCCTCCTCGCCGAGCGGAATCAGCCGCTCGCGGTTGCCCTTGCCCAGAATGCGGATCACGCCCTGATTCAGGTTGACCTGCCCGTGCCGCAGGTTCACCAGCTCCGAAACGCGCAGACCGGTCGCATAGAGCACCTCGAGCATGGTGCGGTCACGATTGCCGAGCGGGTCGCTCACCACCGGTGCGCCGAGCAGCGACTCGACCTGCTCTTCCGTGAGGGACTTGGGCAGGGAGCGCCCGATCTTCGGCATGGCGATCTGCGCGGTCGGGTCGTCGTGGATGCCGCCTTCGCGCAGCAGGTAACGGAAGAAGCGGCGGAAGCTCGAGAGCTGCCGGGCGGTGGACCGCGGGCGGGCACCCGCCTGCACCCGCCAGGCAATGAAATCCAGCAGATCCGCGCGCGAGGTCTGCTCCATCGGCACCTTGCGCTCCGCCAGCCAGCGGGCCAGCGCCGTCAGGTCCGCTCGGTACGCCGCCAATGTATTGGCCGACAGGCCGCGCTCCAACCAGACGGCATCGAGAAAACGAGCCACCGCCGGGTCCGTGGAGTCGGCGTGAGGCACCATGGCAATTGCGGCAGAATGGTTCGACAATTCCCGTCTCGGCCCGCAGGTCGCGGTCAAGGTAGCGGCCGCAGTATGGTGAGCGCGGCCGACTTGCCGACGTGATGACCTTCACATCTGAGTCCGAGCATTAACATAAAGAGAACCGGGTCACAGTTGCGGGCGCTCGCCGGGGCGGCCATGCGCACCGCGTACGCGGCTTACGCCGTCATCGCCTTCCTGGTCCTGGGCCTCGGCGCGCTGCTTGCCGCAGTGATTCTGCCCGGGGTCTATCGGCGCCGGGCGGCGGCTCGCGCGGCCGCGCGCGCTTTCCTATGGCTGGCCGGCATGCCGTTGACCGTCCGCGGGATGGAGCGCCTGGCGCCCGGGCAATGCATCGTCGTGGCCAATCACGCGAGCTATCTCGACGGACTGGTATTCACGGCCGCGCTGCCCGCCCGCTTCAGCTTCGTCATCAAACGGGAGATGTCGCTGGTGCCGCTCGCGGGCCTGTTCCTGCGCCGCATCGGCTCGGAGTTCGTGGAGCGGTTCGATCGCAACCGCGGCGCTGCGGATGCACGGCGGGTGCTGCGCAATGCCGCCAGCGGCCACTCACTGGTGTTCTTTCCGGAAGGCACCTTCACCCGCACGCCCGGCCTGCTGAAATTCCACACCGGCGCCTTTGTCACCGCGGCCCGGGCGGGCTGTCCCGTGATCCCGGCGGTCGTGCGTGGCACTCGCACCGCCTTGCCCCCGACCGGCGCGCTGCCGCGCCCGGGCCGGATCGAGATCGACATCCTGCCGCCGCTCCAGTCGCAAGCTGCAGAGACCTCCTCGGCCGCGCTGCGGGATCAGGCGCGCGCCGCGATCCTGCTTGCGCTCGGAGAGCCGGACCTCACATGTTCCGGCGATAGCGCCCTCCTACCTCATACAGCGCATTCGAGATCTGCCCGAGCGAGCAGGTCTTGACCGACTCCATCAGCTCCGCGAACACATTGCCGCCGCCGCAGGCGGTCTGCTTCAGCCGCTGCAGCGCGGCCGGCGCCCGAGCGGCGTTGCGCGCCTGGAAAGCGCGCACGGCCGCGACCTGATCCTGCTTCTCCTCTTCGGTGGAGCGGATGAGCGCCGCACCGGCGTGCTCCTCGGCACCGTCGGATTTCGACAGGAAGGTGTTGACTCCGACGATGGGCAGGCTGCCGTCGTGCTTCTTCGTCTCGTAGTGGAGCGATTCCTCCTGGATCTTGCCGCGCTGGTACATCGTTTCCATGGCACCCAGCACGCCGCCTCGCTCGGACAGGGCATCGAACTCGCGATAGACCGCCTCCTCCACGAGGTCGGTCAGATAGTCGATGGCGAACGATCCCTGCCAGGGATTCTGTGTCTTGTTGAGGCCCAGCTCACGGTTGATGATCAGCTGGATCGCCACCGCGCGCCGCACGCTTTCCTCGGTGGGGGTCGTCAGCGCCTCGTCGTAGGCGTTGGTATGCAGGCTGTTGCAGCTGTCGAAGAGCGCATAGAGCGCCTGCAGGGTGGTGCGGATATCGTTGAACGAGATCTCGCGCGCATGCAGGCTGCGGCCCGAGGTCTGAACGTGGTACTTGAGCATCTGGCTGCGGGGCCCGGCGCGGTAGAGCTCGTGCATGGCGCGCGCCCAGATGCGCCGCGCCACCCGGCCGATGACGGCGTACTCCGGATCCATGCCGTTGGAGAAGAAGAACGACAAGTTCGGCGCGAAGTCATCTATCGCCATGCCCCGGGCCAGGTAGTACTCGACGATGGTGAAGCCGTTGGCGAGCGTGAAGGCGAGCTGTGAGATCGGGTTGGCGCCGGCCTCGGCAATGTGATAGCCGGAGACCGACACGGAGTAGAAGTTGCGCACTCGCCGGTCGATGAAGTACTGCTGCACGTCGCCCATCATGCGCAGCGCGAACTCCGTGGAGAAGATGCAGGTGTTCTGCGCCTGATCCTCCTTCAGGATATCCGCCTGCACCGTGCCACGCACGGCCTGCAGCGTCTGCGACTTGATGCGCTCATACACGTCCGGCTCCACGAGCTGATCGCCGGTGACGCCGAGGAGCGCGAGGCCCGAGCCGTCGTGGCCCGCCGGCCGCTCACCCTTGTAGGCAGGTGGTGCGATGCCGCGCTCCAGGGCCGCGCGGCTGAGCTCCGCGATGCGTTGCTCCGCCTCGCTCCAGCGGCCTTCTGCCCTCAGGTAATGCTCGACCCGCTGATCGACCGCGGTGTTCATGAACATCGCGAGAATCATGGGCGCAGGTCCGTTGATGGTCATCGACACCGAGGTCGAGGGCAGCGTCAGGTCGAAGCCCGAGTAGAGCTTCTTCATGTCATCGAGCGTCGCCACCGAGACCCCGGAATTGCCCGTGCGGCCATAGATGTCCGGGCGGGTATCGGGATCCTCGCCGTACAGGGTCGTCGAGTCGAAAGCGGTGGACAGCCGGACCGCATTGCCGCCCTGCGCCAGGTAGTGGAAGCGGCGGTTGGTCCGCTCCGGCGGCCCCTCGCCCGCGAACATCCGCGTCGGGTCTTCCGCCTCGCGCCGATAGGGATAGACACCGCCCGTGTAAGGATAGAAGCCGGGCAGGTTCTCAGTGCGGATGAAGCGCAGCAGCTCGCCCCAGTCGGCGAAGCGGGGCACGGCGATCTTCGGAACACGCTGATGCGAAAGTGTCTGCGTGTAGTTCTCGCCGGTGACCTCCCGATCGCGCACCTTGTAGGAATAGGTGTCTTCGGTGGCGGCGCGCGCCCGCTCCGGCCATGCCTTGAGCTCCCCGACTCCTTCGGCGCCGACCTCCTCAAGCGCACGGTTGTACGCGGCTCGCAGCTCCCGGCGCGTCGCATCCGCCGCGGGATCCTCCAGCGCGGCCCGCGCGTAAAGCTCCAGCGGGCGCGGCAGCGCGGCATCCGCGAGCGCCTGCAGCGACAGGTACAGGCCGCATGCGCGGTGCGCCGCGGCCGCCTGGCGCTCCGTCGCCTCGCGCGCCCCGCGGCCGCCCTGCGCAATCTCGGCGAGATAGCGCACCCGCGCGCCGGGGATCAAAGGCTCGCGCACGATCAGCTCCGTCGGCCCGGGGTCCGAGACCTGCCAGTCGGCGGTGCCGATCCCTTTGGCGGCGAGGCTTGCGCAAAGCGCCGCAAACAGGCGGTTGACGCCGGGGTCGCTGAAGCGGCTCGCGACAGTCGGGAACACCGGCAGGTCCGCATCGGGCATCTTCGCTTGCGCCGGATGATTGCGCCGCCACTGCTTGCGCACGTCGCGCAAGCTATCCTGCGCGCCACGCTTGTCGCTCTTGTTGAGCACGATCAGATCGGCGTAGTCCAGCATGTCGATTTTTTCCAGCTGGCTGGCAGCCCCGTACTCGCTGGTCATGACGTAGAGCGACACGTCGGCGAGATCTACGATCTCGCTATCCGCCTGGCCCGTGCCCGCGGTCTCGACGATGACCAGATCGAAGCCGGCCGCCTGATAGAGCTGGATCACCTCATGCAGCACCGCCGAGGTCGCAAGGTGCTGCCGCCGGGTGGCCAATGAGCGCATGAAGATCGAGTCCGAGGCGAGGCTGTTCATGCGGATGCGATCGCCGAGCAGGGCGCCGCCGCTTCTGCGGCGCGTCGGGTCCATGGCCACCACGGCGATCTGGCGGTCGGGAAAATGCCGGGTGAGGCGCGCCAGCAGCTCGTCCGTGAGACTCGACTTGCCGGCGCCGCCGCTGCCGGTGATCCCGATGACCGGTGCGCGCCCGCGCGCGCGGCCGAGGACCCGCCGCATCTGCTCGGCATCGCCGCTCTCCGCGGTGGCGTTCTCGAGCAGCGTGATGGCCCGCGCGATCTGCGCGTGATCGCGGGCGTTGAGGGGCCGCGGCTCGTAAGAGGGCTTGCCGGCGGCTCGCACCCGTGCGAATACATCATCGACCATGCCGTGGAGTCCGAGCTTTCGGCCGTCCTCCGGCGTGTAGATGCGCTCCACGCCGTGCCTCTGCAATGCCTCGATCTCGTGCGGGGCGATGGTCCCGCCGCCGCCTACGATCACCCGAATATGCTCACAACTGCGCTCGCGCAGCATGTCCACCATGTACGCGAAGTACTCGTTGTGGCCGCCCTGGTAGGAGCTCGCGGCGATGGCATCGGCATCCTCCTGGATCGCGGCTCTGACGATCTCTGCCACGCTGCGATTGTGGCCCAGGTGGACGACCTCGGCCCCGTGAGCCTGCAGCAGGCGGCGGATCATGTTGATCGCCGCATCGTGTCCGTCGAAGAGCGAAGCTGCGGAGACGAACCGCAGAGGAGGGACTCCGGGGGGTTTCCCGGCGATCTCATGTTCGCGTAGACGGGTCTCGGAGGTTTCCCCGCTGGCGTCGGCGGAGCTCGGAGGCGTCCGGCCGGGCTCGGCCTGAGGGGAGGACTGGGCGGCGGCCGAGCCGCCGGTGCGATGCTGGGGTGCCATGGGGAATGCTCGCTTGCAAGCTCGCGGCGGAGGGAATACTTTACCTTTACGCGCCGGTAGATTAGCTACCGGCGAGTATGGTCCACGGCCGGCCCCGCGGTCAACGAGGCGCGGCGGCGGCGTTTCCCCGGCGCCGGCACTGGCGACGGCGGATCTCAGGGTCTGCCGCTATACTTGCGCGGCGCACTCATCCCCGTGAGCAAAATGCCGAGCAACCGTCCCAAAGCACCTTCGTTGAAAGTCGGGAAAGCCGTGCCAGTGGCCGTCCCTGGCGGCAGGGCCCCCGGCCCGCACCTCCGTGTGCGGGCGCTCGCCGGAGCGAGGACACTTTAAGTGTCCTCGCTTAAAGGCACCGGCTCGCCCCCCGCATCCCCCTGGCGGGCCAGCCGCGAGCGGCTGCGCGACCGCGAGGTCAAGCGCGAGGCGGTGATCCGGGCGGCGGCCCGGGCCTTCAACCGCAAGGGCTATCACAACACCTCGCTCGATGACATCGCCGCGGCGCTCGAGGTTACCAAGCCCACCGTCTACTACTATGTCACCAACAAGGAGCAGCTCCTCTTCGAGTGCTTCATCGCCGGGATCGAGGGGATCCGGGCCGCCGTCCGCGAGGCGCGCTCTCAGGCGCTGCCGGCCCGGGAGCGGCTGAAGGCGGTGTTGCGCCACTATGGCGAGGCCGTCGCCTCGGAGTTCGGCTGGTGCATGGTACGGGCCGAGGATCAGGATCTCTCGCCCGACATGAGCGCCCATATCAAGGCGATGAAATCGGAGATCGATCAGGGGATCCGGCGGCTGCTGCGCGAAGGCATCCAGGACGGCTCGATTCATCCCTGCGATCCGAAGATGACCGCCTTCGCCCTCGCCGGCGCGCTCAACTGGATCGCGCACTGGTATCGCGAGAGCCAGGGAATGAGCGGCACCGAGATCGCCGAGACGTTCATCACCGTATTCGAGACCGGGCTGAAGCCCCGGCCCGGAATTTCCAACGAGGACCCAACATGTCGCCCAATGAATCGACGAGCGAAGTCGTCATCGTCTCGGCCCGGCGCACCCCGATCGGCGCGTTCCAGGGAGCGCTCGCGCCGGTGACCGCGCCGCAGCTCGGCGCCGCCGCGGCCCGGGCCGCCATCCAGGCCGCGGGCATCGATGCTGCCGAAGTGCAGGAGGTCATCCTCGGGTGCGTGCTGCCGGCCGGGCTCGGCCAGGCCCCCGCCCGTCAGGCAGCCATTGCCGCCGGTCTTCCGCTCGCCACGCCCGCCACCACCATTAACAAGATGTGCGGCTCCGGACTCAAGGCAGTGATGATGGCCGCCGACCAGATCCGCGCCGGCAATGCGCAGATCGTGCTCGCAGGCGGCCTCGAATCGATGACCAATGCGCCCTATCTGTTGCCGAAGGCGCGCGGCGGCTATCGGCTCGGCCATGGCGAGGTGCTGGACCACATGTTCTATGACGGATTGCAGAGCCCGTTCGATGGCAAGCTCATGGGCTGCTTCGCCGATGCAACGGCCAGCAAGTACGGGTTCAGCCGGGAGGATCAGGATGCCTTTGCCGCGGAGTCGGTGCGCCGCGCGCTGCGCGCCGTGGAGTCGGGTGAGTTCGATGCCGAGATCGCGCCCCTCACGGTCAAGGGCAGGAAGGCCGAGACGATCGTCGCGCGCGATGAGACTCCGGGTACCTGCGACGTCAGCCGCATTGCGAGCCTGAGACCCGCATTCGGCAAGGACGGGACGGTGACGGCGGCCAGCTCCTCGTCGATCGCCGACGGCGCGGCAGCACTCGTGATCGCCAGCGCCGATGCCGCGGCCTCCCATGGACTGAAGCCGCTGGCACGCATTCTGGCTCAGGCCAGCCACGCCCAGGAGCCGGAGTGGTTCACCACGGCCCCGGTAGGCGCCATCCGCAAGGTTCTCGATCGGCTCCACTGGAAGCCGCACGACGCCGACCTGTACGAGATCAACGAAGCCTTCGCCGCGGTCACGATGGCCGCGATGCGCGAGATCGACATCGATCACCCGCGTGTCAACGTCAATGGTGGTGCCTGCGCGCTGGGTCATCCGGTCGGTGCCACCGGCGCGCGCATCCTCACGACCCTGCTGTTCGCGTTGCGTCGCCGGGGCGGCCGGCGGGGAATCGCATCCCTGTGTATCGGTGGCGGTGAAGCTGTGGCGGTCGCGATCGAGCTGATCGGCTAAACTCTTCGATGCCACCTGCGGCGGCGGGGCACATTGCGCTGCGCTATCCTGCTGCGCGCAAGCCCGGGGTGTCCATCCGTGGACACCCGCTCGGCGGAGCGAAGCGGTGCTTCGCTTGAAGGCACCGCCTCGCCCGTGTGCCTGGGTTATTTTGGGGAGCTTATGAAGATTGAAAACGCCCGCGCCGTCGTTACCGGCGGCGCCTCGGGGCTCGGCCACGCGGTGGCGCGCCACCTCGCCTCGCTCGGCGGCAAGGTCGTGATCCTCGACGTCCAGGACGGACCCGGGCGTGCCGCGGCTGCCGATCTCGGACCCGGTGCCGCCTTCGTTCGCTGTGACGTCACTTCAGAGGCAGAGGTCACTTCCGCGATGGAGGCCGCCCAGACCCGCATGGGCGGCATCAATCTGCTCGTCAACTGCGCCGGTGTGATCGGCGCCGGCCGGGTGTTGGGCAAGAACGGGCCGATGGCGGGGGACTTCTTCACCAAGGTCGTGCACATCAACCTGATCGGCACCTTCCTTTGCGACAAGGCCGCCGCCGCGCTGATGCAGCACAATGCTCCCAGCGAGGACGGTGAGCGGGGCCTGCTGGTGCACACCTCCTCCGTCGCGGCATTCGAGGGTCAGATTGGCCAGGCGGCCTACTCCGCGACCAAGGCTGGGCTCGCCGGCATGACGCTCCCCATCGCGCGCGAGCTGGCAAGGTTCGGCATTCGCTGCATCTCCATCGCTCCCGGCATCTTCCACACGCCGATGGTCGATTCGATGAGCGCGGAGATTCAGGCATCCCTCGCCAGCCAGATCCCCTTTCCCAAGCGCCTCGGCAAGCCCGAGGAGTTCGCGCGGCTGGTCGTCGCCGCTTTCGAGATTCCGATGTTGAACGGGGAGACGATCCGCCTCGACGGCGCCGTCCGAATGCAACCGCAATAATGAACACATCCGCGACCGAGCAAAGCAACCTCCAGCGTGACGTCATGGAGTACGACGTCGTCATTGTCGGCGGTGGCCCGGCGGGACTATCGTGCGCCATCAAGCTCAAGCAGCTGAAACCCGAGCTCAGTGTCTGCGTACTGGAGAAGGCGGCCGCGGTCGGCGCGCATGCCCTCTCGGGCGCAGTGATGGAGCCGGGGCCGCTCGATGCTCTGGCTCCGGAGTGGCGCGAGTCGCCGCCCGAGATCTGCGTGCCGGCCGTTCGCGACGAGTTCCGGCTGCTCACCCGCAAGGGCAGCATGCGGCTGCCGTTGCCGCCGCAGCTGCACAACCGCGGCAACTTCATCATCTCCCTGGGACTGCTGACACCCTGGCTGGCAGGGAAAGCGGAATCCGCCGGCGCGGATGTCTTCCCCGGCTTCGCGGCGGCCGCGCCCCTCGTCTCGGCGGACGGGAGCATTGCCGGCGTACAGCTGGGTGACATGGGGTTGCAGAAGGACGGCACGCCGGGGCCCCACTTCACCCCCGGGGCCGAGGTGCGGGCGCGCACCACCGTGGTCGCCGAAGGTGCCCGCGGAAGCCTTGCCAAGCAGCTCATCCGCCGTTTCAACCTGGATGCCCGCTCGAGCCCGCAATCCTACGGGCTCGGAATGAAGGAGCTGTGGCAGCTGCCCGAGGGCCGCGTGGAGCCTGGCCTCATCCAGCACACGCTCGGCTGGCCGCTCGACTCGCGCACCTACGGCGGCAGCTTCATCTATCACCTGGACAAGAACCGGGTCTACGTCGGCCTGGTG
Organism: Steroidobacteraceae bacterium; assembly: GCA_036000265.1. GTDB lineage: Bacteria > Pseudomonadota > Gammaproteobacteria > Steroidobacterales > Steroidobacteraceae > 13-2-20CM-66-19. Next base: position 6,939 of record DASYGA010000299.1, on the reverse strand, counting down.
GCCGGGCTCGATTACGAGGATCCGCGCTTCATGCCGTTCGAGGCATTCCAGCAGTTCAAGCATCACCCGCAAATCAAGCCTCTGCTCGAGGGCGGGGAGATCCTTGCCGCCGGCGCGCGCACCATCGCGGCGGGCGGCTGGCAATCGATCCCGCGGCTCGAGATGCCCGGCGCCATGCTGATCGGAGATGCCGGCGGCGGCGTCAACGTGCCCAAGATCAAGGGCATCCACCAGGCCATCCGCTCCGGGATGCTCGCCGCGGAACACCTGGCGGAAAGCGGCAGTCCCACCGGGTTCGATGCCCGCTGGCGCGCCTCCGCCGGAGGGCGGGAGCTGCGCGCCGTGCGCAACTTCAAGCCGGGCTTCAAGCGCGGCCTCTGGTTCGGCATGGCCAACGCCGGTCTCGAGGCGGTCATGGGCGGCCGCACCCCGTGGACGCTTGCGAATCGCACACCCGATCATGCGCGCCTGAAGGACCTGAGCGCATACGAGAGCCCCGATCGCGGCTGGGTCGAGCGGACCCTGCCGCCGCGCGACCGCTTAGCCTCGGTGTTCTTCGCCTCGACCAGCCATGACGAGAGCCAGCCGGCGCACCTGAAAGTGCTCGATACCAGCATCTGCATCGAGCGTTGCGCGAAGGAGTTCGGCAACCCGTGCCAGCGCTTCTGCCCGGCCAACGTCTACGAGATGGTCGATGACCCCTCGGGCGGCAAGCGGCTGCAGATCAACGCCGCCAACTGCGTGCATTGCAAGGCATGCGACATCAAGGACCCCTACGAGATCATCAACTGGACGCCTCCGGAGGGCGGCTCCGGCCCGAACTATCAGTCACTTTAGGTCACCTCATGACCGAGATCTGGCGCCCGTCGGCGGCCCGCGTGGCCGATTCAAACCTGACACGCTTCACCGCTTGCGTGAATGCCCGCAAGAGCCTGAGGCTCGAGGGCTACGAAGAGCTCTACGCCTGGTCCGTAGCGCATCCCGGAGAATTCTGGACCGAGCTCGCGCGCTTTGCCGACGTCAAAGCCGACTGGGGCGCGGGCGCGGCGCTCGAGAATGGCGGCGCCATGCCCGGCGCACGATTCTTTCCCGGCACCCGGCTCAATTTCGCGGAAAACCTGCTGCGGCATGATGATGACCGCGCCGCAATCGTCTTCGTCAACGAGCGGGGGACCCGCAGACAGCTTTCCCATCGCGAGCTGCGCCGCGAGGTGGCACGGGTTGCCGCGGGGCTGAGAGCGGCAGGCGTCGGCGAGGGCGATCGGGTCGCCGGTTTCCTGCCCAACCTGCCGGAGACCACGATCGTCATGCTGGCAACAGCGAGCCTCGGGGCGACCTGGTCGTCGTGCTCGCCGGATTTCGGCGTGCACGGGGTGCTCGACCGCTTCGGACAGATTGCGCCCAAGGTGCTCTTCACCGCCGACGGATACTTCTACGCCGGCAAGACGCTCGACTCGCTCTCGCAGATGGCCGAGGTGGCCTCGAAGCTGCCAGGCCTGGAGCTGGTCGTCGTGATTCCGTACGTCGAGGCGGAGCCGCGCCTCGAGCGGCTGGGCACGGCCGCGTCACGCGCGAGACACTGGAGCTCTTTCGGCGAGCGTGGCGCGCCACTGCACTTCGCATCCGTGCCGTTCGATCATCCGCTGTACATCCTGTACTCCTCCGGGACGACAGGCGTTCCGAAGTGCATCGTGCACGGTGCGGGCGGAACGCTGCTGCAGCACCAGAAGGAGCATCTGCTTCACACAGATATACGGCGCGGTGACCGCGTCTTCTATTTCACGACCTGCGGCTGGATGATGTGGAACTGGCTGATGAGCGTGCTGGCCACCGGCGCGGCCATCGTGCTCTACGACGGCAGTCCCTTCCATCCCGATGCCGGAGTGCTCTGGAGGCTTGCGCAGGAGGAGCGGCTGACGGTCTTCGGCACCAGTGCCAAATATCTTTCCGCGCTGGAAAAGAACGGCTACAGGCCTGCCGGAAACGTCAATCTGACTGCCCTGCGGACTTTGCTCTCGACCGGCTCGCCGCTGCTGCCGGAAGGCTTCGACTTCGTCTACCGCGCTATCAAGGCCGACCTGCACCTCGCCTCGATCTCCGGCGGGACCGACATCGTGTCCTGCTTCGCCCTCGGCTGTCCGACGCTGCCCGTGTACAGGGGCGAAATCCAGTGCCGCGGACTCGGCATGGCCGTCGAGATCTTCGATGATGACGGCAAGCCGGTACGCGGCGAACGCGGTGAGCTCGTATGCACCGCCCCCTTCCCCTCGATGCCGCTCGGGTTCTGGAATGATCCGGATGAGGCCCGCTATCGCGCAGCCTACTTCCAGCGCTTCCAGGGCGTGTGGCACCACGGCGATTACGCCGCACTCACCGAGCATGGTGGCATCGTCATCTACGGCCGCTCGGATGCGGTATTGAACCCAGGTGGCGTGCGCATCGGCACGGCGGAGATCTACTCCTCGGTCGAGAGCCTGGAGGAAGTCACCGAAGCGATCGCAGTCGGCCAGAATTGGCGGGATGACGTGCGTGTCGTGCTGTTCGTACGCCTGAAGGCGGGAATCGAGCTCGACGAGGCACTGAAGAAGAAGATTCGCGAAGTCATTCGCAGACATACGACACCGCGGCACGTTCCCGCCAAGATCGTGGCGGTAGCGGATATTCCGCGCACGCTTTCCGGCAAGCTCACCGAGCTTGCCGTCCGCAACGTGATTCACGGCCAGCCCGTCAAGAACGTCGATGCGCTCGCGAATCCGCAGGCGCTCGAGCATTTCCGCAATCTGCCCGAGCTCGCGGCGGACTGATCCCGGATGAGCGATGCAGGCGCGAGGACGTTGCGCGAGATCTACGAGCGCCAGGTTGTCGAGCGCGGCTTCCGTGCCGATCCTGCGCAGCTCGCGATCGTGGACCGTCTGGAAACGCTCCGCGCCCGGCTGATTGCCGGCCGGCACTCGCGCGCAGCATCACGCGGTAACTCCCACTTCGGGTTGGGCGGACGGCTGTTGCGCTCCATAGGCCGTCGTGGCGCCCCCGCCGCCGAAAAGGGCCTCTACCTGTGGGGACCGGTTGGCCGCGGCAAGACCTGGCTGATGGATCTGTTCTTCCAGAGCCTGCCGTTCCCCGAACGCCGCCGCCGCCACTTCCACCGCTTCATGCACGACGTACATGCTCAACTGAAGAGTCTGCAGAACGTGGAGGCGCCGCTCGAAGCCGTGGCCGAGCGGCTGGCGGCGCAGGTCCGGGTGCTGTGCTTCGATGAGCTATTCGTGACCGACATCGCCGATGCCATGATCCTCGGAGGCCTGCTGCGCGGTCTGTTCCATCGCGGCGTGACACTCGTCGCCACTTCCAACGTCCCTCCACGCGATCTCTACCGCGACGGTCTGCAGCGTGCGCGCTTCCTGCCGGCCATCGAGCTCATCGAGCGGCAGGTGGAAGTGGTCGCTGCAGGGGGTGATCGCGACTACCGTCTGCGGCAGCTGACTCAGGCCGGCACGTATCTACCTTCCGGGGACGCCAACACCGCCGCCCGGCTGCGCACGCTTTTCGCCGAGCTTTCGGACCATGCCGAGGCATCAGACGGTACGGTGGCGATCGAAGGCCGCCCGATACCGGTGGTGCTGGAGAGCGAGGCAGCCGTCTGGTTCGAGTTCGACGCCCTCTGCGCCGGCCCCCGCAGCCAGGACGATTACATCGAGATTGCGCGCAACTACCAATCCATCGTCCTCTCCGACGTTCCCGTGATGGGCACACTGCGGGAGAACGAGGCGCGCCGTTTCATCGCCCTCATCGACGAGCTCTACGACCGCTGTGTCAAGCTCGTCATCTCCGCCGCCGCGCCGCCCGCGCAGCTCTACCGCGGCGAGCGCCTGACTCTCGAGTTCCAGCGCACCGCGAGCCGCCTAACGGAGATGCAGAGCGAGGAGTACCTGGCGCGCGAGCATCGCGGTTAAGCGCGGCTTGCCCGGATTCAACTCTGCGGGAACAAGCGTGGAAACAGCACATCGAGCGCGTCGGCGGGAAACCGCAGGGATACCGGCCCCTTGGGCGTATCTGACGCGAGCAGGCCCGCCGACACGAGATCATTGAGAACCCGGCGCGCACTGCGCTCCGGGAGACCCGCGATGCGCGCCATCTCGCCGCGCTGGAACTCGCCGCGCATCAGTGCTTCCTCCAACAGTCGGGAGGCTTCGGGCTTGAGACTCTCGCTGCGCTCGACATAGCGGCGCAACCGCTGCGAGAGGCTGTCCAGCTCAAACAGGGTCGTCATGAACTGCACCTGATCGAGGGCGACCTTCAGGAACCATAAAACGAAGTCGATTAGAGCGCGCCGGGACAGATTACCGCGACCGTCCAGATCACCCTGTCGAGGCGTGTCGGCCTGATCCATCATGCTCTTGTATTCGCCGCGGCTTTTCAGTCCGCGCGCAAGGCCGCGTGAAATCGACCAGAGGCCGTGCGCCCCGATACCAGCCTCGTGAGCCATCGCGTGGCTCATCAGCCGAGCAACACGGCCGTTACCGTCAGGGAATGGGTGGATATAGCTCAGGCGATGGTGCGCAGACGCCATGGCGGTGATGCGGGCTGCCTTGCCGATCGACTTGAAGGAATAGCGCTCCGCGAAGTAGCACATGAAGTCCGCAATGCGTTCACTCGAAGGCGGCACGTGACGACCCACCGCGACGTCGTGGTCGGACTGAGAACGCCACGCGCCGGGTGACATGACGATCTCGCGTCCCGCGGTTCGGATGCACAGCATCTCCTCAGGCGCCCCGCGGTAGAACTCCCGATGCAACCACCGGATAAACTCCTCCGAGGCCGGTTCCGGCAATCGCCCTTCCGCAGCCAGCTTGTCGACCTCCGCCTGGACGCGCACGTGCGCAGCGGCCTCGAGTTGCAGGTTGCGTCGCCCTTCGTCTTCGTCCAGCTTGCCGGCGAGCGCCCGTTCAATGTCCTTCGGACGGGTGATATGGCCTTCAATGAGATTGCTGTAATAGGCGTTCATGATCCGCACCAGGGCGGCGAGATTGCTCGCGGTGCGCCGGTGCAGGCCTTTGCCCAGAATCGCCGCCGCCGCCGAAAGCTCGGCAACGACATCCCCGATCGCCTCACCCGGCTCCTCCAGACGAGCCGGCTCGATGCGCTGTACGGATTCCATCTGGATTAATCTGGCCGATCTTGTGGAATCACAATCAATTGAAAATACTATAAAAGACTCGACTTTGCCACCGCGAATGGCCGATTTGGTGGCCGATCTCGAGGTGCTCAAGCATTCGAAGGCCCCGTTATTGTCGTGCCTGTGCCTGCGCCTTTTCGAGCTGCTCGGCGAGACGCGGCTCAGACACTCGCATGACGGTCCGCAGGTCCTGCGCGAAGAGCGAAACGCGGAATTCCTCGACCATCCAGCGCAGCTGCATCAGCTCAGGCTGCGGCATCCCGCTCGGCGCCCGAGCCAGAAGCTCTCTCAACGCTGCGCCGAAAGGATGGACCCGCGCAGCAAGTTCCTCATCGCGCCGGGCTCCCGCCGGGAGGCGTCCGAGCCGGCGCACGACGGCCATGAGGTAACGCGGCACGTGACCGAGCCATGGATGCGGCGTCGACTCGATGAAGTCGGGCGGCAGCAGCATTGCGAGTTGGGTGTTGATGTCGGCCAGAGCGTTGGCGGATGCGGGGCTGCGGGCTGCTTCGAGGGCGCTGCGCACGGCCCGCCATTCCCGGAAGATGCTCCCGACGGTCTCTATCAGCGTGGTGCCCGCCCCCTCGAGCCTCGCCCGCCCCTCCTCCAGCCGCCGGTTGAAAGCCTCCCGGCCACGCGGCAGCGGCGCATTCCCCGGCACGAAGCTATCGAGAAAAATCCGCTGCGCGATGGCCTCGGGAAGGGGCTGTACCAGGTCAAGGCCGCGGCTCTGCAGCACGAGCTCGCGATCATCGCTGACGCGCTTCTGCCAATAGCGGGCCTGTTGCGGCAGAGCGAGGAGCGACAGTCGGCCTACGCCTCGCCTCGACATCTCTTCCGCGGCAGGAGGGCTGCGTGCCTCCACCAATACAACGCCGCTCCCGCAGTCCTCGAGCGCCGGGAACACTGTCAGCAGCAATCGATTGCGCTCGATCGTACGGCTTTCGGGCAGCTCGCCGAACTCCCATTGGCGATGCATCACGGGCGCCGCTTCCGCCGCCGGACGAGCGCTTGCCGCCGTACCGGGCATCTTCCGCCTGAGGACCGCGAGATCGCGCCCCATGGCCAACACTCGATCCTGCTCGTCGACGACACGGATGTTCATCCGCAGCCAATCCGGCAGCGGCAAAGCCGCGAGCTCGGCCGGTACCACCGGTGCGCCAATGCGCTCTGAAACCCACGCGGCCAGCCCGGCGTAAAAGCCGGGCAAGGCGTCCTGGCCGGCGCGGTAGCCCGCCACCGTCCCCCCTCCGTGCGCAACGTGAGTCCCGCGCGCCGTCAGCTCCGCGAGCGCTTGGCGTGCATGCTCGGGCACCGGCACCAGGAGCTTGCGCCGTGTCTTGGGCAGCTCCCGCAGTACGGCGATGATCTTCTCCAGCCGCCAGCCCGGCACCAGCCAGGCGATCTGGTCCGCCTGCAATGCGTCCAGCAGCAAGTCCGGCACGCCCAGCGTCACGCCGTCGTCGGCCTCGCCCGGCTCGAGGCGGTACTCGAGCGGCAGCCGGTTGCCGCCGATCTCGAGCTCGTCCGGGAACCGCTCCCGGTCGACTTCGGTCGCTTCGCGCAACATCAGGTCCGCGGGCGACATGACCAGTGCATTTGGATTCTGACGCTCCGCGTGCGCTCGCCACTGCTCGAAGGAGGCAACGGAGCTGACCTGCTCGGGAATCCGCGCGGCGTAGAACTCAACTTGCCGCGCCTCGTCGGCGAGGATGTCGCGGCGGCGGATTTTCGCCTCCAGCCGCTCGATCTCCTGCCGCAGC